>JBCBVM010000011.1:0-113216 GCA_039817645.1 Pseudomonadota bacterium | reverse complement strand
CATCATGCCGCCCATGCCGCCCATGTCGGGCATGCCACCGGGGGCACCGCCGGCGCCTTCTTTGGCGGGCTTGTCAGCCACCATGGCTTCGGTGGTGATCAGCAGCGAAGCAACCGAGGCGGCATCTTGCAGCGCGGTGCGCACCACTTTGGCCGGGTCAATGACGCCGTAAGCGAACATGTCACCGTACTCTTCTGTCTGCGCGTTGAAGCCAAAGGACGTGTCGTCGCTTTCGCGGATCTTGCCCGCCACAACGGCACCGTCAACACCAGCGTTTTCAGCGATCTGGCGCAGCGGCGCTTCGATGGCCTTGCGTACGATCGAGATACCGACGTTCTGGTCGTTGTTCTCTCCGGTCAGACCGTCGAGCGATTTGCCCGCCTGGACCAGAGCGACACCGCCACCGACGACAACACCTTCCTGCACAGCAGCGCGGGTTGCGTTCAGAGCGTCATCGACGCGGTCCTTACGCTCTTTCACTTCGACCTCGGTCATGCCGCCAACGCGGATGACGGCCACACCACCGGCGAGTTTCGCAACACGCTCTTGCAGCTTTTCACGGTCGTAGTCCGACGTGGTTTCTTCGGCTTGGCCGCGGATCTGGGCAACACGTGCTTCGATCTCGGCCTTCTCGCCAGCGCCGTCGACGATTGTGGTCTCGTCCTTGGTGATGGACACGCGCTTGGACGTACCAAGCATATCCATCGTGACGTTCTCAAGCTTCATGCCCAGATCGTCCGAGATCACCTGGCCGCCGGTCAGGATCGCGATGTCCTGCAGCATGGCCTTGCGACGGTCACCGAAGCCCGGTGCTTTGACCGCAGCGATCTTCAGACCACCGCGCAGCTTGTTGACGACCAGCGTGGCCAAAGCCTCGCCTTCCACGTCCTCGGCAATGATCAGCAGCGGCTTCTGCGACTGGATCACGGACTCCAGCAGTGGAACCATGGGCTGCAGCGAAGAGAGCTTCTTCTCGTGCAGCAGGATCATGGCGTCTTCCAACTCGGTGGTCATCTTGTCCGGGTTGGTCACGAAGTAGGGGCTCAGGTAGCCGCGGTCGAACTGCATGCCTTCGACGACATCGGTCTCTGTCTCCAGGCCTTTGTTCTCTTCGACGGTGATGACACCCTCGTTGCCGACCTTCTGCATCGCATCCGCGATCTGACGACCGATTTCAGCTTCGCCGTTGGCAGAGATGGTGCCGACCTGGGCGACTTCTGCGCTGTCGGAGACTTCGCGGGCAGCCGCCTTGATCGTTTCGACGACTTTGGAGGTCGCCATGTCGATGCCGCGCTTGAGGTCCATCGGGTTCATGCCCGCTGCGACCGACTTCATGCCTTCCTTGACGATGGCCTGGGCCAGAACCGTCGCGGTGGTGGTGCCGTCGCCAGCCTCGTCATTGGTGCGGGAAGCGACTTCCTTCACCATCTGTGCACCCATGTTTTCGAACTTGTCTTCCAGTTCGATTTCCTTGGCGACGGAGACACCATCCTTCGTGATGCGCGGGGCACCAAAGGATTTGTCCAGGACCACATTGCGGCCTTTGGGGCCCAGGGTCACCTTGACCGCATCGGCCAAGACGTTCACGCCTTTGAGCATACGGTTGCGGGCGTCGGTATCGAATTTCACGTCCTTAGCTGACATGATATTCCTCACTTTTTGAATAAGTTATGATACGAAGTTCAGTCGATCCGAAGATCGGGGTGACGTCAGGCTGCGGCCGCAGCAGATGCGCCGTCCATGATCCCCAGGATGTCGGATTCCTTCATGATCAACAGCTCTTCGCCATCGACCGTCACTTCGGTACCGGACCACTTGCCGAACAGGATGCGATCGCCGGATTTCACGGCAGGCGCGATCAGTTCGCCGCTATCTTTACGAGCGCCTTCGCCCACGGCGATGACTTCGCCCTCGGCGGGCTTTTCCTTAGCGGTGTCGGGGATGATGAGACCGCCCTTGGTCTTCTCGTCGGACTCGACGCGGCGGACCAGAACGCGGTCATGCAGCGGTGTAAAAGCCATGATGTTAGCCTCTCAGCTAGATGTGTTTCTCCCTATTGTCACTCACCTGACGGGAGTGCCAATGCCGCGGAGATAGGGAGACCGGTCGACCGAGTCAACAGCCGGTGCAGAGGTTCTTTGCGCCGACAATCCAGGACCCGCAATTTGCGGTTCCTGCACATCGGAAACAGGGTCAGCACACTCGCCAAATGGGCCTTGCCGGTACGAACGCCCCCGCAAATATGGTCATTGCCGCGCCGTGGCTAAGCACCGCAGCTTGGCAGATGACCCCAAGCTGCGTGTCCCGGCATGCCTGTTGACCGACGGAAGCCTGCGCGGAAGGCGCTGTCACGAGGTCAAAACAGGTCGTCGCTGTCCCCTCCGCCCTGGAACGATGCCCACACCCGATAGCGGGATTTGGAAAGGATCGGGCGCGCGCCACGGCGGAGTTTGCCCAGGGGTAAATGGGATGCCTTCGATTGGCGCGGGCGCAGACATCCATTCCGTTTGCTAAAGCCGCTGCCTTACGCCTTTGGGCCCCGCCCGGCCATCTGGCGGAGCGTGATCCCTTCGGCCTGCAACGCCGCGCGCACGGCGCGTGCGATTGCGACGGCTTCGGGGCCGTCCCCGTGCAAGCAGATGGAGTCACAGGCCGCGGGGATCTGGCGACCCGAATTTGCATGAATGGCGCCGGATTTCACGAATTGTACCATCCTCTGAGCCGCTTCCCCAGGATCGTGAACCATTGCACCGGGCTGCCCGCGGCTCACAAGGGTCGCATCGTCGTTGTAGCCACGGTCGGCAAAGATCTCTCCGGCCCACTGCGCGCCCAACTCCTCCGCGGTGGCCTGTTGCGCCGTGCCCGCAAGCACCAGCAAGATCACATCGGGGTCCACCCGTAGCGCGGCGGAATAGGCGGCGCGCGCCAGGGTCGCATCTTCGGACACCATATTGGCCAAGGCACCGTGCAGTTTGAAATGCCGCACCCCTGCCCCCAAGCTGGTGGCCATGGCGCGGGCGGCGCCGAACTGCCAGATGATCAGATTGCCCAGGCTTTCGGAGTCGAAGGTCATCCGGCGGCGACCGAACCCTTGAAGGTCGGGAAAGCCGGGATGGGCACCGATGCCGACCCCTTTGTCGCGGGCACGGGCCATGGTGCGGGCCATCACGTCCCAGTCACCCGCATGGGCGCCGCAAGCGATGTTGGCGGATGTCACGACGTCCAGCAGGGCGGCGTCGTCGCCCATGGTCCAATCGCCGAACCCTTCGCCCATATCGGCATTCAAATCGACCTGCATCCCATGCCCCTGTTTCTGCGCTTCGGCATGCTGGAAAATCCCCACGGGGATCGCAAGCCTTGTGACCAAAGCCGCTCTCTCGGGCTGGAGGTATCGTAGCCATCTAGTCGGGCCGCGTTCAGTCCCGGGCGGACTGGACACCGTCGATCAGTTGATATGACAGAAGGTCCGACATGGTCGCGGGGTCGCGGATCAGGGGTGTGACGGCTGGCGCGTCCGGTCGGGCCGCCAAGGCCTGGGTTTGGGTAACGAATTGGAACGACAGGGACGCGCCAGGCGGCGCCTGGAGGGCGCGGGGCAAGTCGGCGGCGATGACCGTACCAATCCGGGGGTAACCGCCGGTGGTTTGGCATTCCGGGCCAAGGATGTAGGGCACGCCGTCGCCGGTCATCTGCACGTCCCCGGGCAAGATGAAATCAGAAAGCAGGGAAAGCTGCCCCTCGGTGGCGAAACCCGCGTCCTCCATGGCCAATCGGACGCCTTGGCGGTTGCCGCGACGGTCGCGGGTGAAGGTTGTGGCCTCAAACCGGGCCTGCTCCTCTGGCGGGAACAAGGCGGTTTGCGGGGTAGGCAGAACGCGCAAGGGGCCGCCTTCAAAGCGCGACTCTGGTGCAGTCAATGTCAAAGCGGGGCCGAGGGCTGTGACCTCAAACGGAATGCGGTCGCCAGCCGCCAGGGGGCGCCCGATGCCTGCGATCAGGTGGGCGGAGCGGCTGCCCAGAACGGCCTCGGTCCGAAGACCGCCGGAGAGGTGTACGTAGGAATAGACCCCCTGCCCCGTTGGCCGCAGGTCCAGCACCGTCCCTGCAGGCATGGCGTGCGCGGAATGCCAGGGGAGCGGGCCGTCGCAGGTTCTGGCCTGCATCGGCGCGCCAGTCAGCGCCACCATCGCCGGTTCGTCCAGGCGCAGGCGCAGGGGCGCGCCCGGAAGCTCGATCCCCGCGCCGTCGTGGCCCAAAAGGGCCGCTGCTTCGACACGCGCACGGGGGTCGGCGGCACCGCCCTGGGCCAAACCTTGGGCCAGGTGGCCCGGGCGGCCCTGGTCTTGGACGGTAACCAGCGGGCCGCAAGAAAGGATCTCGATCATGGCAGCCGTTCCCGCAGCGCGCCGCCATGGTGAGCCGGGTCAGCCTTAGCCTTGGCGCGCAGCGCCTCGGGCGAGACAGGTGTGAAGCACACTTCGTCGCCGGGGGTCAGGGCAATGGGACGGGGGCGGGTCCGATCGAAGCAGTCGAACAGCGTGCGCCCCACGTGGCGCCAGCCGGTAGGCGCCTCCGTCCCGAAAAGGACGAACTGGCGGACGGCGATGACCAGGGCACCGGGGGGCACTTTGGGCGTCAGGCCCGTCTGGCGCGGCAGGTCCCAAATGGGCGGCAGGATGCCGAGATAGGGCATGCCAGGCGCAAAGCCGAGGGCCAGGACGCGCGTCGGGGCCGCGCAGAGGGCGTCGATGGCCTGCGCCTCGGTCAAGTGGGCCATGGCGGCCACCTCGGCCAGTTGCGGGCCGTCGCGGCCACCGAAGCTACAAGGGATGGTCCAGCGTGTGCGTTCCGGCAAGGGATGGTCCTGCCAAGCAGTTTCCCCCAGAAGGTTTTCAAGGGCGGATTGGACCTGGATCGTGTGGCCAGACGCGACCCGGACGAGGACGGACCCAAGGGAGGACGCGGTTTCCTGCACGCCGGGCAAGCGGCGCTGTTCCAACGCCGCGCGAAACGCGAGGCACGCGCGATTGGCCGCGTCGTCGAGCCGATCCGTAAAGCGCACCAGCAGGGCGCCATCGCCCAGGGGCACGACGTTTGGGAAAGGGGCAAAGGGGTTGGCCATGGCGCAAGTGGGTCGCGCGCCGCGCGTCGCGCGTCAAGCCTGCCCCTTGCCAAGACGGCGCCGCCATGGAACTGAACCGGCATGGATATCGCCTATACCATGACACGCGGGGCGCGGGATTTGGACCCGCTTCTGGCGGATGTGGCGCAGGTCTTGCTGGCCGAGGGGTTGCGCGTGGTGGGGATTGTGCAGGTCAACCAGGATCGCGACGATGGTGCACGCTGTGACATGGATGCGGTGGTGTTGCCGGACGGGCCAAAAATCCGCATCAGCCAATCACTGGGGCCTGCGGCGCGGGGGTGCCGCCTGGACCCCGCCGGGTTGGAGCGGGCCGTGGGAGAGACGCAGGCGCGGCTGGCGCAGGCGGATTTGTTGATCTTGAACAAGTTCGGCAAGCAAGAGGTCGCGGGGCGCGGGATGCGCCCCCTCATCGCCGAAGCCGTGGCCCGCGGCGTGCCCGTACTGACGGGCGTCAACAGCCTGAATCTGGAAGGCTTGCAAGCCTTTGCCGAAGGGATCGCCGTGGAAGTCATGCCCGACGTGGACGCCCTGGCGGCGTGGTTGCGCGCGGCCCACGACAGGGCGACAGCAAGCGCGCCCTAACCCGCCCCGTACAAGGTCTTCGGCGCGTGGCATATGGGGCCGAAAGTCTGGTCTGGTCCGAACCGCTATAGACGCGCGGACCAGTTTTGTAGATCATCGGGAACCAGTCAGTAGATGCATTTTGAACGAGGCTTGGATGACCGATCAGACGAATGACGGCGACCCCGCCGCGCACACTGACGCCGATTTGTCCAACGCCGCCGATCCCTCCGAGACGGATATCCCTCAACGGAATGATCCAGTAAGCCTGCCCAAAGAAAATTTGCCGGTGATCGTGGGCATCGGTGCCTCGGCAGGCGGGTTGGAGGCAGCATCGCTTCTGGTGCAGAACCTGCCTAAGGATGTGGGGGCGGCTTATGTTCTGGCACAGCACATGTCGCCCAACCACAAAAGCCTTCTGTCCAGCCTCATTTCCCGAGAGACGCATCTGCCCGTCATCGACCTGACCAAGGAAGACGTGATCCCGACGGCGGATACGATCTACATCAGCCAGCCCAATTCCGACGTGGTGCTGGAGAATGGCAAGCTGGGCTTGCGCAAGCAGTCGGGGCACCATGCAACGCCAAAACCGTCTGCGGACCGGCTGTTCAACACTCTGGCCCAGGAGATGGGGGAGCGCTGCGTTGGTGTGGTTCTGTCAGGCACCGGAAGCGATGGCAGCTACGGTGTACAGGCCATTCGCGAAGCGGGCGGCATCACCATCGCGCAGGATGTGGGCACAGCCAAATATGACGGCATGCCCGCGTCGGCCGTAGAGACGGGCTGCGTGGACCTGCAATTGTCGCCGCAACAGATTGGTCAGCACTTGGCCAAGATCATGTCGGCGCCCCGGGACCTGGATCGGTTCCGCCGATTGAACGATGAGCCAACGCCCCTGTCGGATTTGATGCACATCCTTTTGGCGCGCACCGGCGTGGATTTTCGAGACTACAAAGAGAACACTGTCAACCGGCGTATTGCCCGGCGCATGACCGCTTTGGGGATCGAAAGCTACGACCAATATGTGGAGCATTGCCGCGCCTCCTCCGACGAAGTGGATGCGCTGCACAAGGATTTGCTAATCTCGGTGACGCGGTTCTTTCGCGACTACGAACAGTTCGAAATGCTGGGCGATGTCCTCCGGGCCATGGCCGACAGAAAGGGGGAGGACCCCATCCGCGTGTGGGTGGCGGGGTGCGCCACCGGAGAGGAAGCCTATTCGATTGCCATCTTGACCGCCGAAGCGCTTGGCGGGCCAGCCGCCCTGGCGCGGGCGCGGGTTCAGATCTTTGCGACCGACATAGACGCGCGCGCTTTGGAGGTGGGACGGGCGGGCATCTATCCCATGACCGCATTGGGCGACGTGCCCGAGGCCTATGTGGAAAAGTACTTCCACGTGTCCGAAGGCCGGGTGGAAGTGATCCCAACATTGCGCCAGATGGTTTTGTTTAGTCATCACAATATCTTCCAGGATCCGCCCTTCATCAATGTGGATCTGGTGTCGTTGCGCAACGTGATGATCTACTTCAAATCCGCGTTGCAGGAGAAGGTCCTGGCCCGCCTTTATTATGCATTGGCATCGAGCGGCGTTCTGTTTCTTGGCACGTCAGAGGCCATTGGCGCCATGCATGCCTATTTTGAGAGTTCGGAAGCGGGCGACAAACTCTATGTGAAACGGGCGCTAGGGCGGCGGGGATTTGATTCTTCGACGCATTCGGCGTTCTCAACCCTGCCAAGCTCGGCCAGAACTTTGTCGTCGCCGGGACCCGCCGCCAACCGCAATACCAGCGAAGGCGCCGGGGACGCGATGTTCGAAAGCCTGGCCCGTGCCGTTGCGCCCAATGGGTTCGTGGTGACCCGGCGCAATGATATCATCCGGATCTTTGGCAATATTTCAGCGATTACGGATATCAGCGAGAATTCCAACCTGACACTGACCACAGCGATCCTCAAACAGGGGCTGCGCGATGAGGCGGCCAGCCTTACCCCCCTGACCCTGCGGGCGCGTGAGGCGCGGCACGGTCGGTGGCATACCTTACCCGGACCGGATTTTGACCAGGTGCGGCTGCAAGCCTACCCCATGGCATCAGGCACCGGCGGGGAACCCCATGTGCTGTTTGCCATGCAGACGCGCAAGCGATCGGCCCCGGCCCCGCAATTGGCCGAACTGTCCTCGGAGGAGCGACTGACCTACCTTCAGGAAATGGAACTGGAGATGGTCTCAACGCGGGAGGCGTTACAGCAAACCGTGGAAGAGTTGCAGACCGCTAACGAGGAATTGCAGTCGGTCAACGAAGAAATGCAGTCCACCAACGAGGAGATGCAGGCCACCAACGAGGAGTTGGAAACCTCCAACGAGGAGCTGCAATCTACCAATGAAGAGTTGATCACCGTCAACGAAGAGATGCAGATCAACGCGGCCGAGTTGCAAACCATGACGTCGGAGATGATGGCGATCTTGGAGACGGTGCCCATGCCGACCCTGGTGATCGACCATGCGCTTCAAATCCGACGAGCCAGCCGCCCTGCCCTGAAACTGTTCGGAATGAAGGGATTGACCGCGGCGGGCATTCATCTTTCGCAATGTCAGCTGCCCGAAGGGGTACCGTCGCTGACGGGTCTTGTGTCCGATGCGTTCCGGCAGCGGGAGGAATTGGCGATCCAGGCCGACAGCCGCGGTTTGATGCGAGAGATCCGGGTGACGCCGTTCTTCCGCAGCGATGATGAGGTGTTGGGCGTAACCTTGGTTGTGAACCAGTTCGACACCCGCGGCATGGAAGCCATGCTGGGCCTGATGGATGATATCGGAGGCCTGTCCCATTGGCGTTTGGACGCGCGATCCCAGGCGCTTTATTGGTCCGACGAGGTGTACCATATCCATGGGATGGAGCCAGAGGATGGGCCACCGCCACTGGAAGACGCGCTGGCCTTCTATTTGCAAGAGGACCGCGAGAAGGTCACAGCTGCCGTTAGTCTCGCGTTGGCTGACGGAACCCCCTACAGCATGAAGGCACGGATCCGTCGCATCGATGGTGAGGTGGTTCCCGTCGCAATGGATGGGGTTGGCGTGCGAGGCGACGACGGCGAAGTTGCGTCCGTTGTCGGCGTATTCCGGCGGCTAAACGCCGACAATGGAACCAAAGGCATCAATTCGACATAAAGTAACCCTTTATTTGTGAACTCGCTTTATAGTCTCAGCCATGTTGTTCTGGCACACTCGTGCCCGTGGGGACCTTAATGACCATAGATCAACCAGACGCGTCGGAGATGTTTTCCCTCCAACTAGCACGGCATGAAGGGCCGGAGCCATTGCGCGTCATCACCGCAGAAGTCTCGCGTCGCGGTTTTCGTCACCGGCTGATGTTTGGTGAGATGAACCTGATCGAAGACGTGCTGCAACCTGATCTGGCGGGCTATCTGGTCCGCGAATTGGGCAAGGTCACGGACACAAGCCCACGGATCATCGAAAAACCGGACCTGGCGCTGCCACTGCCGGGATTAATGCTTGGAAAGATGCGTTTGATCATCGGGCATAACGGCCTCATGCAAAACAGGGTTATTATACGATTCAAGTACTTCATCGGTGGTCTTCAGAACGCGTTTGCTACGAAATGCTACTTCGATCGCCCCGCGTTGGAACACCGGGATGAAATCGGTGTGCGCGCGTTGGAAGACGTCGCAATGCCGCTTCTGAACATCGCTAACTTCTCCCGCGCGCAAGCCGTGGGGACGCCGGCACCCCAAGATGGGTCCGACGGGGTCGGTAGCGTGTTGGGCGGGATCGAAGCGCAGGCGACTGAATTGGAGTTCTATGCCAGCCTTCTGCGCCGATATGTGCAGGAATGCGGCCCGTCACGGACCCGCGAGGTGGAGACGTTTGTCGATCCGGTGTCTCGCATCATGGAGATGTCCGAATCACCGAATCTCTACCAGGCGGCGGTGAAGCGGAACGCTGGCTAAGCGTTAATCTCTTGCCCCGGACTGGCTGTGCCGTTTTCTAGTCTTTCAACTTGCGTTGAATTGTTTGGACAATTCGCGCCTGCTTTGCACGCGGACCGGTGGCCTGCCCTTCGCAAGAAAGGCCCTGACGGGCTGACCGTCTGCAAGACGTCAACGTCCAGCCTGTCCACGCGCGTCGGTTTGCCCATCGGACAGGAATGGCCCGTCCTACTGACCGGCGACCGCAGGCTCCTCCGGACCCACAGTATCAATGGCAAACACCACCCTGCGGGAGGCGACGGCGTCCTCTTGCCCGTCAGATGCCAGAACCGGGCGGGAAGACGAATAGCCCACGGCCGTCATCCGGGTCCGCGCCCAAGCGGCCACCGCATCGTCCCCAGCATAGGCCAAGCATCGCTTGAACACCTCGGCCGCCCGGGCCTGGCTCAGGTCAAGGTTGCGGTCGAAGGCGGCGCGCGGCGGCAAGGACACCCACTCCGACGACGCATGCCCTTCGATGCGCACTGCCGACAGGGCATCGCGACGACTGTACAATGTCTCAATCCAAGGACGGCACAGGTCTTGCAGGGCGGCATCAAAGGCCGGACGGACCCGGGCAGAGCCGGCATCGAACAGAAGCGTGTCCCGGAAGACGATGGACCCGTCGGGCCGCACCTCTCCGCCAAGGCCCGCGACCAAGTCCCCGGCTTGGGCCCGGAGTGACGCCGCGATCTGTACCCGGCTTTGCACGGCGGCGAGGCGGGCACGGGTGACATCGTCCATTTCCGCAGCCAAATCTGCCACGGCATCTGGGGTCAGCCCGATGGCACGGTAGGCCGCAAGGTCCGCGGCAGCTTGGGCCGCCTGGTCCGGGCCGGCCGGGCCGGCATCGGCCAAAAGATCTTCGAACGCCGCCAATTTCGCCAAGTCATTGGTCAGATCATCCAGGTTGCCGCTTACGACCTGTTCAGCAAGCTCCGGCAGAGCTTGCAATCGGGCCAAGTCCGTCAAAGCGGCACGCGTCTCTGGCGGCAGCGCGACCGCGGCTTCGGCCAGCGCGCGTACCGTGGCCTCATCCAGCAGGCGGAGGCGGTCCAACACCTCCGCTGGGCTGGCGCCATCTTGCAGCGCGGGCAGCAACTCTAGCGCAAGGGCGGCCTCACTGGGCGATGCCCCCTGATCTGCCAGGGTTTGGAACGCCTCAAGCTTGGCCAAATCCTCCCCCAGCAGGGTCAGTTGTTCACGGTTTGCCAGGGCGGCGGCTTTCTGCTCCTCGGTGAAGGCGTTGGCGAAAGGCTCGGCGGCGGCCACACGGTCTTCAAGCGCGGTGATCCTTTCGCGGGTGGCAGCCATCCAAACCCCCAGCAGCATCAGCAAAACGAAGGCAATCAACATGAAGGCCTCAGCCACGGTCAAGCCCATGACAGTGCCCCGGCGATAACCGCGGCCGCGATCCATGTCGGTGCGCATCAGCTCTCCCCCGCCCGTTTGGGGGCGTCGTTGGCGGCCTGGGCCAAGGTCAGGCTGGCACGGATCTCCTCCCGGATCTCTGCCCGGTGGGCGCGCAACTCCCGCAGAGCCGCCTTGCCGATCTCGGCGGTGGACAGGTCCAAGCTGTTTGCGCTGCGCCGGGCGGTCGCTTCGAACCGGGCCAACATCGCTTCCAACCGGGCCTCGGCGGCGGCGATGGCCTCGGCAGTGGCGGAGGTCAAACGATCCTCCAGGTGGTCCACGGTGCTGGCGCCCGACTGCGCGGTCCGATCCACAAGCCCCGCCAAGCGCCCGGACGCATGGGAGACGTTGCGCTCCGCCTCCTCGGCCAGGCGGGCGTTCAGGGCGTCCGCGGATGTGGCGAACCGGTTCATTGCGGCCTCAAATGCCTTTTCGACCCGGTCGCTGGTCGCCTGTGCGCGGGCAGCGTCGGCTTCGGCCAGTTCGCGATGGTGCTGCGCCAGGGTCTGCCGGATCTCGACGCCAAGGTAGCGCGTGCCGCGAATGACCTCGGCCAGCTCAGACCGAAAGGCCGTCATGCCGTCCGTCAGGACAATCTGCGCCTCCCGCTCTCGCGCGACCAGATCAACGCGGAACTGCATCAGAAACACACGCACGGCCACGCCCACAACAGTGGACGTGAGTGCGACGCCGAAGCCGGAGATGACCTCGGCGATGAAGGCGGCCTCCGCCTCGACCGAGCCAAGGGCCCAGAGCGTATAGGCCAAGGAGCAGAGCGTCAGCACAAAGCCAAGGTAATATGCGTTGTCGCCGATCTGCTCCGGCTCTAGCCGGGCGGAGCGGAGGAACCATGTGAGGCCCGCATAGACCAACACAACGGTCCCCGCGAAGACAGCCGGGACCCAAACCGGTGCCTCCCCCAGCTTGAGAAGCACTGTGCCCAGAGCGCCGGCAAAGAAGGCCACGGCCAGAAGCCAGCGGTCCAGACCCAGACTGTCGAGGGTGCGCTGCGCCATGGTCTACAGATCCCCCAGGGTCGTGGGCCGCACGCGGGCCGCCCCTTGTGCATCCAGGTAACGCACCCAGAAATCATCTACGGTGTCGCGCGGGGCGGCCGGGCGCGGCAGCCGTAGGATCGACACATCGGCCCCGTCCAAGGACCGCGCCAAACGGGTGGTGCCGCCGCCGTTGCGGAAACTGTCCCAATCGCCGCCGCGATAGAAGCTGAACGTATCGGAATGCTGCACCAGGTCGCTGATCAAAACCACGTGGCGGGGGCCTGCGTCGAAGCCGGGAATGGTCACCAGGAATTCCTGGAGGGCTTCGATAATGGGGCTGGCGGGCGCCTCTGGGATGGCCAGAAGGGCATCGAGCTGCGCCTCCATCGGGGACAGGAACGCGGTGCGATAGGTTTCCGCCACCAGGCGCGGGTTGGCCGTCAGCGCGGACGCGTCGGACGGGGGTTTGCAAAGCGATCGAAACGCACCGGCACGGACGCCCGCATCGGGGGACACGGTGGCAAAGCTGACGCGGGTGAAATCGGGGGCTGCGTTGATCAAGGCGGTGATCCGGCTGCGCGCTGCCCGCAATTGCGTCTGTGACACGGGGTCCGTTGTGTCCAGCAGGAAGGCAAGGTGACCCCGCGCGCCGTCTTCGGGGCACAGGCTGGCGGCGTCGATGCCGGGCTTGCGCGCCTCTTGGACCAAAAACCACCCGATTGTGCCGAACGCCGCCAGGGCCGCCACAATCAGCGTGGCCCCCAACACCGGGGCCCCCAGCCCCCCGCGTTTGCGCGACCGTCTTTGGCGGCGACGGGCCATGGCTTAGGCCGCCACGTTGTCGGAGACGACGCGCGGGCGCGGGGCCGTGTCCCCGGCCTTGATCTCCCGCACGGTGGGATAGGCGTCGAGCGCGTGTGCACGGGCTTTCAGCAAAGAATCGACCCCTTGGCGCAGGATCGTCTCGATCTTCTCGATCTCCGCCTCGGCGGTGGCGCGGTCGCCTTCGGCAGACGCGGGCGGATCATAGGATGGGAAGTGGAACGGTTCGTTGAAATAAGCGGGGCCGCCATCGTCCCGGGCGCGCAGATTGGCATCCCGGTAGGTGCGCAAAAGCCGTTCCGCCGCTTGGTCACAGGTGTCCAGAAAGGTGTCGAGGGCGCGCGTCAGGGTGCCGCGCGCCTGCACAGCATCGACCGCCGCCTTCAGATCCGCGCGCCGAGACGTCGCCTCCTGCTCCAGCTTGTCGCGGGCCGTCGTAAAGGCGTCTTCCAGCGCCTCCTGGGCTTCGCCATAGGCTTCGGCATAATCGTCGATGGCGTCTTCCCAGGCGTCATATATCCGGTTGTAGCCCGGCATCGGGTCCCAGATGGTCAGGCCCTTCCAAAAGGCAGTTAGACTGACCAAAAGGCCGAACCCCACAACCAGCCAGGACGCCAAAGATCGAAGGTCCAAGGGCCCCGCACGCAGCCGCTCGACCGACGCAATAAGCGCACTGTCCCAGGCCAGGGTTTCCAGCGCGTCGCGGAAATGCGCCACTGCCAGGTTGAGCGTGGCAGCGAAGGCCAGGAACACCAGGAAGACGGCCACCCCCCAGAGTTTCCAAAGCACTGCGCGGCGATTGACAAAGCGCGTTTGCGCGCCCGCCATGAAGCAGAACGACACGTTCACCACCGCGATGACGGTTGCGATGGCGATGCCGCCCAGATAGCCCAGCGTATTCTGTTCGGCGAAGAAGTACCCGTTCAGGACAACTTCGCACAGGCCCACAACCAGGATCAGGCCAAACGCCAGCAGGCCGTTTTGCGCAACCTCGGGCGGGCCGTCCAGGCGGTGGCGCTGTTGGAAGGCCTGCAGCTTCCGCTCCAACCCGCCGACGCGGGTTCGGGCATTCTCCAGGCGGTTTTCCTCGTCAAGGGTCAGGTTTCGTATGGCATTGCGGGCTTCGCCCACCATCAGCTCCACCCGCTCCCGCGCGGCCCCCGCCTCGGAGATGCGGGCGGCATAGGCGCGGTGCTCGTTCTCAAAATGGCCCAGGGCTTGGCGGCGCAGGCCACGGACCGCATCCACCGCGTCAAGCTCTGCGGAGCTATGGGTGGCGGCCTCGGCCGGGGGCACACCGGCCTTTGCGTCCTGTGTTCCACGCTTATCGAGGGAAAGATCGGCGGCGATCTTTTCCACCATGATCTCTGGAAATGTCTGCAAGTCCGGGGCGAACCGGTTGCCTTTGGCCTTACCGAACATGGCTGCGCATCCCCTCGGTCTGCTCCGTGTCCTCAAATTGGGGCCATTTGGTTCAAATTACAAACGGTCGGCCCAGGGAAAGCGCCGAACGGGTTAACGACCACAACACCCCGCGCGCCGTTGCCCCATACCGGCGACCCTGGCAAGCCTGCGCCCGCACGCCCTGAAACACGGACATGCCTTCACGGGGCCGCAGTCTTGCACTAAGTGCCGGGCATGTCGTCCACCCCGTCCCCGCGCGCCACGCCCATACCCACATGGCAGCTCTGGCTTTGGCCCGCACTCCTGGCGGTTATGGCCTTGGCCGCATGGCTTTTGCCGTGGCAGGATTGGGTCCCGGTCCTGCGCTACTGGGTGCAAAGCCACGGCGCCTTGGGCAGCGTGGTCTTTGTGGCAGTCTACATTCTGGTGGTCATCTTGCCCCTGCCGGCGGCGGCCATGTCTGTCGTGGGCGGCCTGGCCTTTGGTTGGTGGGGCTATCCTCTGTCGATGCTGGGCTCGGTCCTGGGGGCGATCCTGCCCTACGCGATTGGACGCCGCCTGCTGCGTGCGCCCCTTATGGCGCGGATTGGGGGCCCCAATGTCCACGCCGCAGACCGCGCCATCGCGACGAATGCCGTGCTGTTCGTGATGTTCCTGCGCCTGACCCCGATCTTGCCCTTCACCGTGCAGAACTGGCTCTTGGGTCTGACGGCGGTGCGGCCCTGGGCCTATATTTGGGCCACGACCGTGGGCATGGCGCCGGGCACTTTGGCGATGGTCTGGATCGGAGAGATGGGGGGCCTGGCCACCGCGCGTGCCGGGACAAGCCAGCTTTGGCTTGCGGGCGGGGGTCTGCTGCTGTTCGGGGGGATGGTGCTCTGGATGGGGCGGGTCGCCACACGAGAGTTGAAACGCGCAGGGTTCGCCGCGAACGGGAAATAGCGCCGCGTTCGGCCGGGGTTACTTGCGCAATCGACTGGCCACGCGCGACGCCTTGCGTGCAAGACGCATGTTGCGGGCGCCTTTGTTGCCCAGCAACCGGCCCGCGATCGCCCAAAGGGCGCGGTTTAGAATGAACCTCATCATGGGACACAACTGGAGGCTGAGCGGCGCTCAGGCAAGCCCGTCATCTGCGACGTTTTCGCCAGGCTGGGGCTCGTCCTCGGGGCTGGGCACGAACAGGTCCTCTTGCGCGTCCGCCTCGTCCTCGGGCGCGGCGTCAGGGGGCGGGGTGCTTTCCAGAAGGCCCGCGGCCCGCAATTCCTTCAGACCTGGCAAATCACGGGGACTTTCCAGGCCAAAATGGTCCATGAAGGCCCGGGTCACCACGAAGGTGACCGGGCGGCCCGGCGTCTCCCGGCGCTTGCCCAGCTTGATCCAATCGAGTTCCAGCAGCTGATCAATGGTCCCACGTGACACAGACACGCCCCGGATCTCCTCAATCTCGGCGCGGGTGACGGGCTGGTGATAGGCGACGATGGCCAGCGTCTCGATGGCCGCGCGGCTCAGCTTGCGCGTCTCCACCGTCTCGCGCGTCATCAGAAACGCCAGATCCGGCGCGGTGCGCAGGGCCCACGCGTCGCCCACCCGTTGCAGGCGCACACCGCGCCCGTCATAGCGCTTGACCAGTTGCGCCAGCGCAGTGGGCGCATCACAGCCATGGGGCAAGCGGGCATGCAACTCCGCCACGGTCACGGGCTCGGATGTGGCGAACAGGATCGCTTCGACCATCCGCTCCTGCTCTCCCAAGGGGGGCGCGTCGAACAGGCTGTCGGTGTCGTCGGCGGCTTGGGTGTCGATCTCCTCGCTCACGCGCGTCTCCGAATGCGAATGGGGCCAAACATATCGTCCTGGCGGATATCAAGCCCGCCCCCCTTGGCCAACTCCAACGTCGCAGCGAAGGTGGAGGCGGTGGCGGTGCGCCGCCGCACCGGGTCCGCGTCCCACCCGTCAGGCAGAAAGGCCAGAATGTCCGTCCAGTCCATCGCGCTCCCGATCAGGGGTCGCATCCGCTCCAACGCCTCCTCCATGGTGAAGACGCCGTCGCGATCCATGACGAAGGGGCGGAAATCATCGCGCGTGCGCAGACGGGCATAGCCTTGCATCAGGTCCAGCAGCGTGGCGGTGTAGGTCACCTTGCGGGCGCGCTCGATGGTTTGCGGCGCGCCGCGGGCAAAGACGTCGCGGCCCAACTGATCCCGCGCCATCAGGCGGGCGGCGGCCTTTCGCATAGCCTCCAACCGCTCAAGCTGAAAGGCCAGATGGGCGGCCAGATCCTCGGCGGAGACGTCTTCGGTGGGGTCGGGCGGCAGAAGCAGCTTGGATTTGAGAAAGGCCAGCCAGGCGGCCATGACCAGGTAATCCGCGGCCAATTCGATCCGCAGCGCTCGGGCTTTTTCGATGAAGGCCAAGTATTGCCGCGCCAGTTGCAGCACCGAGATTGTGCGCAGATCCACCTTCTGGGTCCGCGCCAATGTCAGCAGCAGGTCCAGCGGGCCTTCGAACCCGTCCACGTCCACGATCAACGCCTCGGCGGCCAACCTCTCCTCTACCGAGACGTCGTCGCGGGCGGGGCCTTCTGGGAAGTCGTCTTCGGGGTTGGCCATGGGGCTGCTCGGGCTGGCGGGGGGTTGGCCGAAACTCTGCCCACGGCCCCCGGATGTCAAGATGAGCGGCCTGCGCCCGACCCCATGTCTGCGCACGCGCCGCGGCGGGCTAGGTGTTCTTCGACGCCTTCTCTTGCCACTTGCCCGACTCCTCGGACCAGTAGCGCGCGCCGACGCCCGCGTCGGTCAGGGCCTTCCATTGCTGCCGCGCGCGCCCCACGGCGTCCGCGTCCAGGCCATCGAACAGGATGCAGGCACGGGCCAGGGGCGCCACTTCCTCGGGCGTCATGTCCGCGCCGTCGACACTTATCAGGCAGGACGGGTCATTGACCGCCGGCCCCTGCGTCAGAAGGACGGGCTGGCGCGCGTCGTGATCGCCCCCGGCCAAGCCGTGGGGCAGGAACGCCTCCTTCGGGCCCAGCCACAGCTTCTCGTCCAGCCAGGCCAGCCGTTCAGGATCGGTCCCCCGCACGGTGACCCGCCACCCCTGGTCCAGGGAGCGTGTCAGCAATGTCCGCAGCACATCCTCCACCGGGTTCCGCGTCAGGTGGTAGAAATAGACGTCACCCATCCGTCGCTTCGTAATTGTCTCGCACGAGGCGGTCGAGGGTCCGCACACCCCACCCCGTGGCCCCGGCAGGCGACAGATCCGTGCCGCCCGAGATGGAGGCCGTGCCCGCGATATCCAAGTGGATCCAAGGCGTGTCGTCTTTCACGAAACGTTGCAGGAACTGCGCCGCCGTGACGGACCCCGCCGCGCGCCCACCGATGTTCTTCATGTCTGCCACGCGGGACTTCAGCAGCTTATCATAGGCGGCCCCCAACGGCATGCGCCAGGCCCCTTCCCCTTCCGCCTGGGCGGCTTTCAACAGGCTGTCACAAAACTTATCATCGTTGGAAAAGACGCCAGTGTTCTCATGACCCAGCCCGATGATGATCGCACCGGTCAGCGTGGCCAGATCGACCATGCCCACGGGCTCGAACCGGTCTTGGACGTACCACATGATGTCGCATAGCACGAGGCGCCCTTCGGCGTCGGTGTTGATGACCTCGACCGTGTCCCCTTTCATAGAAACGACCACATCGCCCGGCCGCTGCGCGCGCCCGTCGGGCATGTTCTCCACCAGGCCCACGATGCCGATCACGTTGGCCTTGGCCTTGCGCGCGGCGATGGTGTGCATGGCCCCGGCGACGGTCCCGGCGCCGCCCATATCCATGGTCATGTCTTCCATGCCTGCGGCGGGTTTCAGGCTGATGCCTCCGGTGTCGAACACGACGCCTTTGCCGACCAGGGCCAGGGGTTTCTCGTCCCCGCCCCCTTTCCACTGCATGACGACGACTTTCGACGGGCTTTCCGACCCTTGGCCCACGGCCAGAAGCGTGCGCATGCCCAACTCTTCCAAGACCGGCTCTTCGAGGACCTCCACCTCCACCCCAAGCTCTCTCAATCCTTCAAGCCGGGCGGCAAACTCCGTCGTGGTCAGAACATTGGATGGCTCATTGACCAGGTCGCGCGTCAGGAACACGCCTTCGGCCTGGGCCTTGGCGTCGGCGAAGGCAGCCTCCGCCTCCTCCGGCTTGGTGGCCAGAACGGTGATAGGGGCCGCATCCTCCAGGTCGTCTGCGGTCTTGTGTGCGTCGAAGCTATAGCTGCGCAGGACGGCGCCCTGGACGATATCCGTCAAACCCCGATGAGGCCCGGCCAGGACGGTAAGCGGATAGGTCCCCCGCACCTTGGCCAAGGCCGCCCCGCCTTTGCGCGACGCCCCTGCCTCGGGCCGCTTGGACAGGCGCAGGATCGCCACCGCCGTGGCCGCCATGCCCGCGGGATAGGCCAGTTCGATCGTGCCGCCATCCGACAACTTCTCGAAATCGGGCGACTCGACCGCCCGCTTGATCGCGCCCTTGGTCAGACGGTTCAGGCGACGGGTCGCCACATCTAGCGTGCCCTCTTGGGGCACAACGCAAGCCACCACGCCCTCTAACGCCGCCAGTGCGTCCAAATCGATGGCGGAAAAGGTCACTTCGGCAAGCTTGGTCATCATGATCTCCTGACTGGTTTGCCCCGACCCTAAAGCATGAAACGAACAGGGTGAATCAGATTCCGTTCGGGGGCCCCCCGCGCCCGCCCAAAGGGTTGCGCCAAAAAGCGGATGCAGCGAAGGGCCGAAACGGTTTAGGAAGGGGACGCCGAAAACCCGGGGGGGATTCTTGCGCACGTTCGACCGATATCTGACTGGCCAGTTGCTGATGTATTTCGGCTTCTTCAGTTTGGTTTTGGTCGCCGTTTATTGGGTCAACCGCGCCCTCAGCCTGTTCGACCGGCTGATCGCCGGGGGCGCCAATGTGGTCACCTTTGTGGAGTTCACGTTGCTGGCCCTGCCCAATGTCATTGGCGCGGTCCTGCCCGTCTCGGCCCTGGTGGCGATCCTGTATGGCATCAACCGCCTGTCCGCCGACAGTGAGTTGGTCGTGGCGCAAACCGCAGGATTTGGGCCCTGGGCCCTGGGCCGTCCGGTCCTGGTCTTCGGGGCGTTGGTCGCGCTGATCGTGTCCTTGTTGGGCCACGTGCTTGTCCCGACCTCCCGCACATTGCTGGCAGAACGGGGGGCCGAAGTGAACCGGGACATCACGGCCCGGTTCCTGAAGGAAGGGGAATTTCTGCACCCCGGCAGCGGCGTGACGGTCTATGTCCGCGAAATCACCGATGAGGGGCAGCTTCTGGGCCTGTTCCTGCAAGATCGCCGCAACACCAACACGCGCACGTCCTACACCGCGGAACGGGCCCTTTTGGTGCGGGCCGACACCGGGACGCGCCTGGTGATGTTCAACGGGATGGCACAGACGCTGGACGTGGCCTCCCGCAACCTTGTCACGGTGGAGTTTCAGGATTTCGCCTACGACCTGGCTGGGTTGACCGGGTCCGATGGCGCCCGCCTGCGCGATGCCAGAGAGTTGTCGACCTTTGCCCTGCTCCGCGCGGATGCCGAAGCGCAGGCCGCCACCGGCGCCAAACGTGCGGAATTGCTTTTTGAGGGCCATGCCCGCTTTGCCGAAGCGGTGTTTGCCCTTGCCCTGCCGCTGATGGCCTTGGGGTTCTTGATGCTTGGCGGATACAGCCGCATGGGCCTTTGGCGACAAATCATGGCCGCGGTTTTGGCCGCGATCCTGCTTCGAATGCTTGCCAACGTTGCCGAGAATGCCGCCTGGGGCGACGAGACGTTATGGTGGCTTACCTATGTCCCACCCCTGTTGACCCTAGTCCTTGCCCTTCTGCTGATGGGGCGCGGCACGCTTGGGCCAAAGATCTGGCGACGGGAGGCCATGGGATGATCCTCAGCCTCTATATCGGTCGGCGCTTCCTTTGGCTGACGGGTTTGGTCACGCTGGTCTTTGTGGGCCTGCTGCTGCCCATTGACCTGATGGAGCAGTTGCGGCGCCTGGATGGACAGGACGCCGGCTTCGCAGATGGCTTTCGGCTGGCGATGTTGAACTTACCTTCCGGCCTTTATGAAATCCTCCCGCTGATCGTCATCCTAGCCACGCTCGCGCTGTTCCTGGCCCTGGGCCGGTCTTCGGAACTGGTGGTTATTCGGGCCGCTGGCCGCTCTGCCATCCGGGCCCTGCTGGCACCGATCCTTGCGGCCATGGCCCTGGGCGCGTTGGCTTTGTTGATCGTGAACCCCATCGTCGCCGCGACCCAAGCGGCCTACGAGCGCGAAATCGCCAGCTATCGTACCGGCATCACGTCCGTCCTTTCGGTCAGCGAAGAAGGCGTTTGGCTGCGCCAGGGGGATGCGGACGGGCAAACGGTGATCCGCGCGGCGCGATCGTCGCTTGGCGGGACGGTCTTGTTCGAAGCAACCTTCCTCAGCTTCAATGCGGAAGGCACCCCGATCCAGCGGGTCGACGCCCGCCGGGCCGAACTGTCGGATGGCGACTGGCTGCTGGAGGATGCGAAACGCTGGCCCCTTGGCACCTCCGACAACCCCGAACGGGACGCCAACGAAGTGGTGGCGGCCACCATCGCCTCCACCCTGACAGAGGACCAGATCCGGGACAGCTTCGGCGTCCCCTCGTCCATCCCCATCTTCCAACTGCCTGGGTTCATCCGACAATTGGATCGCGCAGGCTTCTCCGGCAGATCGCACCGGGTCTGGTTGCATATGGAACTGGCCAACCCGTTTATGTTAGCGGCCATGGTCATGATCGGCGCGGCCTTCACCATGCGCCACGCCCGCGCGGGGCAATCGGGCCGGATGGTTTTACTGGCGCTGCTCATTGGGTTTGCCATTTTCTTCTTGCGCAACTTTGCGCAGACTCTAGGCGAAAACGGGCAACTCCCCGTTTACTTGGCCGCCTGGGCGCCACCCTTCGCCGCCATTTTCCTGGCCCTTGGCGTGATCCTCCACCTGGAGGATGGGTGATGCTGCGCGTCCTTTTGGTGCTGCTGGCGCTTCTGGGGGCCCCGGCGCTGGCGCAGACTGCCCCGGCAACGCTGGTCGCGGACCGGATCGACTTCGACCCAACCCGCCTGAGCGCGTCCGGCAACGTGGAGGTCTATTCGGAGGGCCGCATCCTCCGCGCCCGTCGCATCACCTATGTCCGAGAGGAAGACAGGCTCATCGTCGAGGGCCCACTGATCCTGGTCGATGGCGACGAAAGCATCCTGGTCGCGGACTTCGCATCGCTCAGCGGGGATCTGAAAGGGTCGATCCTTGAAGGGGCGCGCCTGGTCCTGGACCAACGTCTGCAAGTGGCGGCGTCACAAATCACCCAAGGGGAAGAAGGCCGCTATACGGAGATTTTCCAGGCCGTCGCCTCGTCCTGTACAATCTGCGAAGACCGGCCCGTGCCGGTCTGGCAAATTCGCGCAAAACGCATCATCCACGACCGCCAAGAGCGTCAGCTGTACTTCGAAGGCGCCCGGTTCGAGGTGGGCGGTGTCCCCATTGCGTGGCTGCCCCGCCTGCGCCTTCCCGACCCCACGCTGGAGCGGACCACGGGCTGGCTGGTCCCGCGCTTCTCCTCCGATGATCTGCTGGGAACCGGCGTCACCACGCCCTATTTCTTTGCCATCGACGCGTCCCGGGATCTGACGCTCTACCCCTATGTAACAAACACAGAAACGCGCAGCCTCGGCTTCCGCTATCGCCAAGCGTTCGATGCGGGCGACATCGAAGTCGAGGGCGCCATCTCCCAAGACACGGTCACCACCGATGAATTTCGCGGCTACCTTTTTGCCGAAGGTACCTTTGCCCTGCCCCGCGACTACCGGCTGGAATTCGACGTGGAGGCGGTCAGCGACGACACCTACCTATTGAACTACGGCATCACGGAGAAAGACCGCCTGGACAGCCGCATCGCGATCACAAAGGTAAACCGGAAAAGTCGGGTGCTGGCCGAGGCCATTCTTTTCGACAGCCTTCGCGACGGTGAGGATAACCGTTTTCTGCCCACGCGCGTCGTCACCGTCGAACGCCAAGGCCGCACGCGCCCCCGGACCCTCGGCGGCCAAGCAGTCTGGACCCTGCAGGCCCACGCCCGCGAACGCACCGCGAGCGAGGTGCCGGTGGGCCTGCCAACCAACAGCGCGCGGGACGTCCTTCGCGCGTCGGCCGCGGTGGATTGGCGACGCAGTTGGGTGACGGGCGGTGGCCTTGTGTTTACGGGGTTGGGCGGGCTGCACTTGGATGCCTATAACGTGCGCCAGGATCCAACGTTCGATGACACCGCCTTCGCCCGCGCCGTGCCCTATGCCGGGCTGGAGGTGCGCCTGCCGATGACCCGGCCGGGGCGCAACGGGGTCCGCCACGTGTTGGAACCCGTGGCGCAACTGATCTTGGCGCCCGACAACCGGCCCATAACCCCCGACGAAGACAGCCTGACGCCTGAATTTGACGAGGGCAACCTGTTCTCGGCCAGCCGGTTCGCCGGGCGCGACACGCGGGAACTGGGCTCTCGCCTCAACCTCGGCCTCAGCTACACGCGCTATGACCCCTCCGGCTGGAAGGTCGGTGTCCTGGTGGGTCGCGTGGTGCGGGACAAGGATTTGGGGCAGTTCCGGCGTGGCACCGGGTTGGATGGAAGCTCCTCCGACTGGCTCCTCTCGGCCTCCGCCACAAACGGTAAGGGGTTTGAAGTGATGCAGCGGGCCCTTTTTGACGACCAACTGACCTTTTCACGGTCCGACACGATCTTGCGCTGGTACGGCACCGGGCGCAGCCTAGAGACGAGCTATACCTATCTTGAAGCCGATGCAGAAGCCGGTCGCCCCATCGACACGTCCGAATGGGCGCTCGATACGTCCTTTGACCTTGGACGCGACTGGACGGCACGGGCCAACTGGCGATATGACTTCACCACCAACGACGCCAGCCGTGCCGGGCTGGGTCTGACCTATCGGTCCGACTGCGTGTCCGTGGATTTCGATGTGGAGCGGCGCTTCACCTCCACCACGGCCTTGCAGCCTTCGACACGCTTTGGCCTGTCGGTGGAATTGGCCGGGTTTGGTGCAGATGACCGGCGCGAGCGGGTGCGCAGATGTGGAATTTGAGGGGAAGCGGGCAGATGTTGAAATGGACGACGCGCATGGCGGCCTTGGTGCTGTCACTGGCAATGGCCCTGCCGCATGGGGCCGCCGCGCAGGGTCAGCCCTTTGCCCCGGCGGTGATCGTGAACGGCCAGGGCGTCAACAACTGGCAAATCACCCAACGCGCACGCTTCCTGGCCCTGCTGGGTGCCCCAAACGCCACGCTGGATGGCGCGCAGACGGCGCTGGTCGAGGAAACCCTCCAGGTTCAGGCCGCCCGCGCCGCTGGCATTGAACTGACCCCCGAAGAACTGGACCAAGGTATGGTCGAATTCGCGGCGCGCGGCGGGCTAGAGCCGGAGCAATTCATACAACTCTTGGAACAGGCGGGCGTCGCCGGCGAAACCTTCCGTGATTTCGTTCGCAACGGCCTGTTCTGGCGCCAGCTTGTGCAACAACGGTTCGGCCCCCTGGCGCGCCCCGGCGAAGATGAGGTGGAACGCGTGATCGCCCGTGGCGGCACCGGCGGGGTACGGGTCCTGCTGTCCGAAATTGCGATCCCGCAAACCCCTGAAAACCGAGATGAAGTGCAGGCTTTGGCCCAGGAACTCTCCGACACGATTTCTGGCCAAGCAGCATTCCAACGGGCCGCGCGGCGCCACTCCCGCTCCGCCTCGGCGGGTCGAGGGGGGCGCATCGACTGGACCCCAATCTCTAACCTGCCACCGCCGATCGTCGCACAGGTCCTGGCCCTGGGCCCGGGCGAAGTGTCTGACCCGGTCGATTTGGGCAGCTTCGTGGGTCTGTACCTGCTGCGCGATCTGGAAGAGAGCGCCTCCACCCCACCCGAGGCTTTGTCCATCGACTATGCGGAGTATCTGATCGCCGGTGGGCGCACGCAACAGGCCCTGGGCCAGGCCGCGACGCTGCGCGCCCGCGTGGATGTCTGCGATGACCTTTACGGCGTTGCCAAGGGCCAACCCGAGGGGGTCCTGACCCGAGAGGTGCGCGCGGTGACCGATATCCCGTCAGACGTTCGTCAACAATTGGCGAATTTGGACGAAGGCGAAGTGTCGACCTTGCTCACACGTGGGGGCAACCTGGTGTTCTTGATGATGTGCGGCCGCGTCGCGGAGCCGCCGGAGGGCGCGTTCCAGGCCGTAGGCCAGCAGCTTTTGAACGAACGCCTGACCAGCTATGCCCAAGGCTTCTTGGACGAGCTGCGCGCCGATGCCATCATCGAACCCCAATAGCCCGCCACCCCTTGTGATCACATGCGGGGAGCCGTCGGGCATTGGCCCCGAAGTCGTGGCAAAGGCCCGTCTGCTGGCGCCGGACATCCCTATTTTTGGCATAGGAAATCCCCATCATTTCCGTGGGTTCGGCATTGATATTCAAGTGATAGATGAACCCGCATCTTCTGCCTTGGGGACCCTTGCCATCTTGCCCCATGACATTGGGGGCGCTGCTGTTCCGGGCCGCCCTGATCCGGCACAAGCCAAGGGCGTGATCACAGCAATCTCGCGGGCTGTAGATCTCACCCGGGCGGGCACCGCCAGCGGCATCGTCACAGCGCCGATCCACAAGAAAGCCCTCAAGGACGGCGCAGATTTTCCCTATCCGGGGCACACGGAATACCTCGCAGCCCTGGGCGGCGATGCCGATGTGGTGATGATGCTGGCCTGCGATGCCCTCCGCGTCGTGCCTGCAACGATCCACATTCCCCTGTCGGATGTGCCGAAAACACTGACGCCCAAATCCCTAGAGACGGTTCTGCGCGTGACCCATGCGGGCCTTCGCCGGGACTTTGGCGTGGCCACACCGCGCATCGCTGTCGCGGGCCTAAACCCCCACGCAGGCGAAGGCGGCACGATGGGCCAGGAAGAAATGGCCTGGATCAACGGCCTGGTCCGACGCCTAGGCCCAGAATTGGGGTGTTTCGGCCCCCTGCCCGCGGACACCATGTTCCACCCTGCCGCGCGCGCAGGTTACGATGCGGCGGTGTGCATGTACCATGACCAGGCGCTGATCCCGATCAAGACCATCGATTTTGCCGGGGGCGTCAATGTCACGCTGGGCCTGCCCTTCATCCGCACCTCGCCGGACCATGGCACCGCCTTTGACATCGCGGGCTCTGGGACGGCGGACCCGACCTCCATGGTGGCGGCCATGCGCTTGGCCTGGACCATGGCCAAGCGCCAGCGCGGCCTTGCGCCAACGGGTCCTGCGGCCTGATGGCCCAGATCGACAGCCTTCCGCCGTTGCGCGACGTGATCGCCGCCCATGATCTGCGGGCCAAGAAGGCCTTGGGTCAGAATTTCCTGTTGGACTTGAACTTGACCGCCCGCATCGCGCGCGTGTCCGGCGCACTGGACGGCGCGCAGGTACTCGAAATCGGCCCAGGCCCCGGCGGCTTGACGCGCGGACTGCTGGCGGAAGGGGCGGGCCACGTCCTGGCGGTGGAGAAAGATGCCCGGTGCCTGCCCGCCCTCGCCGAGATTGCCGCCGCCTATCCGGGCAAGCTGACGGTGCTGAATGCCGACGCTTTGGACGTATCCCCGGCGGAGCATTTGACACCACCGTGGCGCGTCATCGCCAATCTGCCGTATAATGTTGGGACGGAATTGCTGGTGCGCTGGCTCACCCCGCCAAACTGGCCCCCGCCTTGGGACAGTTTGACCCTCATGTTCCAGAAGGAAGTGGCGCAAAGGGTTGTGGCGACACCCGGGTCCAAGGCCTATGGCCGCTTGGCTGTCCTGGCGCAGTGGCGCTGCGACGTGCGTATCGCCATGACACTGCCGCCCGACGCCTTCACTCCACCGCCCAAGGTCCATTCCGCCGTTGTGCATCTCCGGGCCAGGTCGGCGCCCCGCTTCGATGCGGATGCCCGTGTGTTGGAGCGCGTTGTGGCCATGGGCTTCAATCAACGCCGCAAGATGCTGCGTGCCGCGTTGAAAGGTTTGGGACCCAATGTGGAAGACCTGTTGTGCGCCGCCGGGTTGACCCCCACGGATCGGGCAGAACAGGTGGACCTGGAAGGCTGGTGCGCCTTGGCGCGCGTCATAGAGACCGCGCGCATCGCGACCTGATGGGTCGCGCGGGCTACCCCTCGGACGCTGGTGCTTCTTCGGCGGGGGGCGTTTCGGCCACTGGCGCATCGCCGGTGGCGTCATCTTTCGGCGCGTCGGTCTTGGGCGCCTTGCGGCGCGTGCGGGTGCGCTTTGGCTTCTCGGCCGGCTCTGCCGGGGCTTCGGACTTCGCCTCGGGCGTCTCCACCAAACCGGTATCGGGCTGCGGGTCGATCACGTCGGGTTGGTCGCCCTGTCCCGGCGCCACATCACCACTGTCGCCCCGATCATCGCGGCGGTTGCGGCTGCGACGCCCACCCCCGTTGTCGCTCTGCTGGGCCTGCGGCGCGCCGCCGTCTTGGCCAGCCGAGGGGGCGCCTTGCCCCTGTTGCGGGGCTTGCTGATTGCCCTGCTGGTTTTGTTGATTCTGCTGCTGGCGCGCTTCGATCTCTTTCTGAGCGGCTGCCAACATGCGGGTGTAATGCTCCGCATGCTGCTGAAAATTCTCCACCGCCACACGGTCGCCGGCCAGCTGCGCATCACGGGCCAACTGGTTGTACTTGTCGATGATCTGTTGCGGCGTCCCGCGGACCTTCCCCTCGGGGCCAGAGCTGTCGAACACGCGATTGACGATGTTGCCACCAGACGGGCGGTTGTTCCGGTTCTTATTCCGCGAACGGGACTTGCTGCTTCTCATGCTCAGATGTGTTCCGTTTGATCTTTGCGAGGGCGTATATGCCAACGACCGTTTTGGTCTTGGACAGGGGCCGGAATGTAGGCGCGCAAGTCCGGGTTCTCGGGCGGTGCAACCGGGGCGCGTTAGCGCGACATCCGCTTGTTGCCCAATGGTTATGGGTGCCCATGCCCCCGGACACAAGGGGTTTCGTCAGAAACTACTGGTTTTTTCTGCAAGGACGACGCGATCCCGCCCATCCAGGTCGGGCAGAACGGCGATGTTGCGCAACCCTGCCTCGGCCATCAATGCGCAAACCGCGCCCCCTTGCGTGGGCCCGATCTCCACCAAAAGGCGGCCAGCGGCGTCCAGATGGTTCGGGGCGTCGCGCGCAATGGCGCGGTAGGCGTCCAAGCCGTCCCCCCCGGGGCTCAGCGCCAGGGCAGGTTCCCGCAGAACTTCGGGCGCCACCCCCCCCATCTCAGCGGCCGTGATATAGGGTGGGTTGGAGACGATCAAATCGAACGTCCCGGTCACCGCCGCAAGCCAGTCTGACTGCCGCCATGTCACCCGAGTGGCAACGCCGACGCGATCGGCGTTCTGTGCCGCAACCGCCAACGCCTTGGCAGAAAGGTCGGTACCGACCCCCGTCGCGTGCGGGCGTTCGTGCAGCAGCGACAGCAGGATGCAGCCTGATCCGGTCCCCAAATCCAAAACACGCGCAAAAGGTGCCTGCAACGCCGCTTCGACCAGTGTCTCCGTGTCTGGCCGGGGGTCGAGCACATCGGGCGTCACAAGAAACTCATGCTCCCAAAAAGCGCGGCGCCCCAAGATGTGGGACACGGGCTCCCTCTGAACGCGGCGAGCCACGTATTGCGCAAATCGCGCGGCCACGTCGGGGGGCATGTCGTCTTCGACCCCCGCACCGGCACCGACCAACAACGCCGACACATCCCGCAACGGATCGGGCACCCCGGCCAGGGTCAATTGTTTGCGCGCCGCCTCCATGGCGCGCCGCCGGTTGGTCTCACTCACCCCTGCATCTCGGCCAGTTGCTGCGCTTGCAGGTCGGCGGTCAAGGCGTCGATCACCTCATCCAGATCGCCTTGCATCACCTGGTCCAGCTTATACAGCGTCAGGTTGATCCGGTGATCGGTCATGCGCCCCTGGGGGAAGTTATAGGTGCGGATGCGCTCCGACCGATCGCCCGACCCGATCTGCGCTTTCCGATCTGCCGACCTTTCCGCATCCAAGGCGGCGCGCTGTGCCTCATAGAGGCGCGCGCGCAAGACGTTCATCGCAATCTCCCGGTTCCGGTGCTGGGATTTTTCGGACGATGTCACCACGATTCCGCTGGGCAAGTGGGTGATGCGCACGGCCGAGTCGGTGGTGTTCACATGCTGCCCCCCCGCGCCCGAAGACCGCATGGTGTCGATGCGAATGTCCCCTGCGGGGATGTCTATGTCCACGGCCTCCGCCTCCGGCAGAACAGCCACCGTCGCGGCCGAGGTATGGATGCGCCCGCCGCTTTCCGTGCTCGGCACGCGCTGCACCCGATGCACGCCGGACTCGAACTTGAGCCGGGCGAAGACGTTCTCTCCCTCGATCCGGGCCACCAATTCCTTGATGCCGCCCAAATCGGTCTCCTGGCGTTCCACCACCTCCATGCGCCATCCATGGCCCTCGGCGTAGCGACGATACATGCCCTCCAGATCCCCAGCGAACAACGCGGCCTCATCGCCGCCGGTCCCTGGTCGAATTTCTAGGATGGCGGCGCGCGCGTCGGCGGCGTCCTTTGGCAGCAACGCGATCTGCAACTGCGCTTCGGCATCCTGCCGGGCGGCCTCAAGCGCGGGCAGTTCAGCCTCCGCCAACTCGACCATCTCGGGGTCCTGCAAAAGGGCCTGCGCTTCGCCCATCTGATCCACAAGGCCGCGCCAATGGCGGATCAACTCGGCCACAGGTTTCACGTCCGAATACTCCCGCGTCAGCGCGGCAATCTCCTCGGCCTCCGGACCCGCATTTAGACGTGCTTCAAGAAACTCGAAACGGGCGAGGATCTGGTCAAGGCGGTCGGCGGGGATCATCTGCGCCTCATGGCCGCGCCCTGCCCTATGGTCAAGGCCCTTGGCGCATCCTAAGCTGTGGCCCACCTACTTTTGCAGGAGGATCGACACATGAGACGTCTCGCATTGGCCACCCTGCTGGCCCTGTTCCCACTTGTGACAGCAACATCCGCCCAATCCGGCAAGACCGTCGACTGCTATTGCACCGATGCGTCAGGCCAACGTGTGGAACTGGGTCAACAGACCTGTCTCAACATCAATGGCCGCCAGTTCATGGCGCGCTGCGACATGTCCCTCAACGTCCCCATCTGGCGCGATACAGGGAATGACTGCCTTTCGGGTTAACGGATTGCCCGGCGATACCACGTCAAGGCGCGATAGGCTTTGCGCGGCCCGCTGACCTGCCATCGCACGGACCATAACGGCCAAGCGGCGAAATTATACGTCAACACATAGGTGTCCGGCGCACAGTCATGGGATGCAACGCACCTGTCCCCGTCCAGGATACGGTGAAATGGCCGACCATCCGCAAAGGTCACGTCGATTGCGTCACAGCCTTTCTGCCAAACCGTCTCTCGTCGGGCTTGGAAACTGTCGGTGCCCTGCATAAGACGCCCCACCTCTCGACAGCGGAGCGTCCCGCCCTCCGGCGCCCATTCCGTGATCCCGTCAAAGCGCAGCGTCGGGTCACTCTCTTGGCGAATAACACGCAGCGTGCGCCATCGTCCTGGCACGCCGTCCCACAAATCAACCGCCCGCCGGGACGCGGGCGCCAACGGGGCAAAGGTCAGATCGGCACGCCTCACCTGCCCCTCCGGTATGCTGCGATCCGTCCCATCCCACGCTCCTTGCGACCCTGCCGCTGGCACCCTATGACGCCCGCGACCCCGCTGCCAGAGGACCGCTGCCCATGATCCCCCGCTATTCCCGCCCCGAGATGGTCGCCATCTGGTCGCCCGAAACCAAGTTCCGCATCTGGTACGAGATCGAGGCCCATGCCTGTGACGCCATGGCCGATTTGGGCGTCATCCCGAGGGAAAATGCAGACGCCGTGTGGAAAGCCAAGGATGTTGAGTTCGACGTGGCCCGCATTGACGAAATCGAGGCCGTCACCAAGCATGATGTCATCGCTTTCCTGACGCACCTGGCCGAACATGTGGGCAGCGAAGAGGCGCGGTTCGTCCACCAGGGCATGACGTCGTCCGACGTACTCGACACCTGCTTCAACGTACAACTGACCCGCGCCGCAGATATTTTGGTCAAGGATATCGAAGGCTTGCTGGCCGCCCTTAAAGCCCGCGCGCTGGAACATAAGCATACGCTGCGCGTCGGTCGCTCCCACGGGATCCACGCGGAACCCACCACCATGGGCCTGACCTTCGCCCGCTTCTACGCCGAGATGGACCGCAACCTCAGCCGCATGCGCGACGCCCGGGCCGAGGTGGCAACAGGTGCCATCTCCGGTGCCGTCGGCACCTTCGCCAATATCGACCCCGCGGTCGAGGAACATGTCTGCGACAAGCTGGGCCTCGTGCCCGAACCCATCAGCACCCAGGTCATCCCGCGCGACCGCCATGCCGCCTTCTTCGCCACCCTGGGCGTCATCGCCAGCAGTATCGAGAACATCGCAACAGAAATCCGCCACATGCAGCGGACCGAAGTGTTGGAAGGGGCGGAGTTCTTCTCCATGGGCCAAAAAGGCTCCTCGGCCATGCCCCACAAAAAGAACCCCGTACTGACCGAAAACCTGACCGGCCTGGCCCGGCTGGTTCGATCTGCCGTCGTCCCTGCCATGGAAAATGTGACCCTCTGGCATGAACGTGACATCTCCCATTCGTCGGTCGAACGCATGATCGGCCCCGATGCCACCATTACGCTGGACTTTGCCCTGGCCCGCCTGACAGGCGTGATCGACAAGATGTTGATCTTCCCCGACAATATGCTGGACAACATGAACAAATTCCCGGGGCTGGTCATGTCACAGCGCGTCCTTCTGGCCCTCACCCAGGCGGGCGTCAGCCGCGAAAATGCCTATGCCATGGTTCAGCGGAACGCGCTGAAGGTTTGGGAACAGCGCACCGATTTTAAGGCGGAACTTCTGGCGGACGCAGACGTGGTCGCGGCCCTGGGGGCGGACGCCATCGAAGAAAAATTCGACAAGGCCTATCACACCAAACATGTGGACACGATCTTCGCCCGCGTCTTCCCGGAATGATCAGGCTATCCCGCCTCCGGCGCGCCCAGTCCCGCCTGTAACAGGCGCTTGCGAATGCGCGCCAACGACGAGGAAATCAGGATCAGTTCGGACACATTCGGCGATTGCTCATAGGTGATCCACTCATACGCCACATCCTCTGCGGCGCCGGACGCCACGGCCAACAGCTCCGCCATGCGCAGGTATGCCACCCGCTTGTCATAGGCTTGCTGAAGCCCTGGCGACGGGGGGCGCCCATCCTCGCCCGGGTCATTATCGTGCTGTGTCATCCGTCCAATCCCACGCGGCCAGTCCAGTTCGCGCGCCATATCAGCCGTCGATCCCCTTGACACATCACGTAGATGCGGGAGGCGGACGTCACAGCGGTTGGATCATCCCGCCGCCTACCCCGATCACCGCCGCCGATGTGCGGTCCGCAACGCCCAACTTCCGATAAATACTGCGGATATGTGCATCGACCGTATGGGGAGAGATCTTGAGGATATCCGCGATCACAGAATTGCTCTTGCCGCGGGACACCCAGTGCAAGACCTCCAATTCCCGCGCGGTCAGCGCATCGGCTTTGGTCGTTTCAGGCGCCAAGGCGCAATACCGCAGGTGCCCCGCTTGCACGACGCATTGCATCTCAAACATCGTGTCTTGCGACAGCGACAGCCGCCCTTCGCCAAAGCCTAAGCCCACATAAGCGTTCTGAAGCGATGGCCCAAACACGTAGAAGGCCAGCCCGTCGCCTACACCCGCGGCACGGAATGCGTCCAGGTAATACTCCGCCTCTGGCGTGTGCCGCGCCAGTTCCTCGATGTCATGCCAATAAAACGGCTCCGCCATGCGCGATGCGATATCCGGGATCGGGTCGATCTCCACGAAATGCTCGGACAGATAACGGTCCACCCACTCCTTCGGGAACCCGTCCGTTCGAATTGCCGCCAGTTTCCCGTCCGGCCCAGTGCTGTGATAACTTGCCATCACAACGCCCTTGGAATGGACATAGTCCAATAACCGCTCCCAAAGCACCTCCCGCGTGGGCGCCGACCGGATGGAGCGGAGGATCGCGTCTAAATCGGTCACGTTTAAGGGGTCCTCCCTGGCGCGCAACATATGGGCGATTGGCCTGAAAGCTAGAAGCAGGGTAACCGCCTTCCCCGCCGGTGTCGTCCCCTGTTTCGCCCGGGCTTTTCCAGTCAGGCCGCATCAAGCAAGGCTTTGGCCGCACCCCGCGCGGCTTCGGTGATGGTGTCGCCGGCCAACATGCGGGCGATTTCATCCACGCGGTCGGCCTCGGCCACGGGGCGCACGGTGGAGGTCGTGACCTCCCCCTTCACATGCTTTTCCACACGCCAATGGTGCCCGCCCAAGGCCGCAACCTGCGGCGAATGGGTGACCACAAGAACCTGGCCCCCCGTTGCCAATACTTTCAAACGGCGGCCCACTGCGTCCGCCGTGGCACCGCCGACACCCCGGTCAATCTCGTCGAAGATCAGCGTCTTGGCCCGGTCATCCCCCGTCAGGCACACCTTCAATGCCAAAAGGAAACGGCTCAATTCCCCGCCGGATGCGATCTTGGCCAACGGCCCCGGCGGCGCGCCGGGGTTGGTCGCCACTTCAAACGCCACATGGTCCAGACCCGCAGGGCCCGCCGCGCCTTCCACCACGGTGGTGGCAAAGACGGCGCGGTCCATCTTCAAGGGCGCCAACTCCTGCGCCATGGCCGCATCCAGGCGCACCGCCGCTGCCCTGCGCCGCGCCGACACCTCCTCGGCCAGTGCACGATAACGGCTTTCCGCCTCGGCAAACGCGGCCTCCAAGGCGCCCAACGCGCCATCGGAATTGTCGATCAAGGCCAGACGCGCGCGCAGATCATCGGCAAAGCCCGGCAGGTCCGCCGGCTGAACCCCGTGTTTGCGCGCGATGGCACGGATCGCAAAAAGCCGTTCCTCCACATCTTCCAACTCATGGGGGTTAAAGGTCAGCGCATCCAGGCACCGCTCGACCCCGGCCTGCGCCTCCCCCAACTCGGTCATGGCCCGCGACAGCGCATCCATGGCCGTGGTCAAGGCGTCCCCTGCGGCGTCCGACGCGGTCTCCAGCCACCGGGTCGCATCCACCATCTGCCCCTCTGCCCCTTGGGGCCCGATGGCTTCAAAGGCGCGGGTCACATCACTGCGGATCCGTTCTGCCGCTTGCATCAAACGGCGGCGGCTGTCCAAATCGGCGTCTTCGGTGGCCTCGGGCTGCAGCTTGTCAAACTCCTCCACCGCATGGCGCAGAAAATCCTCCTCGGCGCGCGCCTCCTTTGCCTGCGCCCGCGCGGCGTCTAGCGCCTTGCGGGCCGCGGCCACTGCCGTCCAGGCCGCACGCATGGGCGCCAGGTCCACGCCTGCGAAAACATCCAACAGCGCGCGATGCCCCCGCACGTCCAAAAGGCCCCGGTCATCATGCTGGCCGTGCAACTCCAACAGGGTCTCCGACAGGGCGCGCAGCACTTCACCCGTCACCCGCGTGCCGTTCACCCAGGCCGTCTTGCGCCCATCCTTGGAATTGACCCGTCGCAGCAGAAGCTCGTCATCCTCCGCCTCGATCTCGAACTCCGCCAGAACCGCCCGGGCCGGGTGATCGCGCGGCAAGTCAAAGCTTGCCGTCACCTCCCCCTGCTTGGCCCCTGCGCGCACCAATTCCGCGCGCCCCCGCCACCCAAGAACAAATCCCAGAGAATCCAATAAGATAGACTTCCCCGCTCCGGTCTCTCCGGTCAGCACGTTTAGGCCCGGCCGGAACTCAAGCGCCAGCCGGTTGATGATCAGCATGTCTTTGATCTCAAGCGCACGCAGCATCACAACTGTTCAGGCCAGGTCCCCCAGCCCCCTTTTCAACCTCAGAGCCAGCGCCCCAGAATCGTCTGGCGATAGACATCCCGCAACCAACCGGACCCCCGCGCTTCTGGCGCAAGCCCCCGCCCCGTCAACTGGTTGAACGCATCGTCGTAGAAGGGCGATGCCTGGAAGTTATGGCCCAGGATCGCCCCCGCCGTCTGCGCCTCATCCGTCAGGCCCAGCGACAGATACGCCTCCACCAAGCGCATCAATGCTTCGGGCGTGTGGGTCGTGGTCTGGAATTCCTCGACCACCGCGCGGAACCGATTGATCGCCGCGGGATAGTGCCCCTGGCGCAGGTAATACCGCCCGATTTCCATCTCTTTGGCCGCCAAGTGGTCAAATGCCAGGTCAAATTTCAGAATGGCGGAGCGGGCGAATTCGCTCTCCGGATACCGCTCAATCACCACGCGCAGCGCCTGGAGCGCCTGGAAGGTCAGCCCCTGATCCCGGCCCACTTGGTCGATCTGGTCATAGTAGCTCAGCGCCAGAAGATACTGCGCATAGGCCGCGTCTTCATCCGCCGGGTAGAAGTCGATGAACCGCTGCGCCGACAGCCGCGCATTCTCATAATCCCGGTCCTGGTGGTAGCTGAAGGCCTGCATGATCAGGCTGCGTCGGGCCCAGTCGGAAAACGGGTAGAGGCGCTCAACCTCCCCGAACAGGGCCGCCGCATCATCGGGGTCCCCGCGCGCCAATTCCTGTTCAGCGCGCTGGAAAATCGTCTCCGGCTCCGTGTTTTCCAGATCCAGTTCATCGTCGCTCGCGCAGGCGGCCAGCACGACACAAAACATCAGACCCAAGAGGGGCTTACCAATCCTGGTGATCGGCTGTGCATTCATAGTCCGCGTCCCCTACGCCTGCCCCAACTGGGGGTTCGCCGCACTATAGGCGCGGTCCTTCGGGGTGTGAAGCCGCGCCAGCACGATTGCCGAAATCACAGATGCGCGAATACATCCTTCTCAAGCCCGGCCCCAGGCAACAGACGGCATTCCTGCGACGACAACGTGCGGATGCGATATGCCAGCGGGTCCGCAAAGAGCTTATGCAGCAGCTTGTTCGTCATGGCGTGACCGGCACGGATGCCCGTATAGCGCCCCAAGATCGGCGCACCGGCCAGGGCCAAATCGCCCAAAGCGTCCAGCATCTTGTGGCGCACAGCTTCGTCCCGGTGGCGGAAGCCTTCGGGGTTCACCACACGGTCCCCATCCACGACGACGGCGTTGGCCAGGCTGCCGCCCAGGGCCTTGCCCGCCCGGTGCATGGCATCCACGTCCGACTGGCGGCAAAACGTCCGACTGTCGCACAACTCTCGCACGAATGTCCCGTTCGACAGGCGCAGGCCCTTGCGCTGCTGACCGATGGCGCTGTCGGTGAAGTCGATGGCGAAGTCGATCTCCAACTCCTCCCCCGGGGTCAGCGTGGCCGAACTCAGCCCGTCTTGCACCTGAACTTGGCGCAGCACTTCGATGGCGTGGACGGGCGCGTCCAGCTTGCAACCGCCCACTTTCAAGATGGCGCGCACAAAATCCGCAGCGGACCCGTCCAGAATTGGCACCTCCGGCCCGTCCACTTCCACCACGGCGTTCAACACGCCACAGCCCGATAGGGCCGCCATCACATGCTCCACGGTGGACACGGCGATGCCCGCCTCGTTCACAAGCATGGTGCACAAGGGGGACGTCTCGACCGAGTCGTGGCGCGCCGCGATCATCGCAGGCCCCTCGGCCAGGTCGGTGCGGCGGAACCAGATCCCATGGTGCGCGCTGGCAGGATGAATCGAAAGTTTAGCAGGTCGCCCCGTATGCAAGCCCACGCCGGAAAGTCGAATAACGGATTTCACAGTTGTCTGCATCGAACGCCTACTTTCTTCTTTTTATAACCATGCGCTTTGCGCGCTTGTTCCCCCGATGCTGCAGGTAAGGCGGTGCGTCATTCAACGCAATTCAATGCAAGTTACGGGCTGAAATAGGCCCAGAACGCGGTCGGCAAAATCCCGCTTATGCATACGCCTTGGTAAAATTCCTTCGTCTTTTCAGTGGGTAGCCTGCGGTCGCGTGGTCACAAACTGGCCTGTGGGCGCAAAGATCGTGATGATGACGCGGCGGCATTTTCTGGTGGGTGTAACGAAAACGGCGGCCCAAGGGCCGCCGCATGTCTGTCATATGTGGATCAGTTGGCCTGCCGACGCAGGAAGGCGGGGATCTCGATCCGTTCGTCTTCCTCGGTGGGTTGCTCCGCCATGGGTGGGGCGGCTGCGGGGCGCGGCGGGGGGGCCACACGCTGCACCGGGGTATCCGCGGCACTGCCCGTCATGCGATTAATCAGGCTGCTGATGCCGAACCGGCCCGCTTGCTCGTCCCCGGCGCCATCCTGGCTGTCGGTGGGGGCGGCGTCGCGCCGTTCGCCGCGCAGGACCGCTGCGCGCAAACGCTCCATGGCTTCCGGCGTGGGCGTACCCGGGCGGGGCGCGGTAAAGCTGGCTTGCGGCGGCTCGGCGGCCTGCATCGGCTCGGTGGTGGGCGCAGGCTGATAGGCGGGCGGCGGCAAGTCATCGTCCGCAGACGCCGTCTGCCGCGCCCCAAAGAAATCATCCATGGCCGTCTGTTCTTCGGCGGCTTGCACGGCCCCGGCATCAAAGAAGCTGGGCTCCGTGTGCACAACCTTCGGCTGCGGCACCTCGGCGGGGGCCGTCACTTCGGGCGCGGCAGCGACGACTTCCGCGGCGACGGGCGCCACGGCGGCGGCGGCAGCCGCCTGCGTCTCCACGGGGGCCATGGCCTCCGACAGGCGACGGCGCGGCACGGGCATGTCCTGGCTTGCGGCGGCATCGATCCCGGTGGCCACGACGGACACCCGCATGAACCCTTCCATGGTCGGATCCAAGGTCGAGCCCACGATGATATTCGCGTCCTCATCCACCTCCTGGCGGATCCGGTTGGCCGCTTCGTCCATCTCAAACAGGGTCAGGTCATACCCGCCCGTGATGTTGATCAAAACGCCCTTTGCACCTTTCAGGGACAGCTCATCCAGCAGCGGGTTCGCAATGGCCCGCTCGGCGGCTTCCACCGCGCGCTCTTCGCCCTGGCCTTCGCCGGTGCCCATCATTGCTTTGCCCATTTCGTCCATGACGGACCGCACATCGGCAAAGTCTAGGTTGATCATGCCGGGCCGCACCATCAGGTCGGTGACGCCCTTCACGCCCTGGTACAGGACGTCATCGGCCATGGAAAACGCCTCGGTGAAGGTGGTCTTCTCGTTGGCCAGCCGGAACAGGTTCTGGTTCGGGATGATGATCAGCGTGTCCACGACCTTCTGCAGGGCATCCACCCCATCCTCGGCCTGGCGCATCCGTTTGGAGCCTTCGAACTGGAACGGCTTTGTCACGACACCCACCGTGAGGATGCCCAACTCCCGGGCGGCCTGCGCGATGATCGGCGCCGCACCCGTGCCGGTGCCGCCGCCCATGCCTGCGGTGATGAAGCACATATGCGCACCCGCCAGACGATCCACGATCTCCTCGATCGTTTCCTCGGCGGCGGACGCACCAACCTGGGGCCGCGCCCCGGCGCCCAAGCCCTCGGTCACGCGCACACCCAACTGAATGCGCTGCTGCGATTGGTTCTGGGCCAAGGCCTGGGCGTCGGTGTTCGCCACCACGAACTCCACCCCTTCCAGGTCCTTCTGGATCATGTTGTTGACGGCATTGCCCCCTGCACCGCCCACACCAAAGACGGTGATGCGCGGACGCAGGTCATTGTCGGCGGTCCCCCCGCCGGGCATTGTAAGATTCAATGTCATTGCTCGTTCCACCTGTGTTGTCGGCCCTGCCTCAGACCTTTGGTTCGCGGTTCCCGCGTTCTTGCCGCAGACGATAGCAATCCAGATTCGTCGCGTCACCCAAAAAAAGCCACAATCGGTCCCATTTCCGTCAAAATCTTGTGGCGTGCGGCCCCCGCCCCCCTGCCCCTGGCGTGGAAATCCGCGGCAAAGGTATGGGTTCGCGCAGTTTCGGCAGCCTTTCGCCGGTGCCATGATCTTCGAGCATTTTAAGCAAAGACGCGCGGTTTCGCGCAAATTTGGCCCCCGGGGCCGTTACACGATTGGAGTGAAGATATGACCAAGCTAATGGGCCTGACCTTTACCGCCGTTCTGGCAATGACATCCCTGGCCGCCGCAGGGCCGCGCTTGCCGCAGCATTGTGACCATGTCCTCAAGCGCGACGGCCTGTCCCGCCATCAAATCATCGCATATCAGCGGTTCTGCTCGGACAGCCAGGACCGGGATCAGCCAAGCCGGTCGGAAGCCCCGCAAGAGGTCCGCGAAGACCGCGCGACCGAGCCGGACCCTGGCCGCACAACCGGCCTCGACATCCGGGCCGAATAGACCGCTGCGCCATACGCTGGCTCCACCGCGGCATCAGATCGGCGTCTCTCCTCCCACGGGCTGGTCACCAATTGTCGCGGAACCAGCGCATCGCGCGCCGCAGACTTCGCGCCGAGGTCTGCGGCGGCATTGCGTCGAAATCCCAGAACTCGTCCTGGGGCTCTGCGCCTTGCATGCACAGGCCAACACAGGCAGCGAACGCCGGGCCTTTCGCCGCCTCAGGCAGGCCCTGCACGCGCAGGGGCCGCCCAAGCCGCACTTGGTTGCCCAAAATACGCGCGGCCAAACCATCCAGGCCCGGTATCTGCGACGCGCCGCCCGTCAGCACGATCCGCTGGGACGGCAAGTCGTTGAACCCGGCGGCATCCAAACGCGCCCGCGACTCCTCCAAGATCTCCTCGATCCGGGGGCGGATGATGCCGATCAATTCCGTCCGCGTGACCGTGCGGCGATCATGGTGCCAGTCGCCCGTATCCGCCTCCAGCGCGATAATCTCCCGATCGTCCATGCCCGTGGCCACGACCCCGCCGTAACGGCATTTGATCATCTCGGCCATGGACGTCGGAATGCGCAGGCCCTGGCTGATGTCAGACGTCACATGGTCGCCGCCCAACCGCACCGTGTCGGCATAGACCATATGTTTGCGCATGAAGATCGACACCCCCGTGGTGCCCCCTCCCATGTCGATACAGGCCGCGCCCAACTCCTTCTCGTCCTCGACCAAGGCAGAGGTCGCCGCCGCATAAGGCGCGGATGCCAAACCGGCCAATTCCAGGTCGCAGCGATGGATACAGGTTAGCAAGTTCTCGATGGCATGGGCGTCCACCGACAACAGATGCATATCGGCGCGCAGCATCTCTCCGGTCTGGCCGCGCGGGTCGCGCAGCGTGGTGCGATGGTCCAAGCCGAAATTCACCGGCTGCGCGTGCAGAACTTCGCGGTTCGCGCCCACATCCGGCGTCTCCACCGAGGCCAGGACCCGCCCCACATCGTGCACGGTGCAGGGCCCATTCTCCAACATCACTTCGCCCGACAACCCATAGGATCCGGGGCGCCCGCCGGAAAAGCAGACGATCACATGGTCCACCCGAACATTCGCCATTTTCTGGGCACCCTGAACGGCGGTGCGAATGGCACGCTCCGTCTCGGGCATCACGTCCACTTCGCCCATACGCACGCCCCGCGACCGGGTCGTCGTGGCCCCGATCACGCGGAAATTGGACTGGCCCGCCATGTGGCCCACGCCCTCGCCCTGGGGCGTGTTCTCTTCAAAGCGCAGAACCAGGCAGGCCGTCTTATGGGACCCCACATCCAAGATCGCGATCACCCCGCGCTGCAGCGCGGCTTGGCGTTTGCGGCGCATGGCCCTTTGGGCCTGGAACAAGCGGCTCATTGGTCCTCCGTGTAGCTGAGGCGTTCAAGGTCCTGGATGCGGCGCAATTCATCGCGCGCGGCATCGGACAGACGCAAGGTCGGCCGGTCGGCCAGTCGTAGATCAAGGGCTTTGACATCCCGCGACAGGACATCCTTGGCGGAATGCAGGGCCAGTGCCCGGTCCAAGGCAGCCGCCGGGCCATCCTCGGGAAGCATGATGATTTGGCCGCGCGTCAGGTTCACGTCCCAGCGGCGCCCGCCCACGCGGGTCAAACCCACCAACCGGTCCGCCACCGGGGCCGAGGCCGCGACCAGCGCCAGCGCCTCGGCCACCGCCGCGTCCGCATCCTTGCCCGCAATCAGCGGCAGTGACCCCGCCGAGGACAGATCCTCCAACTGCGCCACATGGTGCCCCGTGGCGTCCAACACCGTGACCCCGCCATCGCTGACCCAGGCCACCGCCGGCGTTCGCTCCGTGATCCGCAAAAGCAGCACGCCCCCGGACCGGATGCGCACTTCGGCGCTCTCGACAGGATCCAATTCCTCCAGGGTCGCCCGCAGCGCATCGATATCCAGCACGAACTGCGACAGCGGCAGATCGATGGGCAGCGCCTCTTGGATGTCTTCTTGCAACTGCGCCGACGCGCCTTCGATGCGCATCAGCTTGACCATGAATTGCGGCTGATCCTGCACCGACCGCACCGTGCTGTCCCAGCGATCCACGATGGCCGCGATCCGGGCGGGGTCGTTGATGTACCACGTGAACAGGAACACGAAGCCAAAGCTGGGAATGCCCGTGCGCACCAGCGCCCGAAACAGCGGCGTCAGCCACAGCCGCTCCAACCGATACTGCCAAATGGTCGGCGCCGGATCGGCAGGCGGGCGCGCGGGCTTTACCGGTTGCATGACGCATCCTCCACCAATTGCGCGCAAAGCTGGCCGAAGGTCAGCCCCGCATGCTCGGCCTGTTCCGGCGTAAGCGACGTGGGCGTCATGCCGGGTTGGGTGTTCGTCTCTAGCAGGATCAGCCCGGCCAACCCCGCTTCGTCGTTCCAGCGGAAATCCGTCCGGCTCAGACTGCGGCACCCCAGCGCCCGATGGGCCCGCAACGCATAGTCCTGGCAGGCCGCTGTGATAGCCTCCGGGATTTCTGCGGGGATCACATGGGCCGACCCGCCCTCCTCGTATTTTGCCTCGTAATCATACCACCCATCGGTCACGATCTCGGTCACCGCCATGGGCACGTCGCCCAACACCGTGCAGGTCAGCTCCCGGCCCCGAACAAACGCCTCGACCATGACCTGATCCGGCATCGTCTCCGGCAAGACAGGCGGCGCGTTGGCCCCCTCCGGCACGATATAGATCCCAACGCTAGAGCCTTCATTGACCGGCTTCACCACATAGGGTGGCGCCATCACATGCCCGGCTGCAACATCGCCCTTGGGGACAAGCGTGCTCTCGGCCACCGGCAGGCCCGCCATGCGGTACACATCCTTTGTCCGCTCCTTGTCCATAGCCACGGCCGAGGCCAGGACCCCGGAATGGGTGTAGGGCACACGCAGCCACTCCAGAACCCCCTGGATACAGCCGTCCTCCCCCCACCGCCCATGGAGCGCGTTGAACACCGCGTCCGGGTTCAACGCCTGCAACCGCCCGGCCAGATCCGCGCCTGCGTCCAGTTCCGTGACCTGATACCCTTCGCCGCGCAGCGCCGCGGCACAGCCCTGTCCCGTCGAAAGTGACACCTCACGTTCCGATGACGGGCCGCCCATAAGGACGACAATATGATGGAATGCCCTGCCCGACATCTCCAACGCCTCTATGCCTCGCGCCGCAGGTTCTCCCGCGGCTTATTGTTATCCCCTTGCCTCTATTGGGCATTTCCGGGGTCTATCTGCGGGGTCGCCCCTATCCTGGCACGCCCACCCGCTTGATTTCCCACTCTAGCGATATTCCGCTGGTTTCGTAAACCTTTCTGCGCACCTCTTCCCCAAGGTTTTCCAGATCCGCAGCCGAGGCGCCCCCCTGATTGACCAGAAAGTTCGGGTGTTTGGGCGACATGATCGCCCCGCCCAAGGTCGCACCCCGCATGCCCGCGTCGTCGATCACCTTCCAGGCTTTCAACGCGTGGCTGTCATCTGCCCCCCCGGTGGAGGAGAAACCGGACGGGTTGCGAAACGTACTCCCGGCGCTGCGATCCTTCGTGGGCTGCGTCTCATCGCGTTTGGCCACTTGGGCGGCCATGCGCTCTTCCAGGGCGCCGGGTGCCGCCGCATCCGTGCGAAACGTGGCCCGGGTCAGGACCGTCCCCTCGGCCAGGTCGGACTGGCGGTAGGCCAAGTTCAACTCCGCCGCAGGGATCGTGACCAAGGCCCCCGCCCGCGTCACCGCCTGCACCTCCACCAGGTAATCCGCCACATAGGACCCGTAGCAACCCGCGTTCATCCGCACCGCCCCGCCGATGGCGCCGGGGATCGTACGCAGAAACGTCAAGTCCCGCCCCGCCTGCGCCGCCTTGCGCGCCACATGGGCGTCCAGCGCGGCGGCGCCCGCATGCACCAAGTCACCGTCGATCTCGATGGCGTTAAACCCCCGCCCCAGCCGCAGGACCACAGCCCGAAGCCCCCCATCCCGCACAATAAGGTTCGATCCCACCCCCATGGGAAACACGGGCACGCGCGGGTCCAGGTCGCGCAAAAATGCGCAAAGATCGTCCAAATCCGCCGGCTGAAACAGAGCATCCGCCGCCCCCCCCACCCGCAACCAGGTCAGGTCCGCAAGCGGTCGGTTCAGGGTCAGCGTGCCACGGGTCTCAGGGTAGGTCATGGCGGTTGGGTTAGGGCTTTGCCGAGGGTTGGGCAAGGGGCTACGGGCCGCCCGGTACCCACGCGTCCTTTGCTGATTTGATGATTTGCCTGGCCTTCTTGCGCCCGAAAGCAAAGGTAGAGAGGGCAATACTGTGGTTCATGGGCAACCCCATTTGCATCAGAAGCTGGGTCGACCCGAACACCAGGCCAATATCCACCACACAGCCGCCAGTGTCCCAAACCTTCTGGATGACATCATCCGCCCTGTCGCGCGGCAAAGCGGAAAGTTTCTCCCAATAGAGGCGACCGAGGCCAATGATTTCTTCTGTGTCTTTGTCTGCCGGGGCACCCTCCTGCGGGATAAGCGCGTCTATCCGATCCAGCGCCTCATAGAGGTAGACATGGGATGCGATAAGGGACCGACACAGATCGGGGTGGTCTGCATTCAACTGATTGCTCTGCTGCAACGTTTCAATCTGCTGCAGAAGGTGTTGTTGCAGGCCCGCTATCGTCGGAGGCAACGCCTCTTTATTTTTGCCCACCTGCGCTTTGACCTCTTGGATCAAGCTTTGGGCGGGCCGGGCTTGACGGCTCAAATCTCGGTCGACGGAGGCGGCTCCGGGTCCATACTGCCCCCAAATATCCGCGATCTTCCGCAACGCCTTGGGCGGGCCCTTCTCCCAGACATCCGTCTCAATCTCCACGATCTCGCGCAGCATCTCCGGTGGCAGGGCCCGGCCTTTGGGCTCCAGCAGATGATCATACCACCCAATGACCGGGGACCAGTCATCGGGCGCGGCAGAGAGTTTGGCTCTCGCCCTCTCCCAGACACCCGCCAACGGATTGTCCCCAGGCCAAAGGGGCCCGTCGGCCAAGTCACGACCTGCAGCCAGGGCCTCGATATCCTTTTGAACTGCATCCCAAACAGCGGCGTCGGCGGCGGCGGCGGCGGTGGCGGCGGCGGCGGCGGAGGCGGCGGAGGCGGCGGCGACGTCGGAGGGGAAGGAGGCGGCGTAGGAGGCGTGGGCGGCGGAGGCGGCGGCGGCGTAGGAGGCGGAGGCGGAGGCGGCGGAGGCGGAGGCGGGGGAGGCGGAGGCGGGGGAGCGATCAATTGGCCCATTTGGCACAAAAGCCGCAAACGCGCCTATTGTCAGACACCGGAAAACTGTCAAAGACGTCAAATCACGTTCTGCGTCAGGGTCGGTCTCAATAGGCATCCCATCAACAGCCAAAGGAAACACCCGCGCCGCACTGCGAAACGCCAGGGTCACCGCGATCTGACGCGCGCGTTCTTCGCCCACGTCATCCGGCAGGCTCTCCAGCCACGCCTCCAGCGCATTTCCACCATCAATCTTCTCAGGCACATCCATGCCTGCCACGCTGCGTCACAAAAACCTCGCGGACAAGCCCTAGCGCTGCGCCACGCGGCGCAGCCACCGGCCGAAATAGATCACCGGCCAGCGCAGGACCAGGCCCATGACGGCCAGGCCCAGCCCCGCCCACAAAGCAGACATCGACAGCCACAGCCAAACCAGGATCGGCGCCCCCACCGCCATCAGACAATAGGCGGCGGGCCAGCTTTGCTTGGCGGTCAGGATCACCATCAGCACCCAGGCGACCACGACCCACACGCAAAGCGCGATCAGGGCCACGGGCGCAAATCCTTCCCGAAGGATTTGGCGGGGAAGAGTATTCGGGAATACGCTTCCATCACGCCGCGCGACCGTTGAGCGCCTCGGGCAGGTTGTTGGCCCAGGCGGAGATCGTGCCCGCGCCCAGGCAAACCACGATGTCGCCGGGGCGGGCCTGTTCCTTCACCAGCCGGATCAGATCGGCCTCGTCGGTGACGGCGCGCGCGTGGCGGTGGCCCGTGCGGATGAGACCCGCCACCAGATCGTCGCGGGACGCGCCCTCGATGGGCGCCTCCCCGGCGGCGAAGACATCGGCGATGCCCACCACATCCGCCTCGGTGAAGCAGCCGCAGAACTCCTCAAACAGCGATTGCAGGCGGGAGTAACGGTGCGGCTGGTGGATGGCGATGACGCGGCCCTCGTCCCCGATGCTTTGGCGTGCGGCCTTCAGCACCGCGGCGATCTCCACCGGGTGGTGCCCATAATCGTCGATGATCGGCACGCCATGCCATTCGCCCACCTTCGTGAACCGCCGCCCCACGCCGCCGAAATTGGCAAGCCCCTCGCGGATGACGTCCTTGGGCACACCCAATTCGCGGGCCACGGCCACGGCGGACAATGCGTTGGACACATTGTGGTCGCCCGGCATGGGCAGGGTGCAGCCTTCGATCACGGCATCTTCGACCTGAAGCTGGATGTCGAAATGGGCCACCCCCGCCTTGTAGGTCAGGTTCACGGCCCGCACGTCCGCCTGGGCATTGAACCCAAACGTCACGACGCGGCGGTCGGTCACCCGGCCCACCAAAGCGCGCACTTCGGGGTGGTCGGTGCAGCACACGGCCAGCCCATAGAACGGGATGTTGGACACGAAATCGGTGAAGCCCTGGCGCAGGTTTTCGATGGTGCCCCAATGCTCCATATGCTCGGGGTCTATATTGGTGACGATGGCGATGGTGGCGGGCAAGCGGTTGAAGGTGCCGTCGCTTTCGTCGGCCTCCACCACCATCCATTCGCCCTGCCCCGTCCGCGCGTTGGAGCCGTATTGGTGGATGATCCCGCCATTGATGACCGTCGGGTCCACCCCGCCCTGATCCAGCAGCGCGGCCACCATGGTCGTGGTCGTCGTCTTCCCGTGGGTGCCCGCCACCGCGATGTTGGACCGCAACCGCATCAGTTCGGCCAGCATCTCCGCCCGGCGCACAACCGGCAGGCCCCAAAGGCGCGCGGCATCCAATTCCGGGTTGCCGGTCTTGATCGCCGAGGAGATCACCACGACCTCCGCCCCTTCCAGGTTTTCGGCCTTCTGACCAAGGAAGATCTTCGCCCCCAGGGACGCCAACCGCTCGGTGATCTTGGACGCCTTCAGGTCGGAGCCTTGCACGTTATACCCATGGGACATCAGCACCTCGGCAATGCCTGACATGCCGATGCCGCCAATGCCGACGAAGTGGATGGGGCCCATCTGCTGGGGAAGTTTGGTGGCGTTCATCTGTCTAATCCGCTGGTTTGTTGGACCAAATCCGCCAGGCGCTGTGCGGCATCGGGCACCGCGACCGAATAGGCCGCGCGGGCCATGCGGGACGCGCCATCGGGGTTGGTCAGGATCAATTCGGCCTGCTCGGCCAGGCTTTCGGGGGTCAGTTTACTTTCAGGCAGCAGGATCGCCGCATTGGCCTCGACCAGCCCGCGGGCATTGGCCGTCTGCTCGTCGCGAATGGCCGATGCCAGCGGCACCAGGATGGACGGGCGCCCGATGACGCTCAGGTCCGCCACAGTGGACGCGCCCGAACGGGCGATGACAAGCTGGGCATCGGCAATGCGGGTTGGCATGTCGTCGAAGAAGGTCAGCACTTCGGCGGCGATGCCCGCCTGGCCATAGGCGTCGGTCACGCGGTCCACATCTTCGGGGCGCGCCTGATGGGCCACGCGGATATTGGCGCGCACCCCCTGGGGCAGCTTCGCCATGGCAGGCGGCACCATATCCGACAGGACCCGCGCCCCTTGGGACCCGCCGGTGACCAGCACGCTCATGGGGTGGTCGCCCGGGGCGATGTAAGGGCTTTCGACACGGGCCAGGATGGCGGCACGCACCGGGTTGCCCACATGATTGCCCGCAACGTCGGGTGGCAAGGCCGTGGGCCAGGTGCCGCAGGCCACGGCGTCCACACGCTTGGCGAACAATTGGTTCACCCGGCCCAGAACGCCGTTCTGTTCATGCAGGACCGAGGGCACTTTCTGGATCGTGGCCGCCGCCAATGCGGGGATCGACGGGTAGCCCCCAAAGCCCACCACCACGGCAGGGCGGTCCCGCCGAAACGACCGCAGCGCGGCCCAGGTGCCCGCCGCCAAACGGGGCAGCACGCGCAGCTTCTCGACCGGCCCGCCGCGGGCGAAGGTGGCCGAGGGGACGACCTCGATTTCCACATCCTCCGGGAAGGCCGCGGCATAGCGCGCGCCGCGCTGATCGGTGGACAGCTTGACCGTCCAGCCACGGGCCAACATCTCCTCCGCCAGGGATTGGGCGGGGAACATATGGCCCCCGGTGCCCCCGGCGGCGATCACGATGAGAGGTCCGCTCATCTAAACCCATTCGATAGAAGGTGGTCGCCAATCTCAGTTTGGGGACGGGTTCGGGTAAAACACAGAAGCATACCCATCAAGGCCCCCATGGCGATCAGCGACGACCCCCCGTAGCTAACGAACGGAAGCGTCATGCCTTTTGCCGGAAGCAGGCGGACGGCCACGCCCAGATTGATGAACGCCTGTGACGCCAGAAGCACAGTCAGACCGGTGCCCGCCAGCCGGGTGAACAAATCCCGCTCGATGCACAGGCGCAGCAGACAGCGCGCGGTGATGGTGGCGAACAACGCGATGATGGCGAAGACCATGACCATGCCGTATTCCTCGGCGGCGACCGCGATGATGAAATCGGTGTGGGCATCCGGCAAGGTCCATTTCACGCGGCCTTCATTGACGCCGGTGCCGAACAACCCACCTTCGCGAATGGCGTCGATGGCATAGCCCATCTGCGTGCGCGGATCGACTTCGGGGTTGAGGAAGCCGTCGATACGCCGGGCGAAATGCTCGGAGTTGTTGTAGGCGACAAAGCCGATGGCCGCGACCACGCCCACCACCCCAGTCAGAAGCGCGATGGGCGCGCCCGCGACGAAATAGATCGACGACCAGGCGACGATCGTCAGCATGGCTTGGCCGAAATCCGGCTGCATGGCCAGAAACCCGATGACCAAACCCAGGATCCCGAAAGAGATCGCTTTGCCCGGCGGGCCATTCGGTTCAGCGGCGGCAGACATCAGCCAAGCAGTCATGATAACGAAAACGGGTTTCAGGAATTCGGAAGGCTGCACCGACGCGAACCCCAACGAGTACCAGCGCGTGGCGCCCTTCCCGAAATCGGTGCCCAGCACCGGCAAGAGCATCAGGGCCGCAAGCGCGCCGAAGAACCCCAGAACCCCCAGACGTCGCACCAGGTTGGGCGACATCATGGACACGATCAGCATCACGACAAAGGCCATGCCGCCAAACACCACTTGGCGGTAGACATAGTAGAACGGGGGAAGGCCGTTGCGTTCCGCCAACGGAACAGACGCGGCCAGGCCCAGCAGCAAGCCAAAGGCGAACAGCAGGACAACGGCGCCCAGCACCACCTTGTCCAAAGTCCGCCACCAACGGGAAAGGATGGCCTCGCCCGGAAGGACGACGACCGCACCATGTGCGATTTCGGTCATGCGATTGCCTGCGCCATGTCAACTGCCCTGCCCGGTTGTCCGGGTCTGTGAGAGAAAGACTACCCCAGAAGTTGCAAGCAGGCTAGAGGCTTGTTCCGAAGGGGGCGCGCCATGCGGTGGATTTTGCAAGACTTCGAAGACACGCGAAAGCTGGGCGACGTTCTGGCCCGTCTGGGGCTGACCCATTCCTGGCACAAGGTGGTCCCGTTCGTGGGCACGCTCCAGCCCGATCCGGTCATGGCGGCGGGCGAAGAGGTCATCCTGTTCGGGTCATACACCTTGTGGCGCTATGCAAAGGCCCACGGCCTGCGACCCGGTGTGTTCCGCATCCGCCCTTTCTTGCACGAAGGGCCGTGGCAGGCGCATATGCTCAATGGCCCCAACGCCCGGGTCCTGCCCTTGGCCGCCATCCCAAAGCAGGTGCCCGCCGATGACCGCCCCTGGTTTCTGCGCCCGACCGATGACAGCAAGGAAATCGCGGGCGGCGTAAAGTCCGGGCGAGAGATCGTGGAAATCGCGCAGAAGGTTCTTGCCCTGCCCGAAGACGATCTGCCTAGGGGATCGCTGAACCACCAATCCGAGCTGATGCTGTGCCCGCCGGCACACATCAACGCGGAATGGCGTTTGTGGGTGGTGGATGACGTGGTGGTGACCTGGTCGCTTTACCGGTTTGGCCCGCGCGTGGTGTACCGCCCGGAAATCGACGACGATGCCTTGGCCTTCGCCCGGGACTTGGTCGCGGCCAACCCGCGCTACGCCCCGGCCTATGTGATGGACGTGTGCCGAACCACGGACGGCCTGCGGATGCTGGAAACAAACTGCCTCAACGCGGCGGGGTTTTACGCCGCGGACTTGAACAAGCTGGTCATGGCGCTGGAAGACCTATCCTCCCGGACGGGGACTTGGACGTAGCGATCACCGGCCCTGCGCAACGTCTGGTGCGGTCTTTCCCCGCGGGGAAAGACGCGTTTTATTCTTTGGAACCCGTGTGTTACGGCAAGATTAGGATCACAAAACTTGCTGTATCTTGGCTTTCGCTTCTTCGGCAGGGGTGTTGAACGGGATCACGTCCACCACGGCGCCTTCGGTGTTCAACACGAAGATCGAGGCATAGTGGTCCACGGTGTAATCCCCTTCGCCCAAGGGCCGCTTCTGCCAATAGACCCGCCAGGATTTGGCCATGTCCCAGACCTTCTCCGGCTCGCCGGTGATGCCGACGATGCGGTCGGATTGAGGGGTCAGATAATCGGCCAAGTATGGCGCCGTATCGCGTTCGGGATCGACCGTCACGAAATAGGCCCCGATGGCGTCTTGCGGGACGTTCAGGTCGGTCAGCCAGGTTTCCATGTCATAGACCGTGGTTGGGCAGATTTCTGGGCAGTGGGTGAAGCCGAAGAACAATAGGCTGGGGCGTCCTTGGAACGCCGCCTCGGTGATGGGGTCGCCGGCATGGGTGATCAACTCAAACGGCTCTCCCAAGGCGGTGCCGACGGCCGTCGGCGTGCGACTGTCGATCAAGGCGCGCGCGGCAAAGCCACCGCCGAGGGCGAGGACCGCGATGGCAATGGCCCCAAAAACTGTGATCAGACGTGGTGACATTGGTTCAATTCCCGTGGTTGCCGTGCCCGTCGCCGTGTCCGCCGGACCGTTCCCCGACAACAGCGCGAATTTCAGCGAGGTCCAGGACGGGGAAGGTCATGGTGACCTCGCCCGCGGTTTCAAACGTCAGGGTGACCTCATGGTCCTGTCCCTTCACCAGCGGTTCCTTCAAGCCCATCAGCATCAGGTGCAGGCCACCGGGGACGAGGGACACTGTTTCGCCTGCCGGGATCGCGATGCCGCCGTCGACTTCTTTCATGGACATGATGCCATCGGTCAATTCCATCTCGTGCAATTCGACCATGGCAGCCACATCATCGGCAATGGTGGCGGCGATCAAGATATCGTCAGCGGTGCCCGTGTTCTCGACCGTCACGAAGCCGCCCGCCACGGGGGCATTGGGCGGTGTGGCGCGCAGCATGGGCCCTTCGATATGAAGGTCGCCCAGTATCGCCTTGCCCTCCATCTCCGCCCAAAGTGGGGAGGTGACGGCCGCAATGGAAAACGCCGCAAAGGACGCCAAGGCGAGGGCATTGCGCATGGGACTGCTCCGTATTTCTGATGCGTTTTGTCGGAATAGATCACTCCTGCGTCCCGGTGCCAATTGTGGCACCGAGTCGCAACCCTCCAATGCTGGAAGGTTTGACGCAGGGGCAGCGTTTTTCCGCCGTCAGTTCCCGTAGGCGACCGACGGCAACCATGTGGTCAGGGCCGGGAACCAGAACACGATGGCCAAGCCCGTCAGCTGCAGCAGGACGAAGGGGATCACGCCTTGGTAGATGTGGCCCAGGGTCACGCCGGGCGGGCAGACACCCTTGAGATAGAACAGCGCGAAGCCCACGGGTGGCGTTAAGAAACTGGTCTGAAGCGTCACTGCCACCAAGATGGCGAACCACACCACTGACGGGTCCTGCACCTGATCGAAGCCGGGCACGGCCAGGGTCAGCCCTTGGATGATGGGCAGCATGAGGGGCATGATGATGATCGTGATCTCGATCCAGTCCAGCAGGAAGCCCAGCAGGAACACGATGAACAGGATAAACAGGACGATCATGTATGGGTTCTCGAAGATGCCAAGCACGTGGCTTTGCACGATCTCATCCCCGCCATAGCGCCGCAGGACCAAGGCGAAGAAGTTCGCCGCCAGAAAGATGCCCACGATATAGCCGGAGGTGTTGAGGGTGGAGCGCCCCACCTCCCTGATGACCTTCCAGTTGAGCTTGCGATTGAGCGCGGCCAGGACCGTGGCCCCGAAGGCCCCGAGGCCAGACGCCTCGGTCGGGGTGGCGATGCCCGCAAAGATGGAGCCCAGGACCAGAAGGATCAGGAACATGGGCGGCACGACGGCCAGCAGCACTTCTTTCACGACGGGCCAGCCCACCTCGTCGGTTTTGGCGGGCGGCGGCATGGAGCTTGGGGAGAGGAGGCCGAACACCACGATGAACGCGATATAGAGCGCGCCCAGGATCAGGCCGGGGAACAGCGCGCCCATGAACAGATCACCCAAGGAGATGGCCAGCTGATCCGACATGATGACCAGCATGATCGACGGCGGGATCAGAATGCCCAGGGTGCCCGCGCTGGCGATGGTGCCCGTGGCAATGGGCTTGGAGTAGTTCTGTTTCATCATGGCCGGCAGGGCCATGACGCCCAGCAGCGTGACCGACGCGCCGATGACGCCGGTGGACGCGGCGAGGATGATCCCGATGAGCATGACCGTCAGGGACAGCCCGCCCTTCAGCCCACCGAACAGTTTCTGCATGGCGTGCATCATCCGCTGCGCCACGCCGGACTGATCCAGCATCAAGCCCATGTAGATGAACATCGGCAGCGCCACGAGGACGGGGTTTTTGACGATGTTGCCGAACAGGCGGCCCGACAGGACGCTGAGGCGCTGGTAGTCGATGCCGGTCCGGTCAAACTCGATAATGTCGCGGAAATTGCTGCGGAACGGGTCCAGGAAGATTTCGGCAAACAGGGCAAAGATCAGCGACACGCCCACCAGGGCAAAGGCCACCGGGATGCCGCGAAACAGCATGTAGATGAAGGACAAGAACATGACCAAGACGACCAGTTCGTTCAGGGTCATGATGGGCGCGATCGCTTCGAGGAGGAACATGGATCAGGCCTCCTCGGACCGGTCGCGCATCACGTAGGCCACCCCGATCAACGCGACGGTCAGGACCAGCGCCAGGGCGACCGTGTATTTCATGTCTTCGGGGCCGATTGCGAATTCGTCAAAGAACCAGTGGCGGGTGGCCAGGCGCATGGTGTCAGCTTCGGTGGTCAGAAGGATAATTCCGGCGGCGACGTAGAAGACAAAAAGGTTCATGACGAAGGCCGCGGACGGGAACGCCCAGAGCAGTTTGCGCCACCAAAGCGGGGTAACCAATTTGGACAGGCAGCGCACATAGGCGAACCAGGTGGCGGCGCCGATAAAGAGGAATGAGACGTTCATGAAGACCTTGAGGATCCAAAGGTTGTGCAACCCGTTCGGGCTGTCGGAGCCTTCGTCGGCCACCACCGAGGAGATGGCGTAGGACACCGTCGTGTCCCAGCACAGAATGATAAACGGCAGAAACAGCCAGGCCAGGCCGAACACGTCGATCTTACGCTGTTTGTTTGCGGGGAAATTGTCGTAAAGGATGTCCACCCGCACATGGCTGTTGGTGGTGACGGCATAGCCCACGCCGATCATCACAGCAGCGCCGTAGACCCACCATTGCAGATCGTCGAGCCAAGCCTGGTTGTGCCCTGCCCCGCGCAGCACGACTTGGGCGCAGATGGCGATCATCAGCACCGGAAACAGCCAGGCGAACACGTTGGAGATATGGACAATGGCCCGGTCGCCCCGGCGGTGTTCGGCGCGGTTCACTTCACCCGGGTCCGAAATGGCGACAATGGCGTCATCCCCCTGTCCCTCAACCTCTTCGGACAGTTCGGATTGGCTGATCTGGCTCACGGTATCCCCCCTCGCGGCTTAGGCGGGCGGACGGGTCCGCCGCGTGCTCTGACGATGCGTGTCGCCGGATGCGTGTGTGTGTGACGCCCCGCTCCTCCGGGGCTGTCACGCGCTTTGTGGAATTTGGTTGGGCGGGGCGTTGACCTGGATCACGCCCCGCCACCAAAGGCCCGCTTAGTTCCGCGGACGGGGCAAATAGATCGAGTTGCCCCAGGCCTTATAGCCTGCGCGATACTCCTGAAGGTCAGCCCAGACTTCGGCAAAGTACGCATCTTCTTCGGCCAGCTCGGCGGCGACTTCGTTCCAGGTGCTTTCAAATGTGGCCAGAATCTCCGGGTCCCACTGCTTGATCGTCACACCGTTGCTTTCGGTGTTCTCGACCATGGCGGCGAAGTTCGTGGCCTCACCCTCGGCGAAGTTGGTGGTGATGTTGGCCAGGCAGGCGACTTCGATCTGCTTCTGGCTCCGCTCGTCCAAGTCGTCCCAACGGTCCTTGTTGACCAGCAACTCGAACATGGTGGCGGGCTGGTGCCAGCCGGGGAAGTAGTTGTACTTGGCGATGTTGTGGAAGCCCAAGCGCGCGTCGATGCGGGGCATGGAGAATTCGGTCGCGTCGATGGCGCCACGCTCCAGCGCGGGGAAGATATCGCCCGCCGCCAGCAGGGACGTGGACACGCCCAGGCGCTGCATCACTTCGGCGCCCAGGCCGAAGAAACGCATGTTCAAACCTTCGAGGTCCGCGATGGAGTTGATCTCGTTCTTGAACCAGCCCGACGTCTCGGGTGCGATGATCCCGCAGGGCAGAACCTTCACGTTATAGCCGTTCTCGTCATACATGCGCTGGAACAGTTCCGCGCCGTCATCATAGAGCATCCAGCCCAGGAATTCGCCCGCTTCGGGGCCGAATGGCACGGCGGCGAACAGGGACGCGGCGGTGATTTTGCCCTGCCAGTAGCCGGACGTCGCATAGGACGCGTCCACGGAGCCGTTGGAGACCGCGTCGAGCGCTTCGAGTGTGGGGACCAACTCGCCCGGGTCGAAATGCTCAAACTCCACCCCTTCGGAGATGCCGTTGATCTTTTCGACGAAGTCGATGGCGGCGGTGCCGAGGATGGGCAAGTTCTTCCCGAAGGACGAAGTCATCTCGATCACTTCTTGCGCTTGGGCGCCGGTGGAGAAGATCGCCGCCGTCGTGGCGAGCGCAATTGCTTTGATTTTCATGGAAATAGTTCCTCCCTTACGTGAACTGTTCTGGCCGCGTTGGGCCGGTTTTGTGTGGTCTCTCGGGCCTCCTCCGGCCCAAGTGGTAAGGTTTCCTTACCGATGTGGCCCCTTCTTGCCCAGGGCTTTTGGGCCCGGATGGCAATGTTAGCGTCCACATCGTGCGATTGTCAGCCGTCTCCTCTGGTTTACTACCCAAAGCTGGGTAGGGATTTCAGCGGCCCGGACGAGAGGCGCCACGTCTCGGCCATGCCAGTTTCGGCCGGAAACAGGTCCCGCACCAGTGGATCGTGCCCTGGGATCACCAGATTCGGGGCCGAGGCCAGTGTCCGAATCAGTTTGAACCCGTCCAGCATCTGGGCAACATCGGCCACGATGGGGAAGGGTTTTCCGGCCAGGTAGTTTTCATAGAAGTGGGTCGCATCGGACGCGAGGCAGAGCCAGCCCGCCGCACAGCGCACCCGCACCGCTTGCAAGCCTTTGGAATGCCCGCCGATACAATGGACCGTGACGCCATCGGCCACCTCGCCGTCACCGTCATGGAAGTGAACCCGCCCCTGATACAGGCGCTTGACGGCCTCGCACACGTGATCGCCGGTGAACGGCATGCGCAGCGTGTCATGGCACATGCAGGGGCCGGTGGCGTAGGCCATTTCCGCGGCCTGGAGGTGGAGCGTGGCGTTCGGGAACAGATGCAGCCCGCCCGCATGGTCGTAATGGAGGTGGGTGACGATGATCGTGTCGATCTGGTCGGGGGTCAGGCCAAAGGGCGCCAGGGCGGCCACCGGATCGGTCAGGATGGGCCGCGCCCGCCGGGCACCCTCGGCCGCGTCATAGCCGGTATCGACCAAGATGTGCCGCCCATCCCCACGCAGCAGCCACATGAAATAGTCCATGGGATGCGGGGCGGTGTGATCGTCGTCGAACAGAAAACTGTCGCCGCGCACCCGCGCCACCCGATCCGCATAGCGGATGGCAAACACCTCCCAATTCGGGCTCATATGAAGGCGCGCCCATACGTGCGCACCTCTTTGGATGCGATCAGGGGGGTGACGCGGGCGTCGAACACTTTGTAATGGGCAGTGGCCTTGTGCGCCGCGAACCCGGCTTCGTCGTCATACACTTCATAGAGGAACACCTCATAGGGCCGCTCCCGCTCGGTCCAGACGTCGAAACGTTGGCAGGCCGGCTCCTCTCTGGAGGCGCAGGCATTCTCGATCATGGCGGGCAAGAAATCCGGCATGGCCCCGGGCTTCACCTCTATCGTGACGACAACTGCGAACATACTTCCCCTCTCGCATCTGGGTGTCTATTGATATCGTCAACAAACGCGAGGAATATCAAAATGTCCAAAACTTTCGAAATTGCGGTATTCCATGGCGACGGGATCGGGCCCGAGATCATGGCCCCGACGCTGGACATTTTGCGTTCGATTTCAAGTGACTATAGCTTCGACTTTGTGGACTGCCCAGCGGGGGCAAAAAGTTACCTGGATTGCGGCAGCGACCTGCCCGCGGCCAGTTTGGCGGCGGCACGCCGGGCAGATGCGATTCTTTTGAGCGCGTTGGGCGACCCTGCCGTGCGCTATCCGGACGGGACGGAGATGACGCCGCAGATCGACATTCGCATCGCGTTGGACCTGTATGCCGGGGTGCGGCCCGTGCGCGTGGTGCCGGGGATGCGGACGCCCCTGGCGACGGACGCCCCCATTGATTTCGTCCTGGTCCGAGAGAGCACGGAGGGGCTGTTCCACACCCAAGGCCGCGGCCATGTGGAGGCCGATCTGGCGGAGGAGACCCTGCGCCTGACCCGCCGGACCACGCAGAAGGTCTGCGACTTTGCATTTCGTCTGGCGCGGGACCGCAAGACGCGGGGCCATGCCGGGCGCGTGACATCGGTGGACAAGGCCAACGTGTTCCGCGCCTTCGCCTTCTGGCGCGAGGTGTTCGACGGCGTGGCAGAGGGCTATCCCGACCTGACGGCGGACCACGCCTATGTGGATGCCATGGCGCTGTGGTTCGTCCTGCGGCCCGAGGCGTGGGACGTGATGGTGACCGAGAACATGTTCGGCGACATCCTGAGCGACTTGGGCGCGGGCCTGATGGGCGGGCTGGGCATGGCCCCGTCGGCGGATATCGGCGACGATCATGCCCTGTTTCAGCCCTGCCACGGATCGGCGCCGGACATCGCGGGGAAAGGTATTGCGAACCCATTTGCCATGATCCTGTCGGCGGGGATGATGCTCGACTGGTTGGGGAAGCGCGACGGCAGCGCCGCCATGGTCGAGGATGGCGCGCGCGTTCAGGCGGCGGTGGATGCCTGCTTGGCCGCCGGAGAGGTCACCGGCGACCTGGGTGGGACGCTGGACACCAACGCCGCAGGGGCCGCGGTGCGGGCACGCCTATGACGCTGCGCGTGGGGTTGCTGGGCCTGGGCTATTTCGCGCAGTTCCACCGGGACGGCTGGACCCGGATCGACGGCGCCGACCTGGCGGTGACCGCAGATGCCGACCCGGCCAAGGGCGCCGATGTGCCGACCCTGGAGGCGATGCTGGCGCAGCCCCTGGACATCGTCGACATCGCCACCCCGCCCCCGACCCATGCCGCCGCGATCCAAACGGCGCTGGCGGCGGCGCCCAAGGCGATCATCTGTCAAAAACCGTTCTGCACCTCGTTGGAGGAAGCGACGCGGATGGCCGACTTGGCTGAAGCGGCTCAAGTCCCCCTGATCGTCCATGAGAATTTCCGGTTCCAACCGTGGTTCCGCACCATCAAAGCGGCCTTGGACGCAGGCCGCATCGGCACCCCGCTGAACGTGACGTTTCGCCTGCGGCCCGGGGATGGCCAGGGGCCGGATGCGTACCTGGACCGACAGCCCTATTTCCGGCAGATGCCGCGCCTTCTGCTGCATGAGACGGGCATTCACTATCTGGATGTGTTCCGGTTTTTGCTGGGCGACCCGGATGGGGTCTATGCGGACCTGCGCCGTTTGAACCCGTCAATCCGTGGCGAGGATGCGGGCCATGTGATCTTGGATTATGGGTCCGGCGCGCGGGCCGTGTTGGACGGGAACCGCTTGTTGGATTTTGACACCGACGCCCCCCGCCGCACCTTCGGCGAGGCGCTGGTGGAAGGCGACGCGGGCACGCTGACCCTGACCGGCGATGGCGCCGTGACGTTCCGCGCCTTTGGGAGCCAACGGCATGAGGTACTGTTGGCCGCCACGGACTGGCCCGGTTTTGCCGGGGACTCGGTCCGTGCTTTGCAGCTTCACGTGGTCGAAGCCGTCATGGGGCGCGGAGCGTTTGAAAACAGGGCGCGGGACTATCTGACGGCGCAGCACCTGTGCGACTTGGCCTATGCGTCGGACGGGGCAAAGGCGCGGCTGCCGCTCTAACGCGGTCATCGCACGTCTTTCGCCCTGCGTGCGTCGGGCGGCGATTTCGCCGCATCCTTGCGTCCAACTCCATGGGACCTGCGCCCATCGCTCAACTTCGCGACAAAAGCGTCGGACCGGGTCAGTTGGCGTTCATGTTTCGTTAGCGTGGCTTGTATACACAACTCCCGAATGGCGCGATCGTCGGCTCTCGCTTCCATCGGGGGCCCCGCCTTTGCACCACGTCCGCTGCGGTTGGCTGCGATCCCATTTGCGTGGGGTGTCTTTTGCCGTGTCGGGAAACCTCCTCCTGCGGACCCCGTGGGAGGCGTGGCTTCGGCCACACCCATCCGGTGAAGCCGGGTGTTCATCGGTCCATGGGAACCATGGACCAGACGTAGATTGAAACATCTAATCGGGATCGACGCATGACAGCGCAGACTTCTCACCGACACGGGCAAAACGGCCAAAGGCCAGTGACGCTCGCCCTGCTTGTGACCATCGTCCTTTTGGGGATGGGCCTTATGCCCGTCTCGACCGAGGCGGATATGGCTCAGGCGGCCGCCAACGCCGAACGCCCCATCAATTGAGATGGGGCGCACCAGACGACGGGGTGCGCCACCTCACAGTGACAAGGGCCCAGCGACCGGCGCAATGCCGCGTTGCTGGGCCTTTGGCGTGCGCCAAGTTTCGCGTGGGACGGGGCCACCCGGTTCAGGCAGGGGCGCGCGCGCCCTCAGCGGCGGCCCGGATGGCGCGGATATTGTCCCCATAGGGTGCCGGGTCCTGGACGGAGCCGCCCCGAAACACCGCGGAGCCCGCCACAAGGACATCGGCCCCCGCAGCGGTCACCAGCGGCGCGGTCGTGGGATCAACGCCGCCATCGATTTCAATGTGGACGGGCCGGTCCCCGATCATGTCTCGCAGGCGGGTGATCTTGGCGGTCATGTCGATGAAACGCTGCCCGCCGAACCCGGGATTGACGGTCATCACGCAGACCAGGTCCACCAGGTCCAAAACCTCCGCCACGCTGTCCGCGGGGGTCCCCGGGTTCAACGCCACGCCAGGTCGCATCCCTGCCGCACGGATGGCTTGCAGGGTGCGGTGCAGATGGGGCCCCGCCTCCACATGGGCGGTCAGAATGTCGGCGCCCGCCTCGGCGAACGCCTCGATATACGGATCCACGGGCGCGATCATCAGATGCACGTCCATGACGCCCTGAATATGGGGCCGGATGGCGGCACAGGTTGCCGGACCAAAGGTGATGTTGGGCACAAAATGCCCGTCCATCACGTCCACATGGATCCAATCGGCCCCCTGCCGTTCGACGGCGGCACATTCGGCGCCGAAACTGGCGAAATCGGCGGCCAGGATGGATGGGGCAATTTTGATGGAACGGTCAAACGTCATGGGCATCCTCCGACAATTGCGCCCGCCTACCCGGTGTCTGGGGGCGCGAAAACCCCCTTCTCGGTCACAATGATCGACATCTGGATGTCCGTGGCGGCTTTGGGCACCGATGCCGTGCGCTGTGCCTCCAGCGCGAAGCCGATGGCATGGGCCTGGGGCATCCCGGCCAGGGTCCGGTCGTAAAAGCCGCCGCCATAGCCCAGCCGCGTGCCCGCCGCATCGAACGCCAGAAGGGGGACGATCAAGGTATCTGGCACCCGCCAGCCCCCTTCGGTCGGGACCATGACGTCGAACGCGCCCTTTTCCACGGGGCATCCCGGCCACCATTCGCGGAACCGCAGCGGCGCGCCTTTGGCGGTGACCACGGGCACGCAGACGGTGTTCGTGTGGGCCAGGACGCGCATGGCGCCAGTGGGATCAAGCTCTGACCCGATGGGAAGGTACCCGGCGATGGTGCGCCCGCGCAGGCCCATCAGGCGCGCATAAAGACGCGTGGCCGCCGAGGCCCGCGCCAAGGGGCCCATGCGCCCGCGCGCCGCCCCCATGGCTTTGCGCAGTTGCGCCTTCTGCTCTGCCAGATTAGCGTCCACGCCCATGCTGACCTTTGATCATTTCGCCGTCTCGGCGGACACGCTCGCCCAGGGGGTTGCCCATGTCGAGCGCCAAATTGGCGTGGCCCCGCCCCCCGGCGGGACGCACCCGCGCATGGGCACCCATAACCACCTGTGCGGGCTGAGCAATGGCGAATATCTGGAGGTGATCGCCATCGACCCAGACGCGCCGGACCCGGGCCGCCCGCGCTGGTTCAACCTGGACCGGCGCGATGGGCCGGCCGGCATCGGCAATTGGATCGTGCGGACAGACGACCTTGACGCGGCGGTGGCGCGGTACCCTGGCGCGGGCGTTCCAGTGGCCCTGACGCGGGGCAGCCTGCGCTGGCGCATGGCGGTGCCAGAGGATGGCAAACTGCCCTTTGACGGATGTTTCCCGGCGATCATCCAATGGGACAGTCCGCCGCCCGTCTTCCCCGATATCGGCCTGTCCGTGACGCGTTTGACGGTGTCCCACCCAGATGCCGACCTGGGCGACATCCTGGCCGATATGATCGACGACCCCCGGATCGTTCACACCATCGGCCCCACAGGGATCAGAGCGGATTTGGACACGCCCGATGGCCCCCGCAGTCTGGCGTGACGCCGCACCGCCGGACTTGGCCGCGCTGATGGACCTGGCCCTGGCGGCACGGGCGCAGTTGCCCCCGCCGTTTCGCACCGCCGCAGCGGAGGTGCAGATCGTGGTGGAGGAGTGGCCCGCGGACCCCGTGCTGGCCGAGTTGGACATCGACGACCCGCGGGACCTGACCGGGCTCTATGAGGGCACGCCTCTTACGGAAAGATCGTTCGACGCGCCCGACGGCCCAGCCCGCGTGACCCTTTTCCGCCGCCCCATCCTGGACGAGTGGGCCGAGCGGGGGACCGTGTCGCTGGGTGCGCTTGTGACGCATATCGTGGTCCATGAATTCGCCCACCATTTCGGTTGGAGCGATGGGGATATCGCCACCATTGACGAGTGGTGGACATGAAAAAGGGCGCCAGCGGGCGCCCCTTTGGTCGTGATATGCGCCAGCTTTAGGCGGCGGCGCGGGACATCAGGATCTCGTCCACAGCCTTCAACGCACCGTCCTCATCCATGTTGTTGACCGCGGCCAATTCGCGCGTCAGGCGATCCAGCGCGGCTTCGTACAACTGCCGCTCGGAATAGCTCTGCTCCCGCTGCTCATCGTTGCGGTGCAGGTCGCGGACCACTTCGGCGATGGCGATCAGATCGCCAGAATTGATCTTGGCCTCGTATTCCTGTGCGCGGCGCGACCACATGGCCCGCTTCACCTTGGCTTTGCCCTTGAGCGTCGCCATGGCCTTCGTCACCACGTCGGGCGAAGACAGAGAGCGCATGCCCACATCGGTCGCCTTGTGGGTTGGCACGCGCAACGTCATTTTGTCTTTGGCAAACGAGATCACGAACAATTCCAGCTCAATGCCCGCCACTTCCTGCTTTTCGATCGACACAATTTGACCCACGCCGTGGGCGGGATAAACGACATAATCATTTGGGCGGAACTCGGACTTCTTCGGCATGGGCATCCTTTCGATGTCTTCTGCACCACAGTCGCCAGCGCGACAAAATTCACCGGCCCCGGAAGTTCCGCGGTCAGATGATGATGCTTTGAGCCAACTGGAGCGATAACCCCCGCCCAGTCGGAATGGCAGATAAAACGCCGGGTCACCCCGGTAACGAGACTTAGTGTATCACAAAAATCGTCGTCACGAAAGTGACATGGACGCTGACCTATCGGCTGGAAGTGATTGACCCTACGTCACCCACCTTCGCCCGCCGCCTCCGAGAAGAGGTCCATCTTGCCCTCTTTCCCGTCCATGTCATCGGCCGACGGCAGCGGGTCTTTCTTGGTGATGATGACCGGCCAAGCCTCTGAATACTTGCGGTTAAACTCCACCCATTTTTCCATATCCGGCTCCGTGTCCGGGCGGATGGCGTCGGCGGGGCATTCCGGTTCGCAGACGCCGCAATCGATGCATTCGTCGGGGTGAATGACCAGCATATTTTCCCCCTCATAGAAGCAATCTACGGGGCAGACTTCGACGCAATCCGTGTACTTGCAAGCAATGCAATTGTCGGTAACGACATAGGTCATGCGGCGGGCGTCCTTTGGTCGGTTCGATCATCACGACCCCATGTCCGTTGGCCCGTCCGATCCAGGATCCGGCTACAAAACACGTGGGTCGTCATCGCTTTAACGGGCGCCGCGAGGGGGTTCAAGCGCCACCCCGCCGCAGTGCCATACAAAGGTGACCATTTTTGTGGGATTCTCCGGCGGCACGGGGCCCTACCCCTCCTCGGGCGGGTCGCGCAGTTGGTCCAGCTTACGCCGGTCGCGCCCGGTGGGTCGCGCCCCCACACGGGCGGGGGGCGGCCCCGATGGCGCAGGGCTTTGATCCAGATAGGCGGTCTGCGCTTCGGCCGCCGGGCCGCGCCGGGACAAAAGGGAAACCACTTGTATGACACGGATATTTCGACCCGTAGCAAAGGTCAGCATGTCATCGGGGCCCACCGTTTGGGCCGGTTTGGTCACCCTTTCCCCGTTGACCCGGATATGGCCAGCGGTGACCATCTTGGCCGCCAGACTGCGTGTCTTGAAAAAGCGCGCGTACCACAGCCATTTGTCGATCCGCTGGCGGGCCGGGTCGTCGCTCACTTTCCCTTGAGCGCGGCCAGCGCTGCGAATGGGTTGTCGGGGTCGATGGGTTTGTCGCGCTTGGGCTTGGCCTCGAAACTGCGGGGGCCGCCTTTGTTCGGCTTGCCACCCTTTTTGCCCTGGGGCTTGCCGTCACGCCGCGGTTTGCCGCCCTGCCCGTCCTTGCGCGGTGGCCGATTTTGGCGCCGGGAGGCGTAGGTGAAGGTGAAAAACGTCTCCATCTCCGGCACGCCGGGCGCAGGTGTCTCGGGCGGGGCCTCCGGGGCGGCGGTCTCGGGCGGGGCCTCCGGGGCGGCAGTCTCGGGCGCCGCGACCTCGGGGGGGGCGATGTCGGCCACGGGCGGGACCGCGTCGGGTGTCGGATCGGACGGGGCGTCGGCCGCACTGGCGGCCTCTGTCCCCTTTGCCTCGGGGGCCGCGGGTGCGGGTTTCTGACGCTCCCCCTTTTCCGCCTTGAAGCCCAGGCCCTGCATCAAGTCGGCGAATTGTTCCAAGGTCATGCCCGTAATCGACAGCATGTCCGGCGTGGCCTCAAACCCGGCGCGGGAATCGGCGGGGCGCAGCAGGTCGGCCAACCGCTCCAGCATGTCGATGCGAATCGAGCGGGCGCCAGCGGCGCGATATCCGGCCATGGTTTCATAGCCGTCGGGTGCGCCTTCAAGCTTGGGCACGGTCACCAGCCCTGGCGGCGGCGCCTCGGGGAAATCGTCAAGCCCTTTGGTCAGCGACCAAAGCACCAGCCGCAGACGCGTGGGCGCGGGCTTCAGCAAAAGCTGCTGGAAAATTGTGTACTGGCCAAAACGGACGCCATGCTTGCGCAATTGCCCCCGCGCCTCCTGATCGAGTTCCTTGACCTCGGCGGCGACGTCACGGCGCGGCAAGACGCCCATCGCTTCCACCATGCGGAACGCGAAGCCGCGCGCCAGACCAGTGACCGCTTCGTCCTTGGACATGGCAATCAGCGGCTCAAAGGCGGCTGCCACTTTGCGGTCGATGAAATGCTGCAGGCGGCGCATGACCTTCTGCATGACCTCCGGCCCGGCCTCATCATCGACGAATGCTTCGACGCCGGGTTTCAACGCCTCGGGCCCGGCCACCAATTTGCCCACCGCCTGGTCGCCCCACATCAGGCCACCCTGTTCGGTGAAGTCCATCTCCGTGTCGGGCGCGTTATAAAAACGGTCGGCACGCAGGTGAAACTCAGGGCGCAGGGCCTGGGTCGCCGCCTGCCGCACGGTCTTGGCTTCGTCCGGAGTTGTGGTGCCGGTCTGGTGGAAGCGAAAGCCCTCGATCCGGCCTAGGGTTTCCCCTTCGACGATGACTTCGCTTTTGTCGTTAATGTCGGCCACCAGGCCCTCCTTCATCTTCAATCGTCGCAGCAGGACAGAGGTCCGCCGGTCCACAAATCGGTTCGTCAACGCCGCGTGCAGCGCATCCGATAGACGGTCTTCTACCGCCCGGGTGGCGTCGCGCCAATGGGTCTCATTCTGGACCCATCCCTTGCGTTGCGCGACATACGTCCAAGTGCGGATATAGGCCAGCCGTTTCGAGAGTGTGTCGATTTCGCCCTCGGTCCGGTCAATCCGCTTGACCTGGCGGGCAAACCAATCTTCCGGCACGTGCGCATCGGCATGAAGAAAGCCAAATATCCGGTTGAGAAGGTTGGCATGCTCCGCGGCGCTGATGCCTTGGAAATCCGGGATGCGGCAAACATCCCAAAGAAGACGCACATCCCGTGCGTGGGTCAGGCGGGCGCGGACCCCTTCCTGATCCGCCAGGGTTTTGAGCGCGCCAAGGTCATCGGCCTCCCGCCCCTTGACCAAAAGCTCCTGGTCGCTGGGCTGCTCTAGCGACGCGATCAGCGCGTCGATCGTGCCAAACTCCAACCGATCATTGCGCCACATCAGGCGGTCGATGGGCTTGAACCGATGGCCTTGGATGGCGTCGGCCACATCTTCGGGGATCGGCGCAGCTTCGCCGGTGGTGCCGAATGTCCCGGGCTGCATGTAGCGCCCGGCACGCCCCGCGATCTGGGCCAACTCATGGGGCATGAGCGACCGCATTTTGCGCCCGTCGAATTTAGAAGTTGCAGAGAAAGCAACGTGTTTGATGTCGAGGTTCAAGCCCATGCCAATGGCATCCGTGGCCACCAGATAGTCCACTTCACCGTTTTGATACATCTCCACCTGGGCGTTGCGGGTCCGGGGGCTCAGGGCGCCCATCACCACGGCTGCCCCCCCCTTCTGACGGCGCAAAAGCTCTGCGATGGCATAGACATTATCAACTGAAAAGCCGACAATTGCACTGCGCGCGGGCATACGACTTATCTTTTTCGAACCTGCATAGGTAAGATCGCTGAAACGTTCCCGCCGGGCAAAGCTGGCCTCGGGGACCAGGGCGGAAATCGTCGGGCGCATGGTGTCTGACCCCATGAACAACGTCTCATGAAGACCGCGCGCGTTCAGCAGACGGTCCGTGAAGACGTGGCCCCGCTCCGGGTCGGCGCAGAGTTGGATTTCGTCGATCCCCACGAAGTCGGCGCCGATGCCATCGGGCATCGCCTCCACGGTGCAGACCCAGTAGGCCGTGCGGGGTGGGACGATCCGCTCCTCCCCCGTGACCAGGGCCACGACCGATGGGCCTCGCGCAGCGACCAGCCTGTCATACACCTCCCGCGCCAAAAGGCGCAGCGGCAGGCCGATGACGCCGGTGCGATGGCCCAGCATACGCTCTAGGGCGTAATGGGTTTTGCCGGTATTGGTCGGCCCAAGGACCGCCTGTACCCTGCCCCGCTGCAACATGGGGGTCCTTTCAGAGCGACCGCTCTCCGGTTTCTTGGGCCAGACGTTCGACGGCATTTACGACGTTCGGTTCCGCTGGGTAAACCTGATGGGCCCGACGGAACGCCCGAAGCGCGGCATCCCGCTCGCCCAACTGCTCCAGGATGATGCCCAGCCCGGACAGGGCGCCGAAATGACGCGGCTCTAGGATCAGAACTTGTTCGATGTCAGACAGGGCTTCGCCATAGCGTTCCTGCAAAAAGAACAGCGTGGCGCGCTGGTTCCAGCCTTCGGCGAAGTCCGGCGCATGATCGGTCAGGGCCGTCAGATGCGCCAAGGCTTTGGGAAAGTCTTCCGCGTCGATGGCGTCCATGCCGCGCGTCAACAGCAAATCCATGGCGGCACTGCCCGAATGGGACCACCGCTCCTGAATTTCCCGCGCAAGGCGCATGGCTTCCCCTTCGTCCTCCTCGGATGTCAGGGTGGACAGGCGGTTCAAAAGGGCTTGGGGGTCCTGCTCAATCTCTTGCGCGGACAACAACGTGGCGTAACCAAGGGCACAGGCAACGATCAGGGTGTTGAAGGTGACACGTAGGTCAATCATCTTATCTCCAATTCAACCCGCCGATTTGGCGCAGATCCCATCGAGGTTTCCATGAGCGATATCATCACCGCAGCCGTGTCCGCCCTGTCCCAGAAGATTGGCACCTTCGACGGCAGCGTCAAGTTTGTCATCGAAAACGAAGGCGCAATTATGGTCGACCAGGCCGGTGTGCGGGCCGCCGACGAGGATGCGGACTGCACGATGACCGCCGATGCGGACACCTTTCAGGGTATCTTGGCCGGGGAAATCAACCCGACGGCGGCCTTCATGAGCCAGAAGCTGGCCGTGGATGGCGACATGGGCACCGCCATGCGACTGGGCTCTGAGCTGTCTTAAACGGATGGAGCCAGCGCCTTACTTTGACGACGTCGCCGCAGGCCCGGAAGGCGGGCGCGCGGTTTGGGCCATAGGCGCCGACGGCGTCCGCGTGCGGGTGGGCGTGTGGCCGACCGGTGCCAAAGGGACCGTTTTGATGTTCCCCGGACGCACCGAATATGTGGAGAAGTATTCGGATGCCGCCGCACATCTGGCGGCAGCGGGCTATGCCAGCGCGGCCATCGACTGGCGGGGCCAGGGCCTGACGACGCGCCCGCGCCACAACAAGCGGATCGGCCATGTGGAAGATTTCCACGACTACCAGAAAGATGTCCAGGCGATGCTGGCCGTTTGCGAGGCCGAAGAGTTGCCAAGGCCGTATATGCTGCTTGGCCATTCCATGGGCGGCTTGATCGGCCTGCGCGCGGTGATGGACCGCGATGTGTTCGCCAGCGCCGCCTTTTCCGCGCCCATGTGGGGCCTGCCCCTGCCGCCGCATAAACGGTTTGCGGCCTGGACGCTCTGCTCGCTGGCGTCGGTGGTGGGCATCGGCGAATGGGACACGCCGCGGTCGGGCAAGGTGGCCGACCCTGCGGCGGCGCCGTTTGACGGCAACCTGCTGACCAATGACCCAGAGATGTTCCGCTGGATCCAGACGCAAGTGGGCACCCATCCCGAACTGGCCCTGGGGGGCCCGTCCATGGGCTGGGTCTGGGCCGCTTTGCGGGAAATGCACACCTTGGCCCGCCGCGCCGCCCCCGATGTGCCGTGCCTGGTCCTGCTGGGCAGCGATGAGGGCATCGTGGACCCCGACGCCATCCACGTGCGCGCCGCGTCGTGGGATGGCGCCGTGGTGGAGGTTCAGCCCAACCTGCGGCACGAGGCATTGATGGAGGATGCCGCGACCCGCGCCCGGCTGTACCAACGCATCGCCCAGCATTTCGATGCCGTCACCGCGATGCAGCCTGCCTGATTGGCCCCCTTACACCAGCCGTCCACCTTCAAGCCGAACGCTGCGGTCCATCCGCGCGGCCAGGTCCAGGTTATGGGTGGCGATCAGGGCGGCCATGCCTGTCTGTCGCACCAGGCCCATCAGCGCGTCAAACACCGTGTCAGACGTGCCCGGGTCCAAGTTGCCCGTCGGTTCATCGGCCAGCAGAAGGCTGGGACCATTGGCCAGGGCCCGGCAAAAGGCCACGCGCTGCTGCTCGCCCCCTGACATCTCGGCCGGGCGGTGCTTGACCCGCTCAGACAGGCCCACGCGGGACAAAAGGTCCAATGCGCGCACCTCCGCCTGCCCAGGCGCAGTGCCATTGGCCAGTTGCGGCAGGACGATGTTCTCGGTTGCCGTAAACTCTGGCAGTAAGTGGTGGAACTGATAGACGAAGCCGATCTTTTGGCGGCGCGCCCGGGTGCGGGCGCGGTCCCCTTTCCCCGTCAGGTCATCGCCCGCAATCACCACATGGCCCGCATCGGGCGTGTCCAATAGCCCGGCGATGTGCAAAAGGGTGGACTTGCCCGCCCCGGACGGCGCGACCAAGGCGCAGACTTCCCCGGCATTCAGGGTCAATTCAACGTCCTGCAGCACGCGGATTTCATTGGGTTTGCCCAGGTGGTAGCCCTTGGACAAGCCCGCCAGACGCAAGGCATCACTCATAGCGCAGCGCCTCGACCGGGTTCATACGGGCCGCGCGGCGGGCGGGGAAAATGGTCACCACAAAACTGAGGCTGAGGCTGAGCGCGACGGCAGAGATCACATCGGCCAGTTCCAGCCGCGCCGGCAAGGCCGAGATATAGCGGATCGACGGATCCCAGACGCCGCCGCCCGCCAACATGTTCACGAAGTTGAAGATCGGATCGATATAGATCGCAAAAAGGCAGCCAAGGATCACCCCGATCACGGTCCCGATCACACCGATGGACGCCCCGCACAGGAAGAACACCCGCAGGATCGTCCCCTCGCTCAGGCCCATGGTGCGCAGGATGCCGATGTCGCGGCCTTTGTTCTTCACCAGCATCACCAAGCCAGACGTGATGTTCAGCGTCGCGATCAGCACGAGGATGGACAGGATGACGAACATGATGTTGTCCTCCATCGTCAGCGCGCGCAGGAACGCGCCGGACGCATCTTTCCAGGTCCACAGATAGGTCCCCTCGCCCCCCGCCTGTTGCAGCGCGGGGGCCAGTCGGTCCACGTCCTCGGCATTGGCCAGCGAGACCTGCACCTCATCGGCGACACCCGTGCGGTTGAAATAGGTCTGCGCCTCCTCGAACGGCATGTAGACGCGCGTGCTATCGATGTCGAACCGCCCCACTTGGAAGATATAGGTGATGGGGTAAGCCACGATCCGGGGGCTGGTCCCAAAGGCGGTTTTCACCCCATCCGGCGAAATCAGGCGGATGCGGTCGCCCGCCGCCACGCCCAATGTCCGCGCCACGCCGGAGCCGATGGCAATGCCGTCGGGAAACGCCTCGATGGTGCCTTCGGCGACCTCGGGGTTAGCCACGCGGGGGATTTGTTTGAGGTCGTCGTGTCGAATGCCGATGACCTGCACGCCCGCATTGCGTCCCTGCCCGGCTGCCATGACCTGTCCCGTGACGACGGGCGCCACCCGGGTCACGCCCGGCACCGCGCGCAGGCGGTCGGCCTGGGCGTCAAAATCGGGGGTCGTGCGGGTCAGGGCGCCGTTGGGCAGAACCTCTCCGTAGCTCAGAACGCTGACATGGGGGTTCGAGCCGATGATGGTGTCCACGAATTCATACCGAAACCCCGACCGAACCGACAGCGTCGCGATCAGCGCGAACACGGCCAGCGCGATGCCCACCAGGCTGATCCAGGTCATGACGCTGATCCCGCCCTCGGACCGGCGCGCGCGCAGGTAGCGCCAGGCGATCATCCATTCGAAGCGTTGGAACATGTTGACCTCTCCGGGACTGCTTGGCCCCTAGGTGCGGGTTGCTGCGGACGGGGTCAAGGCAGGCGGGCATACAGGTCCGTTCGGCCCATGGCCCGGCCGAGGTGGACATCCGCGCGGCGAAACGGCGCGATCCGTTTCGCACACGAAACAAACACATGAATTTTATTCATTTTTCTGATGCAACCGGGTCACGATCCTGTCCAAAGTGCGCGCGACGCGGCCCACGTTCATACGAATTTAACCGCTCATCCAGGGCGCTGAAGGAGGGCGACCAGATCGGCAATCACCTTTGGATGAGGTGCCGACCCGATATCGAGGATCATCACAGGCCCGTATTCGGCCACAAGCGTCGGCAGCATGGAGACCGCATCTTCCAGTCCTTCCTGATCCGCAGACACCCAGGAGGTAAGGGCCAGATCATCGGGGAGGTCGGTTCCGTCCCAACCCGGCGGATACAGACCGGTTTCGTCCACCACGTCGTCCCAGATCGTGCCATCCGGCGCGCAATGGATCGTCGCGCCGAACTCTTGCGCGACGATCCAGTTGGCGATGCGGGACATCTCCGACAGCGGAGTCGGGTCCAGAGAAAGCGTGACCAACACGCCATAGCCTCCACCGGCGCCAATGTCGGGCAAGGAACCGCCCGGCGGGACGCGGTAGACAGGGATATCGGAAGGGGTCACAGGACGGATGCGTAGATCTCGGTCAGGCGGGTGATGGCTTGTTCGGGGGCGATTTCCGCGCTCTCGCCGGTGCGGCGGCTGGTCAATTCGACCATTCCATTGGCCAACCCGCGCGGCCCCACGGTGATGCGCCAGGGCAGCCCGATCAGGTCCATGGTGGCGAACTTGCCGCCCGCCCTCTCCTTCCGGTCGTCGTAAAGCGGGTCCAGACCCGCCCCAACCAGCGCCTGGTACAGGCCATCGCAGGCGGCATCGGTGCTGGCGTCGCCCTGCTTGAGGTTGACGATGCCCGCGTGAAACGGGGTCACGCCTTCGGGCCAGATGATGCCTTTGTCGTCATGGCTGGCCTCGATGATGGCGCCCAACAGGCGGCTGACACCAATCCCGTGGGAGCCCATATGGACCGGCACCTGCTTGCCATCGGCGTCTTGGACCTTGGCGCCCATGGCCTCGGAATACTTGGTGCCGAAATAGAAGATCTGTCCGACCTCGATGCCCCGCGCGGTCCGGCGGCGGGCCTCGGGGATGTCGTTGAAAAGGGCTTCGTCATGGGTTTCATCGGTGCGCGCGTAGCGGGAGGTGAATTCCTCCATGATCGCCGCGCATTGGCCCACGTCGTCATAGTCAATGTCCCGGTCGCCGAAGGTCAGGTCGGTGACCGCGCTGTCGTAGAAGACCTCGCTTTCGCCTGTGTCGGCCAGGACCAGGAATTCATGGGTGTCGTCGCCGCCAATGGGCCCGCTATCGGCCCGCATGGGGATGGCTTGCAGGCCCATCCGTTCATAGGTGCGCAGGTAGCTGACCAAATGGCGGTTATAGGCGTGCAGCGCATCGTCCTTGCTCAGGTCGAAATTGTAGCCATCCTTCATCAGGAATTCTCGCCCGCGCATGACCCCAAACCGCGGGCGCATCTCATCACGGAATTTCCATTGGATGTGGTAGAGCGTGAGCGGCAAGTCTTTGTAGCTGCTGATATTTGAGCGGAAGATATCGGTGATCATCTCTTCGTTGGTTGGCCCATAGAGCATGTCGCGGTCCTGGCGGTCGCGGATGCGCAGCATTTCAGGGCCGTAGGCATCATAGCGCCCACTTTCACGCCAAAGATCCGCCGATTGCAGGGTCGGCATCAACATGGGGATGTGACCGGCGCGGACCTGTTCTTCGTGCACGATCTGTTCGATCCGCTTGAGCACGCGATAGCCAAGGGGCAGCCAAGAATAGATCCCGGCGCTTGATTGCTTGATCATGCCGGCCCGCAACATCAGACGATGGCTGGCGATTTGCGCCTCGGCGGGGGTCTCTTTGAGGACGGGCAGGAAGTAGCGGCTGAGGCGCATGGAAGTGCTCCGACAGGGACGTGGTTGCCCCGCGCTATCAACGTGGGCCCGTCACGGCAAGACGCCACGCGCGATCACAGGCGCGTGAGCGGGCGCATTCGTGGGGGGATTTGCCTGGCCTTCCTGTCGTTTGTTTTATGTGTGATTTTTACACACGCCTATCCATCGAAGGGAAATCAGCCATGAAAACCATCCTTGCCGCCGCCGCACTGGCCCTGGCCGCTTCCGCCGCATCGGCGCAATCGATCGCCGCAATCGCCACCCAGGACGGGCGCTTTGGCACGTTGCTGGCCGCGGTCGAGGCGGCGGGCCTGACCGAAACCCTGGCGGGCCCAGGCCAGTTCACGGTGTTTGCACCGCTGGACGATGCGTTTGCCGCCCTGCCCGACGGCACGGTGGAAACCCTGCTGGAGCCCGAAAATAAGGGCCAGTTGACGGACATCCTGCTGTACCATGTGGATGATCGGGTTCTGACCTCCGCCCAGATTCCAGCCGGGTCGATCTATGTGAAACCGGTTCTGGAGACGGCACGTCTGTGCGTGACCAAGGCCGCGGGCGCCGTGTCCATTGCCGACAGTACGGACATGATGGCCAATGTCGTCGTGGCCGACATTCAGGCGGATAACGGCGTGATCCATGTGGTGGACAAAGTGCTTTTGCCCGGCGCGCGCCCGGCTTGCCACTGAACTGGTCCGCAGTCCGACGCGGTTGGGCTTGAGACCTTCAGGAAGGGCGCGGCGTGCTGCGCCCTTTGCCTATGCAGGGTGGGCAAGGCGCCGGGCGATCCGGACCTTCGGCTCCATCTCCAGGCTGTCGGCGAGGGACCGGAACCGCGCGGCGGCCACCTCTCCGTACAAGGCCTCTCCGTCGCCCTTGGGCAGGACCAGTTCCAGGATCCCCTTCTTGGGGAACAGGCGCAGATCTCCCATCAGGTCGGGGTCCTGGGCGGAAAACATGGCGCCAAACCGCATGGCCTTGCCGACCACTTCGGCCTGCCGGGTCTCGGACTCGCCTAGCAGCGGGGCCAACGCCTCAAACGGGGTGCCCTCGCGTTTGTTGCGATAACGGTGGAGGAGGGCGAGGCCCAGATAGACCCGTTCCGAATGGGTCAAGCCGCCCAAATTGGCACGGGTGGCGTTGTCAAAGCAGATCTCGGCCCGGTAGTCGGGATGCGCCCGCCATGACACGTCATGGAGCAGGCAACAGGCGCGGATCAGGCGCCGCCGACGGTGGGACGTGCGCTGGAACAGGGGTTTGACGAACCGGTAGAGAACCCGGCCAAAGCCGGGCAAGCGGGCGTCCTTGGCTTCTGCGAAGCGACAGCTTTCGATCAGCGGATCACGCGCCCGCAACGTGTCGGACATCTGTTCGAACAGCAGCCCTTCGCGGATGCCGTATGCGGAAATCGCAATCTCTTTGGGCTTAAAGGTGCGAACGACGCGGGCCAACACTTCGGACGCGATGGGCACCAGGGCCATGCGGGCAGCGGAGGTGCCGGTGCGCAGGCGCACCTCCCCAAGATCGGCCTTTGCGATGTAGTCGAGGGTCGCGCGCATGTCCTTGGGCGTCATCGTGTATTCGTGCAGAACGTGAAGGGGGTAGCCGCGCCGCTCCATGTCCACGCGCCCAATGGCCCGCCAGGACCCGCCCACGAGATAGAGCTTGTCATAGCGTTTGTCGCCGAGACGGCTGGCCATGGCGGCGACACCGTCTGCGATCTCTCTCTTGCGGGCGGATTTGCCCTTGAGGCCCGAGAGTTTGAGGGGGCCGAGTTTGCTGGACAGGGTTTGGCCCACATGGCCTTCGGACAGTTCCGCCAATTCCATGGAGGAACCGCCGATGTCGCACATGAGGCCGCTGGCCTCGGGCCAGCCCAACAGGACACCCTGGCCCGACAGGCGCGCCTCTTCGGTGCCGTCAATCACCCAGAGCTTCAGGCCCGTCTCCGCCTCCACCTGGACGGCAAAGTCGGGACCATCTTCGGCCTCGCGCACGGCGGCGGTGGCGACGGCGGTGAGGGAGTTGACGTCCATGCCGCGGGCAAGAATGGCAAACCGGCGCAGCGCGACCATGGCGCGGTCCCGGCCTTCGGCATGAAGGCGGCCCGTTTGGGACATGTCGGTGCCCAGGCCGCAAAGAATTTTCTCGTTAAAGAAATACGCCGGAGAGCGGGCAGCACCGTCAAACACGACCAATCGGACCGAGTTCGAGCCCACATCTATGACGCCGACGCGCCTCAGGTTGCGGGCCTCGGGCCCATCAAAAAGAGGCGCCCCAAATGGACCAAAGCCATCGGGATCAAAGGGATCGTCGCGCATGGGTTCCCTTGTTGTCATCTTCCCCCAAGTTCGGGCATGGCACGACAGACGGCGAACGGTCAACGATGCCACCCGTCGCGGCGACGGCTTCCGCTGCGGCAGTCTGGGCCGGTTTCGGGTGCGTCATGGACGTTGGCCGACGGCGCGCCCGGCACCGGCAGGGCGCGGACGGGCCATGTGATCCTGGGCCAGCGTCGCCACGCGCGCGGCCACCGAGGCCAAAGGCACACAGGCACGGCGGCTGGTCAGGTCCACATGCACAAGCAGGGTTTCATGGGTGGCGACGGCCGCACCCGTCCCGTTGCGCAGCGTGTGGAACAGGTGCAGTCGCTTGCCCTCTGCCGCTAGAATTTGGCTTTCGGCGGTCAAGCGGTCCCCGGCATGGATTTCGGCCAAGTGCTGCACGTGGCTTTCGACGGTGAAGTAGCTGAAGCCGCCCGCGACATAGTCTGGCCCCGCGCCGATCCTGTCCAACACGCAATCCGTGGCCTTGGACCCGGCCTCTAGGTAGTGGCTTTCGTTCATGTGACCGTTGTAATCGGTCCAGCTGCTGGGCACCTGCACCGACAGGGTCACCCAAGGCGCGTCTGACGGCCCGACTGCCGGCAACCTGGCTTCGTGGTCCAAAAGGACTTGCCCCGCGCCCGCCTTGCTTTGCTTCAGGGCCCGAAGAAGACCGACCAGGTTCTCATCCCGTTTGCGTTCCAATTCGCGGATGGACATGTGGCCGGACTGCGCGTCCGATTGCGCGGCGATCTTGGCTACGAACGCATCGCTCAAGTCTGGCACATCGGTCAGTTTGGTCCAGGGCCAGGCCAAGGCAGGCCCGAACTGCGCCAGGAAATGCGCCATGCCCGCCTCACCGCCCGCAATCCGGTACGTCTCGAACAGTCCCATCTGCGCCCAGCGGAGGCCGAAGCCCATGCGGATCGCCGCGTCGATCTGTTCCGTGGTGGCGATGCCATCATGGACCAACCACAGCGACTCCCGCCATACGGCTTCGAGCAGGCGGTCGGCGATATGGGCGTCGACCTCCTGCCGAAGGGTCAGGGGGAACATCCCCAGACCTTCCAGAATGTCTGCCGCACGGGCACAGGTTTCACTGGCACCCACCAGTTCGACCAGGGGCAGCAGGTAGACCGGGTTGAATGGATGGGCCACGATGCTGCGCCCGCCTTCGGCATTCAGGTCGGATGGTTTGAACCCGGATGTGGACGACGCGACGATGGCCGTTTCCGGCGCGGCGGCGGTGATCTGGGCCAAGACGCCGCGCTTCATGTCCAGCCGTTCGGGCGTGCTTTCCTGGACCCAGTCGGCGCCGGACACGGCGTCGTCCAGGGACGCGGCGTATGTCAGCGCGCCCTCGGGTGGCAAGGGGCGGTCATACAGGGATGGCATTGACGTTCTGGCATTGATGAGGACGGCGTCAATTTTGCGCGCGGCATCCGGGTCCGGGTCGAATATGGCGACGGTCCACCCGTTCAACAAAAACCGCGCGGCCCAGCCCCCACCGATGACGCCGCCGCCGATGATCGCCGCCTTGCCCGTCATTTCGGATCGCGCTTGGTCAGGCCAAGCTTGGCGCGCACCGCGTCGGGGCCCAGAACGCGGGCGCCCATCCCCTCGATCACGGTGACGGCCCGTTCCACCAGGTGCGCGTTGGTCGCCAGAACGCCTTTGTCCAGGTAGAGGTTGTCTTCCAGGCCCACCCGCACATGCCCACCCGCAAGGACGGCGGCGGCCACGTAAGGCATCTGATCGCGGCCCAGTGAAAAGGCAGACCACGTCCAGTCTTGCGGCACGTTTGCCACCATGGCCAAGAAGGTGTGCAGATCATTCGGCGCCCCCCAAGGCACCCCCATGCAAAGTTGCACCAGGGCGGGCGCGGTCAATGTCCCCTCGGCCACCAATTGCGTGGCGAACCAAAGGTGGCCGGTATCGAAGGCTTCGATTTCAGGTCGGACCCCCAAAGCGGTCATCTGCGCCCCCATGGCGCGCAACATGCCGGGTGTATTGGTCATGACGTAGTCGGCTTCGGCAAAGTTCATGGTGCCGCAGTCGAGGGTGCAAATCTCTGGCAGGCACGCGGCGATATGGGCTGTCCTCTCTGCCGCCGCCACCATGTCGGTGCCGGGTTGTAAGGGCAGCGGCGCCTTCGGTCCGCCGAAGACCACGTCGCCGCCCATCCCAGCGGTGAGGTTCAAGATCACATCCACATCGGCGGCGCGGATGCGGTCCGTCACCTGTCGGTAGAGGTCCAAGCGGCGGGATGGGGCGCCTGTATCCGGATCGCGGACATGGCAGTGAACGATCGCCGCGCCCGCCTTGGCCGCCGCAATGGCGCTGTTGGCAATGTCTGCGGGGCTGCGGGGGACGTTGGGGCTTCGGTCTTGGGTCGCGCCCGACCCTGTGACGGCGCAGGTGATAAACACCTCCCGTGTCATGGATAATGGCATGGCCCGTCCTCCCCCGGGGGCCACTCAGCCAGGGGAAGGCGGCAATTGCAATGGTTTAGGTTGCGGCGTCGCTGGCCGGGGAGTGGGTAAGTTCCGGCACGTCCTTCGCCCCAGCAGACCCCCTGCCCGACAGAGACGGGTTTTCCATGAAGAAGCGGTGGCAATTGAACGGATTGTCGAGGCCGGTGACATCGCCCCGGGTCCATCCGCCTTCGGGGCCCAGGACCCAGCTTTGGGCCACGTCAGCCAGGTTCGCCGCCATGATCTGGCTCACGATCTGTGCTTTCACGGTGGGGTTGACGCATTCCACCAGGGTCTCCACCCGGCGGTTCAAATTGCGGCCCATCCAGTCGGCGGAACTGATATGCACGCGCGCCTTTTTGGACGGCAGTCCGTGGCCATTGCCGAAACACACGATCCGGCTATGCTCTAGAAAGCGACCGACGACGGATTTCACGCGGATGTTCTCGGACAGGCCGACAACACCGGGCCGCAACCCACATATGCCGCGAATGACCAAGTTGATGCGCACCCCGGCATTGGACGCCGCATAAAGGGCATCGATGACGTCCGGGTCGATGAGGGAGTTCATCTTGGCCCAAATGGCGGCGGGCTTGCCGGCTTTGGCATGCTCAATCTCCGCCATGATGGAGCTCAGCAATGTGGATTTCAGCGCCACGGGAGAGATGGCCAAGTTCTCCAACCCCTCAGGCGGGGCATAGCCCGAGATGTAGTTGAACACCTTGGTCGCGTCCCGGCCCAAAGCTTCGGAGCAGGTGAAAAGGCTGAGATCGGTGTACACCCGCGCGGTGATTGGGTGGTAATTGCCGGTCCCAAAATGGGTGTAGGTCACAAGCCGGTCGCCTTCACGGCGCACGACCGTGCTGATCTTGGCGTGGGTTTTATAATTAGTGAAGCCGTAGACCACATGGGCGCCCGCCCGTTCCAAACGGCGGGATTGGCGGATATTGGCGGCTTCGTCGAAGCGGGCTTTCAACTCCACCAAAGCGGTGACCTGCTTGCCCGCCTCGGCTGCCTCACACAGGGCGGCGACGATGGGGCTGTCGCGGGACGTGCGGTAGAGGGTTTGCTTGATCGCGACGACATTGGGATCCTGGGCCGCTTGGTTCAGGAAGCGGATCACCATATCGAACGTCTCATAGGGATGGTGCAGCAGCATGTCCTTTTTGCGGATGGCCGCGAACATATCACCATCGTGATCCTGCACCCGTTCCGGCACGCGCGGCGTGAACGACGACCAAAGCAGTTCGGGCCGGTCGTCGACGACCAGTTCCTTCAGAGAGGCGAGCCCGATGAGGCCGTCCACTTCGATCACCTCGTTGTCCTGAACGCCAGTCTCATCGATGATTTCGTCAAGCAGGCCCACGGGGGCATTGGCCGTGATCTTGAGCCGGATGACCTCCCCGCGGCGGCGGCGCTTGAGGGCGGTCTCAAACTCTCGTACCAGATCTTCGGCTTCCTCCTCCACCTCCAGGTCGCTGTCGCGCAAGATCCGGAAGCTGCAATGGCCCTTGAGCACATAGCCTGGGAAAAGCTGCTCAATCTGAAGAAGCAGCAACTCCTCGAGCGGCAGAAAGCGGATGGTTTGCCCTGCATCGGGCAGTCGGATGAAGCGGTCGATCTGTGTCGGGATGGGCAGAAGCGCGCGCAGCGTTCGCCCATCCGTGCGCCGCTCCAACTCCACAGCCAGCGAAAAGCCTTCGTTCGGGATGAACGGGAACGGGTGCGCCGGGTCAATCGCCAGCGGAGAGAGGATCGGGAAGACGTTGCGCAGGAAATGCTCCGCCATCAGGCGCTTTTCCGGGGCCTTCAGATCCTTGCCCCCAAGCAATACGATCTCTTCGCCCTCCATCTCCGCCCGGATGCCTTTCCAGGCGGCCTGCTGCGCCTCAAGCAGGCGGGTGGCGTCTTGGTCGATCATCGACAATTGTTCCGCCGGGGACCGGCCGTCGGCGGCGGGGGTCGTGTTCCCTGCCTGCGCCAGTTCCCGCAAGCCCGCGACGCGGACAGTATAGAACTCGTCCAGGTTCGCCGCCGAGATGGACAGGAACCGCAAACGCTCCAGCAACGGCAGGCCGGTATTGTTTGCCTCGTCCAAGACGCGCCAGTTAAAGGCCAGCCAGCTTAACTCGCGGTTGAAGAAGCGCTTGGGGCCCTTCACCCGCGCCTCATCAAGCTTTTGAGGCTCTGGCAGGGGGGCGTTCAAAAAATCGGCGGCGGGGGTCATATCGGTCTTGAGCATAGCGCGGACCTAATCGTCAGAGATGTCTGGAAGATGACAAACTACCTCGCTTGCCTTCGGGCGTCCAGCGTGTGGCCGCCCGGGCAGTCTTGGGCGCGGGGTCGTGCTATGCCGGGTCCGGGCCCAGGACACGCTTGATCAAATCCATGTCCACTTTGCCGGTTTCCCGAAGGGACAAGGTATCCAACGCCTCAACCGTGCGGGCGATGGCGGCAAAGCTTCGCTCCATCCGCGGCAACATATAGCGCAACAGCGTGGGCTTTAGGTTCATTTGCCGGTCAGCCAGTTGTTTGACCAACACGGCCGACAGCAGGGCGTCATCCGGCTCCTGCAGGATTGCCGGGGTCAGGGACGCCACACGAGAGCGCAGATCCGGCAGCACCGCAGGCCATTCGGTTGGCAAGGTCCGCGCCGTCAGCAGCAGCGATTGGTGCCGCTGCGCGCAGGCATTCCAAAGGTGGAACAGGGCGGTGTCGGCCTCGGGCGTGCCCATGGCGCGGTCCACGTCTTCCAGCACCAAGGGGTGCGACGCCAATTCCACGGCATCGTCCGGCTGCAAGGCGGCGGGGTCGATGCGGCGGGCGCCCGCTTCCGTGGCCCAGATGGCGGCCAAATGGGACTTGCCCGCCCCTTCGGACCCCACCAGGGCCAGGCGATTGTCGGGCCAGTGGGGATAGCGGTCGACCAGGGCCAGCGCCGTCTCGTTGGCGGGGGACACCATGAAATCCGCGCGCCCCATCGCGTCGAAGCGGGGGAGGTCAATGCTCAACTGCCCCATGGATCACTCCGCCGCGTCTGAGACGGGCGATGCGTCCTCCGCCTCCGTTTCGGCGCCGGGATCCCTGCCGCGGTAGAGCAAGCTGTCCTTATATTCAGACACCATAAACCGGGTCACGACCCCGAGGGCGGCAGCCAGGGGAACCGCCACCAACATGCCCACAAAGCCGTAGATCGTGCCAAATGCCGACAGCGCGAAAAGCAGCCAAACCGGATGCAGGCCCACGCTTTCACCCACTAGTTTGGGGGTCAGCACGTTCCCCTCAAGGAACTGACCGGCCATGAAGATCGCCGCAACAAGGCCGATGGATGTCCAGTCGCCCCAGAACTGGAACAGGGCCAGGCCGATTGCCAGCCCGCCACCCACCAGCGCGCCCACGTAAGGGATGAAGGTGATCAGCCCGGCTATGGCCCCGACCACAAGACCGAATTGCAGGCCCACCACCATGAGCGCGACGGAGTAGAACGTGCCCAGGATCAAACAAACCGTCAGTTGGCCGCGCACAAAGCTGGCCAAGGTGGCGTCGATGTCGGCCACGATCTTGCGAATGGTGCCCACGTGGTCGCGGGGCAGCAGGTCGTCGATGCGCGCGACCATTTTGTCCCAATCCAGCAAAAGGTAGAACGCCACCACGGGGACCACGACCAGGAACACGACGACGTTCACGACGCCAAAGACCCCCGCCAAAAGCTGCTGCGCCAATTGCCCGCCGCGGGATCGGATCACCTCTACCAGGTCAGAGAGGCCGGTTTGCACCAACCCGCCTTCGACCATGACGGCGGGAAACCGGGCCGACAGCCAATCGCGAAGCGCACCAAAATACTCTGGCGCAGACCGGATCAGGGCCGTTGTTTGCTGGATCAGAAGCGGGATCAGAAACGCCACGGCAAGGACGAAAATCAGCAGCCCGACCAGCGTGATGACCGTTGTGGCCGCCGCCCGCGGCAGGCCACGCGCCTCCAGACGATCGGCGAGCGGATCGAGGATATACGCAATGGCCCCGCCGACAATAAACGGCAGCAAAACCGGACCAAGATACCAGAGCAAGATCAGGAAAACCGCGGCAGCGATGCCCCAATACGTGACTTGTTGCCGGACGGGCAGTGCCATGTGATCCCCCAGAAGGTGCGGTCCCACAACATATGGCATCGACAAGGCGAAACGAAAAGGACCAGGCGCCCCTTTGGCGCCTTGGTCCGGGCACGCGTCGTTTGGGTCGGTTGCGTGCCTGACCAGCTAGCCCTACGCGGCGCTGTCTAGCACATGGGCGCCACGGACAATGCCCTTGTCGAACAGGCGCGCAATCTCTCCGTCGTCGAGGCCTGTCACCTCACTCAAGATCTCCTCCGTATGGGTGCCGAGCTGCGGCGCGCCCTTCGGCGCCTGTCGTTCGATGGCAGAGAAGTCGGCGGCATGGCCGGGCACCGGGAATGTGCCAAGGCCCGGCTGGTGCAGGGTGGTGAACATTGGGTTCTGGGGGCTCAGGTCTGGGTCTTGGGCCACGGCTTCTTTGATGGTGCGGAACTGGGACCACGTGACCCCTGCCCCATTGAAGGCCCCTTCAAACTCTGCCACGCGACGCCGCGCGAACCAATCCGCGAAGACGTTTGTGATCTCGTGCCGCACCTCCCAGCGGACACCTTCGTCGCGCAGGTTCAGGCCAAGGCGATTGCCGAGCGCCTCCATTTCAGAACCCAGGCCGGTGACTTTCAGAAGGCCGGACCATTGCCGCCCCGTCAGGCCGATCACCATGACCCGTTTGCCGTCGGCGCACACAAAGTCCTGACCATAGGCACCGTACAACGCGTTTCCGGCCTTCTGGCGCGGTGCGTCGTTCAAGACTGCATCCCCGACCATACCCAGATGCCCAAGCGTGGCGGCGGCAACATCCTTGAGGGTCAACTGCACGTCCTGCCCCTGCCCCGTCCGAAGCCGGTGCCGTTCCGCCGCCAGAAGGGACGACACGCAAAGGTGCCCGGCGATCAAGTCCCACGCTGGCAGGGCGTTTGCCACGGGTTCGGTGGATCCTTCGGGGCCGGTGATGTCGGGGATGCCGAGGGCCGGATTGACGGTGTAATCCACCTGCGGACGGCCCGCGCGGTCACCCAGAAGGGCAACCATGATAAGGTCAGCGCGATGTTGGCTGAGCGTTTCGTGGTCCATCCACCCGCGCACACGCAGGTTTGTCAGAAACAAGCCCGCATCGTCGCCGGGCGCCGTGATCGTCCGTGTGATCAGTTCTTTGCCTTCTGGATGCTGCATGTCCACGGCCAAGGACCGCTTGCCCTTGTTCAACCCTGCCCAGAACAGGCTTTGACCGGAAGGGGCCAGGGGCCAACGCCCCGCGTCCAAGCCACCTTGCAACCGGTCGAAGCGGATGACGTCTGCCCCCATCTGGGCCAGTGTCATTCCCGCCAAGGGGACAGCCACGAAGGCGGACCCTTCGACCACCCGCATTCCATTCAAAACGCCCATATCTCATTCCTCCCAGATTGCGGTGGCCTGCATGCACATGTGCCCTTCCGGCGCCATGGTGCAGAGGGCAAGGGCCCCATCCTCCCCCTGCGTGGCGCGCAGGGTCATGGCCTGCCCATGGAACATCGGATGCACGCCACGGAATTCGAACACGGTGGGCGTCTTGTTTCGGTACGCCGTCGCTTCGGCCAGCAACAGATTGGCCTGCATCGGCCCGTGCACGACAAGACCGGGGTAGTGCTCCACCTCGGTCACATATTCCAAGTCGTAGTGAATCCGGTGCCCGTTGAACGTGATCGCCGAGTAGCGAAAGAGCAGTGGCACCGTCATCTCGATCTGGCGGTCCACCACGATCCCGTCCGTCGGGCCAGGTTTTTTGGGCGGTGGTGAGAACGTCTTGGGGATCGCCAGATAAACGATGTCTTGGCGTTCTTCCACGGCAAGCCCGTCCGCCCCGCAAATTTCATGGTCGACGGTCACGAAGACCATCGGACCGGCCGACCCGTCCTTCTGGACGACCTTGGCGATGCGGGAGCGGCGTTCCAAAGGCTCCCCGACGCGCAAGGGCTGGTGAAACCGAAGTTTTCCCCCGGCCCACATCCTGCGGTCGAGGGGGATTGGCGGCAAGAACCCCCCCTTATGCGGGTGCCCGTCCGGTCCCAAGTCCTGCGTCGGCGTGTCTGGCGGGAACCCGTACCAATGCCACATGGCCGGAATGACATCCCCGTCCCGAAGTGCCGCCGTCCGCGCGTCCCCGAAGGTGGCCGAGATCATCGACGCCATCTGGACCGAGATACCGCCGATGGATTTGGTGCTGCGCCCGACCCAAGATGCGAAGTCCAATGAGTTGTCTTTGCTCAGTTGCATGTTCATCATGCAAAGATGCCAGCCCATCCGAAAAAATCAAATGATTTTAATGATTTATCGGTAGACGACGGTATACATCAGGGCCGACCGCGACCTTCGCATCCGCAGAAACCCATTCTGGACACGAGATTAAAGGGCCGCGCATATGCAGCATCGGTGGCTTGAAAAACTTTCGCCTGACAAACGGATCTTGGGCAGCCGACGTCGCGTCTGAGGGCTGATCTCAGGCCAAGCGTGCTTTGACCATGGGACCCACGGCACCGAAATCCATCTGGCCGGCATATTTCCCCTTTAGGGCGCCCATGACTTTGCCCATGTCGCGGACGGAGCTGGCGCCAGTGCTTTCGATGGCATTGGCTACGGCGTGCTCCACCTCCTCGTCGGAGAGCTTGCGGGGCAAGTACTCCTCGATGATCTTGATCTCTTCGCTTTCCTGATCAGCAAGTTCCAGGCGACCCGCTTCCTCATAGGCGCGGGCACTTTCCTGCCGCTGCTTGACCATCTTAGACAGGATGGCCGTGATCTCTGCCTCGGTCACTTTGCGGTTTTCGACCCGCAGGGCGATATCGTGGTCTTTGATCGCCGCATTGATCAGCCGAAGGGTGCTTAGTCTGCGCGTATCTTTGTCCCGCATCGCCTCTTTCAGGCCTGCGTTCAGACGGTCCCGCAACTCCATGAGTGTCCTCGCTTTGACGCTGTCGTCTTTCTGAAACGAACCTGCAATGTAGCGTAACCTTCCGTGACCGACAATCCATGACCCCGGGGGAAGCTGCGCTTGACGGCCTGCGGCGCGCTCCCTACACCCCCGCTAATTTGGCTGCCATCCCCTGCCCATCGGAGCGCGTTATGCCCAAGCCCCCCACCGCCTGCCTTGCCCTTGCAGATGGAACCATCTTCTACGGACGCGGGTTCGGCGCGACAGGCACATCCGTGGCCGAGTTGTGTTTCAACACCGCCATGACCGGCTACCAAGAGATTATGACCGACCCGTCCTATGCGGGGCAAATCGTGACCTTTACCTTCCCGCATATCGGCAATGTGGGCATCAACCCCGAGGATGATGAGACAGCGGATCCGGTCGCCTCCGGCATGGTGGTGAAGTGGGACCCGACCGAGCCATCCAATTGGCGCGCCACGCGGGACCTGGAAGGCTGGATGGCGGCGCGCGGGCGCATCGGCATTGGCGGCGTGGATACGCGGCGGCTGACCCGCGCCATCCGGCAGCAAGGCGCGCCCCATGTTGCCCTGGCCCATAACCCACAGGGGGTCTTCGACATCGAAGATTTGGTTGGCCAAGCCCGGGCCTTCAACGGTCTGGAGGGGATGGATCTGGCCAAGGATGTCACCTGCGCGCAATCCTACCGCTGGAGCGAGACGAAATGGGCCTGGCCGGATGGCTATGGCACGCAGGAGGCACCGCTCTATAAGGTCGTCGCACTGGATTACGGTGCGAAGCGCAACATCCTGCGATCGCTGGCGTCCGTCGGGTGCGAGGTGACCGTGTTGCCAGCCACGGCCACGACCGAGGACATCACCGCGCTGGCACCCGATGGGGTGTTTCTGTCCAACGGCCCGGGCGATCCTGCCGCGACGGGCACCTATGCCGTGCCCGTGATCAAGGACATGGTGGAACGCGGCCTGCCCGTGTTCGGCATTTGCCTTGGCCACCAGATGCTTGCCATGGCGCTTGGCGCCCGGACCGTAAAGATGAACCACGGCCACCACGGCGCGAACCACCCCGTGCAACGGCGCACCGATGGCAAGGTGGAAATCACCTCCATGAACCACGGCTTCACCGTCGATGCGCAAAGCCTACCCGACGGTGTGGAGGAGACCCATGTCAGCCTCTTTGACGGGTCCAACTGTGGCATCCGGCTGAGCGGCAAACCCGTCTTTTCCGTGCAATACCACCCAGAGGCCAGCCCCGGCCCCCATGACAGCGCCTATCTTTTCGACAACTTCGTGGCGGCCATGGCAGAGCAGCGGGCCTAGGCGATCTCGGTGAGTTAACCAAACGTTAGGGAATTGCATACAAGGTGATCTGGCCACGTCGGCGGGATCATCCATGGCACTTGATAAGAAACCACGGCCAACGCCCAAGGCGGCAGTGCAGCCCGACATGCGATCGGTGCTGTTTCGGGCAAGGGACAGCGCAGACAGCCAAAGCATCGCGCCCGCGCCGAACGTCTTGCCGTTCCCGAAATCGGCGCCGCTCCCCTCGCTGATACCGACCCCGCGGCGGCGGATCTTCAGCGGCCCGGCCCTCAGCCCCGATGCACGGCGGACGCCCGAGGCGCCGCCCACGTTCCAGCGGCGCCCCTACCTGCGCAGGCGTCATTTGCCCGACATCTTGGTGGATATGGGTGTCACGTCGAAACCCGCCCTTGCCCAAGCGTCTTTGGCCGCCCGGGAAAATGGTCAAACCCTTGAACGGACATTGGTGGCGCAATCGGTTGTCACAGCCCAAGACATCGCGCAAGCGCGGGCGCGGCAGTATAAGATGGGCGTCGCGCACCCCCTGCCACGCGGTGCTGCACGTGACGCCTTGGCCGCCAAGTTGCCATCGGCCATTGCGGAAAGGTACAAGGCCCTGCCGTGGCTTCGGATCGGCAACCGTACTCTGATCGCCATCTGCAATCCGTCCCGCATCGACGGATTGACCGCCGCCCTGCCCGACGACCTGAAACCGAGCTACTTTGCCGTCGTCAGCGAGGAGGATTTCGAAAGACGCTTCGCCGAAGTCCATGGCCCAGCCCTTGCGCGGGCCGCCGAATGCCGCGTGCCCGAAGCCATGAGTTGTCGCCGGTGGCGCGACCGCGGCGGCGCGGCAGTCTTGGCGACCATCCTGGTCGGTCTTTGCATCGGGGCCGTGTTGTGGCCCACAAACGCCATTCGCGTGGCGACGGCTTTGGGCTTGTTCATCACCCTTTTGAACATCTCCATCCGTGTGCTTGCCCTTCGCGCGGTCCGCCAACACAAATCCGCGGGCGGGCAATTTGCGACGATCCGGACGCGGAAACGGGGGGGCCTGGGCCCCCTGCCGGAGATTAGCGTGATGGTCCCGCTCCACAATGAGCCGGACATCGCTCCCGCCCTGAAGGCCCGGCTGGCGCGTCTCGACTACCCGAGGGAGCTTTTGGACATCCTCTTGGTGGTCGAAGAATACGACACCGTGACCCGCGACGCGCTGGAGACTGCTGACCTGCCGCCCTGGATCCGCGTCGTCCCCGTGCCGGACGGCCAACCCCGCACGAAACCCCGCGCCATGAACTATGCCCTTGGATTTGCCCGGGGCCAGATCGTGGGCATCTACGACGCCGAGGATGCCCCGGCCCCCGATCAGTTGCGCCGCGTCGCCGCCCGCTTCGCCACAGCCGCACCAGATGTGGCGTGCCTTCAAGGGCGGCTCGATTTCTACAACCCCACCCGCAATTGGATGTCCCGGTGCTTCACCATTGAATATGCCAACTGGTTTCGCCTGGTCCTGCCCGGCATTTCAAAACTTGGCCTCGTGGTCCCCCTTGGCGGGACGACCCTGTTCTTTCGTCGAAACGCCTTGGAACATGTGGGCGGATGGGATGCCCATAACGTGACCGAGGACGCGGACCTGGGCGTGCGCCTGGCGCGCCAAGGCTACAAGACGGAGATCATTGATACGACCACCCTGGAAGAGGCCAATGCCTGCCCCAAAGCCTGGGTGAAGCAGCGGTCGCGGTGGATGAAGGGTTATGTCCTGACCTGGGCCGTCCACACACGGCGGCCCCTAGCACTGTGGCGGGACCTTGGGGCCAAGCGGTTCTGGGGCTTCCATGCCCTGTTCATCAGCGCGATTTTGAACGCGGTCCTGATGCCGTTCTTGTGGTCCACCATCATCATCGCCTTTGGCCTTTGGCACCCGATCCTGGACTGGATGCCCGGCGGCAGTGCCGCAATCTGGGCCATCGCCATCGCAAGCCTCACCCTTTTGAATGGCGCCTTGGCCATGGCAGGGTGCCATGCGCCCCACCACCGCCGCCTGCGGAAATGGGTCCCGACGTTGGAGGTGTATTTCGGATTGGCCACATTGGCGGTGACCAAAGCCCTGATCGAGATTGCCCTGCGCCCCTTCCACTGGGACAAAACCACCCACGGCACGTTTGGCGGGGCCGAGGCGGAACAGACCGAAATGATCCACCTATCGGAAGCAGAAAGCCGCAGCGGCTTGGCGGCGACCTAAAGGCTGCGCGCTTCTTCCCGCAGGCGCACGGCAAAGGCGGTGCTCAGATGCTCGCGCAGGGTGCGGGCCGCGCGCTCTCCGTCGCGGGCGGCGATGGCGTCCACAATCTCCGCGTGTTCGGCCAGTGCCGTCTCTCCGCGTCCCTCGGCCGCCAGCGATGTCGTGGCCATGAGCGCCATAAACCGATGGACGATCTGAAGCTGCTGCAAGAGAAACTGGTTGTGGGACGCCAAATGGATCTGCCCGTGGAACCGCCGATTGGCCCGCGACAGGGCATCGGGGTTCCCGATCAGGGCCTGATCCTCCTCGACCATCGCCCGCAGAACCTGGATCTCCTCGGGGGCGGCATGTTGGGCCGCAAGCCGGGCGGCCAACCCCTCCAACTCGGCCCGCACGGCATAAAGCTCGGCCATCTGGTCATGGGACAATGACGCCACGATCAGCGACCGACCATCGCGGGTCAGCAACCCTTGGGTCTCCAGCCGCTGCAAGGCCTCTCGCACGGGCGTGCGGGACACACCGAAGGTTTCCGCCAACTCGCTTTCGACCAGGCGGTCCCCCGGTCGGTAGGTGCCCCGGTCGATCGCATCCAAGATCAGCGCGTGCGCGTCTTTCTGCTGCAACATCTGATCCCCCATGAAACGCGGCCTAGGCGACAGGCTAGACCTCTCCCCCTTGCAGATCAACTGCTTGGCACGATAGGCGCACAGCATGACGGCGCGCATCCCCTTTGCCCATGTCCGCACCTGGGTCTTCGACCTGGACGAGACGCTGTACCCCGCGGGCGCGCCCCTTTTTCCGCAGATCGAGGCGCGGATGACCCGTTGGATCATGGATTTGCTCCATGTGGACGCAGCCGAGGCTGATCGTCTGCGCACCGCCTGGTGGCACGACCATGGGACGACATTGGCGGGTCTGATGCGCGAACATGGGGCGGACCCGGACCCGTTTTTGCACGATGTCCATCAGATCGATTTTTCGGTGCTGGACCCCGACCCGGACCTGCGCGCGGCCCTGGCCGCCCTGCCCGGGCGACGCATCATCTATACCAATGGCACGGTGCCCTATGCGCGAAACGTCCTCAAAGCACGCGGCCTGACCGGGGTGTGGGATGCCATCTACGGTGTTGAGGACGCCGGCTACGCGCCCAAACCGGACCGCGCGGCCTTTGCCCGGGTCTTTGCCAAGGACGGGCTGGACCCCACCCAAGCCGCCATGTTCGAGGACAGCCCCCGCAACCTGGCCGTGCCCCATGATATGGGCCTTGTCTGTGTCCATGTGGGCCCGCGCCCTCACCAGGCCGGGCACATCCACGACCACACGGATGACCTGACCACCTATCTGCGCGGCATCCTGCCCCCTGGCGCACCGCCTGTCGGGGTATAACTTTCGATCATGTTAATTGAGACCGATATCCTTGTTGCCGGGGCCGGCCCCGCGGGCCTGGCCGCCGCGTGCGTGTTTGGCGCCGCTGGCCACCGCGTCACGCTCGTCGACCCCGCCGCCCCTATCACCGGCGAAGACGACCCCGGCGCCGACCTGCGCACCACGGCGCTCCTGCAACCGGCCCGCGACCTTCTGGGTCAAGCGGGGGTGTGGGACCGCCTGGCCCCCCACGCGGCGGAACTATGGACCATGCGGATCATCGACGCGGCCCAAACCCCGCCCGTCAGCCGTGACTTCCAGGCGCGCGACATCTCCGACGCGCCGTTCGGATGGAACTTTCCCAACTGGCTGCTGCGGAGGGAGATGTTGGCGACGCTGAACGATCTGTCCACCGTCACACCCCGGTTCGGCACGGGCGTCACGGGGCTTCTGTGCCGCGACACAGAGGCGCGCGTGACCTTGTCAGACGGCACGCGCATTGCGGCGCAACTGGTGGTGGCCTGCGATGGCAAGGCGTCGCCCTTGCGCGCACTTGCGGGCATTGGTCACCGGACCGTGCGCTATGGTCAGACGGCGTTGGTGTTCGCTGTGGCGCACCGGGTGCCCCATGACAACGTCTCGACCGAGATCCATAAAACCGGCGGCCCGTTCACCTTGGTCCCGCTACCCGACCGCGCGGGTCAGCATCGCTCCGCCATTGTTTGGATGGACAGTCACGCGGAACAGGCCCGTCGCGCCGCCCTGGAGGAGACCGCGTTCACCGCCGAGATGAATGCCCGCGCGGTCGATGTGTTGGGCCCGCTGACCTTGATCTCGGGCCGGGCGTCCTGGCCCATCACCTCCGTCGTGGCGGAGCGGTTGGCCGACCGCCGCCTCTGCCTTGCAGCCGAGGCGGCCCACGGCATGCCCCCCATTGGCGCCCAGGGTCTGAACACGTCGCTCAAAGACATTGCCGCCTTGCGCGACCTGTGTAGGCCGGGCGAGATCGGAAGCGCGGCGATGACCCGCGCCTACGCCCGGCGCCGCACGCCCGACATTCTGCTGCGCATGACGGGAATCGACCTGCTGAACCGTATGTCCATCGCCCAGAACAGCCTGGCCCAAAGGGCCCGCGGGCTGGGCGTTGCCGCCTTCCACGACATCCCGCCCGTGCGGCGCGGCTTGATGCGGCTGGGCCTCGGCACGGTTTAGCCTGGAAACAGACCGTTTCCGCCGATCACGGGCCGCGACACCATCGTCACCTGCACTGCCCCTTCGCCTGGGCTATTCTGACCGCGACCGCGAAAGGGGGTCAGTATGGACGGGCAAATCATCGTCACCGGCGCCAATGTGCTGCGCAACCCCGCCATCGGGACCAATTCCTCGGGCGGCAATGACGGCCAGGGCACCCTCCGTATCGAGAACGGCCAGCCCGTCTTTGCCCCAGACGACATTGTCGTCTTCGACGTGGCCAATGTCACCGCCGCCGGAGAGGTTTCTGGCGCGTCAGGCTTTGTCGGCATTACCGTCTTTGAGGATGCAGCCGCCTTCGCAGCGGGGACACCGAAATTTACCTATGTGCCCCAGAACCCAGGTCAGCAGGCCAACGTGCAATCAGACCTCAGCGGGTTGGGCGACGGCTATGTTCGCTTCAATGCCAATGTCCTGATCAGTCGCGATCCCGGCGCGCCAAACTTCAATCAGTTGATTGTGGCCGGTGGTCGCGATCTGGTGTCGGACATCCAGGACGGCCCGGTCCTTTTCGACCGGAACCAGGATTTTGATTTCGACGGTGACGGCACCATCGCCGCAGGCACCATCGAAGAGGGCAACAATCTCTACTTCACCGGCACCGGCGGGGTCATCTGCTTTGCCGAAGGAACACCCATCCTGACCCCCGGCGGCTATGTCCCCGTGGACGCCCTGGAACCCGGCGACCGCGTCGTCACCCGTTACCACGGCGCCCAGCGGTTGGTCTGGGTCGGGTCGCGCCTTGTCCAGGGCATCGGCCCCCTTGCCCCGATCCACTTTGCGCCCTGCGCCATGGGCAACACGGACGCCTTCCGCGTCTCCCCCCAGCACCGGATCTTGGTCCAAGGCGCCTCGGCCCACCTGCTGACGGCCATGTCCGAGGCATTGGTCCCCGCGAAACACTTGGTCAACGACCATTCAATCCGGCGCGTGCCGTGTGCGGCGGTCACCTATCACCACCTGTTGTTCCAAGACCACGAGATCATCGATGCCGCAGGCTGCCTGACGGAAAGTCTGCACCCCGGTCGCGAAGCACTCGACATGATGGGGGCCGCCGCCCGGGCTGAGGTCATCTCTCTTTTCCCGGAACTCACGGTGGGTGCGCCCAGGGCGTTGGCCCGCCCGACCCTGACGGCCGCGCAGGCCGCGGCGATCTGGCAATAGAGGGGAGGCAAAGGGCGGTTTGCCCCATAGGAGGGAGAATTCCGCAAGCGTCGGTCCTTGAAAAGGCGACTCAAAGCGGCGGAAGCAACGCCCACACCAGCCAAGCCGATTTCGCCCCTGAGGGGTCCACCATTCGCGACCAATCACCAGCCACGTGGCATTTGTGACGGACAGCGAAGCCCTACACCGCCCCACGTGCCGGGGTGGACAAGACCCTTGTCCGACCCAGCACGCGCGTCACCCTAAGACTTTCTCCACCACCGGGCGCAATCGCCCCATGGTCGCGTCCACATCCATCAATTTGTCCAACCCAAACAACCCAATGCGAAACGTCGAGAAGTCCGCAGGTTCATCGCATTGGAGCGGCACGCCCGCTGCAATCTGCATCCCAAGGGCGGCAAACGCTTTGCCCGTCTGAACCTCAACGGACGGCGCATAGCTGACGACGACACCCGGCGCGCCTAACCCTTCGGCCGCCACGGATTGGATCCCATGCTCCGCCATCATGGCACGCACGCGGTTTCCCAGATCCCATTGCGCCGCCTTCAGTTTGTCGAACCCATAGTCGCGTGTCTCGTCCAGCGTGTCCCGGAATGCCCGCAATGCGTCGGTCGGCATGGTCGCGTGATAGGCATGGCCACCCGCCAGATAGGCGTCCATGATCTGCAACCACTTCTTCAGATCAATGGCAAAGCTATCTGATGTCGTGGCCTCTACCCGCGCCACGGCCCGCTCCGACAGCATGACCAGCCCTGCGCAGGGCGACGCCGACCACCCCTTTTGCGGCGCCGAGATCAGTACATCGACCCCAAGGGCGCGCATGTCGACCCAGACACAGCCCGATGCGATGCAGTCCAACACCATCAGCGCGCCAACCCCATGGGCCGCCTCCGCCAGTGCCGTCACATAGTCATCGGGCAGGATCACCCCGGCCGATGTCTCCACATGGGGTGCAAAAACCACGTCGGGCTTTTCGGCTTGGATGCGGGCCACCACGTCCTCGATCGGCGCGGGCTGAAAGGGCGACCGGCTGTCATTGCCGGATTGCCGCGCTTTGATCACCTCGACCCCGCCGGTGAAAGCCCCCGCCTCCATGATCTGAGACCAGCGATAACTGAACCAACCATTGCGCACGACCAAGGCCTTGGCGCCCTGCCCGAATTGGCGCGCCACGGCCTCCATCCCGAAGGTCCCGCCACCCGGGACAATGGCCACATGATCCGCCTGATACACCTCGCACAGGCCCTTGTGCAGGTCGCGCATCACCTGCTGGAACGCACCCGACATGGAATTGAGCGAGCGGTCGGTGAACACCACCGAGAATTCATCCAACCCCTGCGGGTCCACGTGATCGAGCAATGCCATGGCGAAACCTCCCTTAACCGTTGCCGTGATTTTTCACGCAACCCGCGGGATGGCAAAGCCTATCTTCGTATACCGACGGGACGAATGGGCGCAGGCGTTTCCGATGGGCGCGTCTGGGTCCTATGAAGGGCAGTCTGCCACGGTCAGCCGGGCCTCGGCATTCCCATCGAACGCCGCCGTCCAGGTCACACCCCCTTGGACCAGGGACACTGTCGCGCCCAAAATCTCGCTGTCCTCAACGGTGATCTCGCGCCCGCCTACGGTGTCATCAACATCCACCGTGAAGGCCATGGTCTCCGCCGCGCCGAGTTCCGCCAACGCCAGGGTCACCACGCGGTCGCCGTCGCGCACAACCGGGGCCGCGCGCAACCGATCTGCACCCGCGACGACTTCCAGCGGCTGGAACACCTGCACTCCGGCCCCCGCCGCGGTCACATCAAAGATTAGCTTGCCCGCTGTATCGGCCATATCTATCACAATCTCCGCCGGGCCCACACCGCAGGCCACCCCCGCCTCGATCACAAAGCGATCCTTCGGCGCCCCCTCGACAAAGCGAACGGTCAGTTCGCTTGCGGATGAAGGACCAGCCCAAAGGCCGATGGCAAAAGCGGTAACGTGGCGCATGGGTGATCACTCCGATGGTTGCCAGAAGCTTAGCGCAGAAGCTGATCGCGGCGAGGCGTATTCCCCTGTCACAACGGCCCACGCAGCTTCTCTTCACTCAACAACACATTGGACTCCACCTCACCCACACCTGGCAAAGCCATGATCCGCCGCCGCAGGACGCGCTCGAAATCCGCCAGGTCCCGCGCCGTCACCCGCAGCCGGTAATCATAACGGCCCAGCACATGCTCCACCCGCCGCACCTCGGGGATGGCCGTCACCGCACGCTCAAAATCCTCCAGGCTCACGCGCCCTTTGGTGGCCAGCTTGATCCCCAGAAACACCGTGACCCCAAAGCCCAGCTTCTCCAGGTCCAGCGCCAATTCCCGCCCCACCAAAACGCCCAGGTCTCGCAACCGCCGCAGGCGGCGCCACGCCGCGGGCTGGCTCAGGCCCACGGCCCGCCCCACGGCCCCCGCCGACAAGGCCCCATTGCCCTGCACCACGCGCAGAATCGCGCGATCCGTCTGGTCCAAGTCCGCTGCCCCCTCTGTCATCTGGCCCCAAATACTCCTGCGCGCCGCCCGCTCAAAGCGGAAGCGCCTGATCCGTTTTGACCGTCGCCACCTGCATCAACGCCTCGATTTCGGCGATGTGCGGCAGGGTCAGCACCCGATCCCGATACAGGCGCTGCCAATGGCTCATATCCTTCGCGATCACTGTCAAACGCACATCCACCCTCCCCAAAAATGTCTGTATTTCCGTCACTTCCGGTACGTCGCGCGCCGCAGCCAGAAAGGCATCGAACACGCCCGGCACGGTCTTGTCCAACTGCACGCGCAAGCTGACTTCCACAGCATACCCCAGGGCCCGCCAATCGATCACCCCATGCACGCCCTGGAGGATCCCGGCTTCGCGCAGTTTCTCGATACGTCGCGACACGCGCGCCGTCGGAATGCCCAGAATAACCGACAGATCGGCGGAGGACATCTCAGGCTGTGCCAACCAATGGCGCAACAGTCGGCGGTCTATCTCCTCAAGCATGAATTTTCCGTATCACATGACATTGGCGAATTGAAATGCTCATATTGCCATTCAAACTCTCAATATCCCTTCTCGATCTTCTCGGAAAATGCCCTTACGAACCGCCCCAGTTAAACCTCTGAGGGAGAGAGCCCATGCGCGTTTACTACGACCGCGATTGCGATGTGAACCTGATCAAAGACCTGAAAGTGGCCATCCTGGGCTACGGCTCCCAGGGGCATGCCCACGCGCTGAACCTGCGCGACAGCGGCGCCAAGAACGTGGCCGTGGCGTTGCGCGAAGGGTCCGCCTCAAGGGCCAAAGCCGAAGGCGAGGGCCTTCAAGTCATGGGCATCGAAGAGGCCGCTGCGTGGTGCGATGTCATCATGTTCACCATGCCCGACGAGCTTCAGGCGCAGACATATAAGAACCACGTCCATGATCACCTCAAGGACGGCGCCGCCATCGCGTTTGCCCATGGCCTGAACGTGCATTTCGGCCTGATCGAGCCCAAGCCGGGCGTCGACGTCATCATGATGGCCCCCAAAGGCCCCGGCCATACCGTGCGCGGCGAATACACCAAAGGGGGCGGCGTGCCCTGTCTGGTCGCCGTGGACCAGAACGCCTCCGGCCGCGCGCTGGAAATCGGCCTGTCCTATTGCTCCGCCATTGGCGGCGGTCGCTCCGGCATCATCGAAACCAACTTCCGGGAGGAATGCGAAACCGACCTGTTCGGCGAACAGGCCGTGCTGTGCGGTGGTCTGGTCGAGCTGATCCGCATGGGTTTCGAGACGCTGGTCGAGGCGGGCTACGCCCCCGAGATGGCCTATTTCGAATGCCTCCACGAGGTGAAGCTGATCGTCGACCTGATCTATGAGGGCGGCATTGCCAACATGAACTACTCGATCTCGAACACGGCCGAGTACGGTGAATATGTCAGCGGCCCCCGCGTCCTGCCCTATGACGAGACGAAGGCCCGCATGAAGGCGATCCTGACCGACATCCAGACCGGCAAGTTCGTGCGGGACTTCATGTCCGAGAACCAGGTGGGACAGCCGTTCTTCAAGGGCACACGTCGCATCAACGACGCACACCAGATTGAAGAGACAGGTGAAAAACTGCGCGGCATGATGCCTTGGATCTCCGAAGGCAAAATGGTCGACAAGGCCCGCAACTAAGGGCGGCGAAACAAGCAAAGGGCGGGCCCGTATTGGCCCGCCCTTTTTCAGATTACTCAGTGCGATTTACACGTCAGCAGGTGTGCCCGTTGACGACGTGTCCGCCGCCAAGGTCGATTTCGGTGCGTTAGGATCTTTCATCCGGGCCACAGTTCGGTTCTGAGCGACCAGGGCCAGCAGCACGACAATCAGCAACGTGCCAAAGCTGAGCAGGGGCAAAAGCGTCTCGGTCCACATGTCTTTCTCCTTTGTCTCGGTCTCAGGAAGGCAACGGACACCCCCCACAATAGTTCCCTGATCCGCGTCCCCCTGCCGCTTATGGCGGGTGTGGCGGGCCAGAAAGGTCGAAGGCATACAACGCGCAACGGCCCGCACCGACAGAAAGAGGGCGCCTTCGCCCAAAAGACCTGCGGTTGGTAGAAACGCGCCAACCCATGAGGCGCGGGGACTTGCCGGTAGCGGGACGGTTGCCTTCCCGCCACCGCTCTGGAACAGGGGCGGGCATGGCTCAAACCTCAGACACCACACCCGTTTCTGCCCCAACCCGGGCCAATTGGGCATCGATCATCGCCCTGGGTCTGATTTGGGGCGGCACCTTCATGGTCGTTGCGATCGCGCTGCGCGGTTACGGCCCGGTGACGGTTGCGGCGGCCCGCACAAGCTTGGGCGCCCTGGCTTTGGTCGGGCTCGCCTTGGCGCTCCGGCGCCCCGTTCCAAGTCTCTCGACCGTTGGGGTCCTTTTTGTCTGCGGCATTGGCATCGTGACGGCCGCCCTACCGTTCTTCCTTCTGTCGTGGGGTCAGCAATACGTGACCAGCGCCTTTGCCGGGCTCAGCATGGCTGTCCTGCCACTGTTCGTCTTGCCGCTGGCCCATTGGCTGGTCCCCGGGGATCGCCTCACATGGCACAAAGCGGGCGGGTTCGCCTTGGGCCTTCTGGGCGCGGCAATCTTGATGGGTCCCGGCATCTGGGCCGCCACGGGCGGCGACCTAGAGGCTTTGGGCCGCGTCGCCTGCATCTGCGCCACCATCAGCTATGCCAGCGGCTCCATCCTGACGCGCAGGTGTCCGCCCATGGACGGCATATGGCTGAGCGCGCTCAGCTTGGTGGTCGGGGCCGTGATCCTGGTGCCAGCCATGCTCCTGGCCGAGGGCATCCCGGGGTCGGCCCCGACCGGCACCATGGTGGCGATCCTGTTCCTCGGCCTTGTCCCCACGGCTTTTGCGGCCCTTCTGCGGACCTTCGTCATACGCTCCGCCGGGCCATCCTTTATGACGATGGTCAACTATCAGGTGCCCGTCTGGTCCATGATCTTCGGCGCGGCTGTCCTGGGCGAGGATTTGCCCGGCCGCTTCTTCGTCGCCCTGGCCTTGATCGCGACGGGCCTCGCCGTCAGCCAGTCGGGCCGTCGATGACCGCCCCCCTTGACAGCCCCGGCCCTGCGCGGAACTGCTGAGGGCATGTTAGACCTGCGTCCTGTCGGCTATGTTGTGGGCTTGTTGCTGGTCGTTTTGGCCGCGGCGATGCTGCTGCCGATGGCCGTCGACCTCTTCATGGGCAACGGCCATTGGGGGGCCTTTCTGCAATCAGCATTCCTGACCGGTGTGGTCGGCCTGTGCCTCAGCTTGTCCTGCGCCAACGCCGTGCGAGAGCGGCTCAGCCTGCAACAAACCTTCCTGCTCACGACCGGGGTTTGGCTGGCCCTGCCGATCTTCGCCGCCTTCCCCTTCGCCTTCGGGGCGACCGGGTCCAGCTACACCGATGCGTTTTTCGAAGCGATGTCGGGCCTGACGACGACCGGGTCCACGGTCCTGTCGGGCTTGGATGAATTGCCCCGGGGCCTGTTGCTTTGGCGGGGCCTGTTGCAATGGTTCGGCGGGATTGGCGTGATCGTCATGGCCATGGTGTTCTTGCCCGAACTGCGGGTCGGCGGGATGCAGATCTTCCGCTCCGAAGGGTTCGACACCATGGGCAAGGTCCTGCCCCGGGCGGCGGAAATCTCAAGCCAGATCTCCACCATCTACATCGCGCTGACAGTGGCCTGTGCGTTGGCCTATGGCTGGGCTGGAATGGCGCCGTTCGACGCCATGGTCCACGCGATGACGACAATTTCCACCGGTGGCTTCGCCAATTACGACGCAAGTTTCGGGGCTTTCAAAGGCAGCCACGAATACATTGCCGTCCTGTTCATGGCAGCCGCCGCATTGCCCTTCGTCCTTTACGTACGCCTCCTGAACGGAGAGGCGCGTCCCCTGGCCCGCGATCCACAGGTGCGGGCCTTCTTTGGCACCGTCGCGTTGATCGTGGCCTTGGTCGCCGCCGTTTTGGGCGTGGTCGGATCCTACGCGCCCGAGGTCGCCTTGCGCGAAAGCCTGTTCAACGTCATCTCCATCATGACGGGGACGGGCTATGCCAGCGCCGACTATATGCAATGGGGCGGGTTTCTCATTGCGGTGTTTTTCTTTCTGGGCTTGATCGGCGGTTGCGCAGGCTCGACATCTTGTTCGATCAAAATCTTCCGCTACCAGATCCTCTTTGCCGCCATGAAAGCGCAAATCCAACGGATCAACGCGCCCAACGGAATTTTCCGCCCCCGCTACGGGGGGCGCACCGTCAGTGAAGATGTGTTGTCGTCGGTCATGGCGTTCTTCGTGTTGTTCATCGTCACCATGGGGGTCTTCTCGGTGGCGCTGGCCATGACGGGGTTGGATTTTATCACGGCGGTCTCTGGCGCGGCGACGGCCGTGGCCAATGTGGGGCCCGGTCTTGGCCCCGTCATCGGACCCGCCGGGAATTTCGAGCCGTTGAACGACACCGCGACATGGCTTTTGTCTGCGGCAATGCTGATCGGTCGGTTGGAATTGTTAGCGGTCTATGTCCTCTTTACCCGACGTTTTTGGGTGGCATGAGGGGGGGGGGCGATTGACCCTGCTTGCCGCGCGCCCTGGTCGCGGGACGCTGATATTTGCCCAGGCTTTGGCGCGCGGGATCGGCGTGGCCTGGCCGCGGATCGACCGTGTTGGATCGGCCCGAACCCATGCCGTTGGCGGCCTCATGGACCTCAAAGATGGGCGCTCTACTTCCGCCCGGGCCTTGGCGCGGGCGATCTGGCCTTAGGCCCAGATGCCGTCAACGGGCCCTAAAGGCCGCGGCCCGTCACTCCCAACAGCTCACCAACACCGTCATGCCCGTAGCGCGCGTGGTCAAATCCTCCGACGCCAAGGCTCCGCCCGTTGTCGCCACATCCGGTGTCACACCGGCATCGCGCAGAACCATTTTCACCGCCGAGGATTTGGCGGCAAAGGCCACATCCGCCGGAAGGGCACGGTTGTCATCCTGCGGTGCCGGCAACAGCATTCCCGCCACCCGGCCGGAGCCGTCCAGGACGGGCCCACCCACGTCCCCCTCCCGGGTGTTCAGCGAAAGGCGCAAAATGGCGTCCGATCCGTCAAGCCCGCGCACATCCTCCAACGTGCCAAAGGACAGGGTTGCTGCCCCCAGCACGCCGCCAAAGGGAAACCCCCCAACGGACACGGCCGAGCGCAGACGCCCCTCCGCAGGGGCCATACGCGCGACTTCGATGGGGGCCAGCGTGCCCAACGGTTCCAAAACGGTGATCCCGTTTGCGGCGGCAAGGACCCGCGCATCATGGAGACGATCCAGCGTGATGCGCCCACAGGCGCGCACATTCTCGGACGCCGTCACCACCCGCCCGCGCCCATCCACGAAGAACCCAGACGCGGAGCGCAGCGGCTGCCGCACTTCCAGACCGGACACCATGTCAAAACTTTGCGTGGCGGGATCAAAGCCCAAATCGGGGTCCAAAGCGGGCCCCGTGGACGTCAGCGTGGCCTCCATCGCCTCAATCGCGCGCGCCGCATCCGCGGCACGCTCTTCCGGCCAGCTTAGCATATAGCCAAAGATCTTGCTGTCTTCGAGCTTGGCAAAGACTTGCGTCGTGCGACCGTCTTCCAGGCCCATGATGCGGAAGCTGTCGCGCTGCTTTGACCGCTCCCCTTCGGTGGGCACGACGTCCAGCGTTTGCAGGATCTCATAAAGCCCCCCAAGCGCCGCCCGGTCCCCCGGTTGAGAGATCAGCGACAGCCGCATGCCAGACCCGTCTTTTTCGGTGTAATGGACGAACGGCGCTTCGATCCGGTCGAATTGCACAAGGCCCAGCGGCGCCGTCACGCGAATGCCCGCGTCGCGGCTTTCCAGCGGTTCAAGCCCCAGGGCCGCTTGGGCGGCGCGAAACTCCTCCAGAAGGCGCGCGCGCTGCCGTGTGGTCAGAACACCGGTCACGTCCACGCCTGCTTGTTCTTGCCAGCGCGACATGGATGCGCGTGTGCCACGGCCAAAGGCGCCGTCAATCCGCGCGGTGTAGAACCCGAACCATTGCAACGCGCGTTGCAGGTTCTCCCGCTCCTCCCGGTTCAACACCGACTCCGATCGCCGCGCCTCGCTGGGGGTTTCTTCCGGTTCGACAACTGGCGCGGCCGGGGTCGCAGGCTCTGTCGCGATCACGGCTGTGTCGGTGCTGGGTGCGGCCGGTTGCGGCGCGGTCGTCCCAGCACCTTGCCCCTGCGGCGTCGCGACGGCGATGTCCGCGTCCGTGGTCACACCCAAGGGCCAGAAACGATCCCTGTAGCTGCCGCCCTCAGTTACGAAACTGTCCCGCGGGATCAAACCTTCGCGCCGCAGCCGCCGCAACTCTGCCAGGGCCTGGGCATCGTCGAACGGGCCCAATGTCACCCCGTACCACCCGCCGGGGATGGCAAAGCCGTTCACACTTTGCAGAAGGTTGCCATAGGCACGCGCCCGTTCCTGCGCGACGCGCAGGGATGGATGGGCCTCGATCTGCACATAAGATCCGCGATCTTGTGCCCCCGCCGCCCCCGCAACCAGCAAGACGAGCAAAACACCCAATGAAACCAGAATTCGCATTCCTAACCCCGTACATGTCTGCGCAACCCCCTCAAATGGGGGCGGAAAGTACAGTCCACTTCCTTCCTGATTGTTTCCACGAGGAAAAGACCCCGGCCTTGCATCGTGAACACATGGGCGCACGTTGACCCTCGAAGTGTTGCCGCATAGACGCGGTGCAACCCGTTCACCGGAGGTTTCCGATGGCCAAGCCCGACACACCACGTTCGTTCCAAGACATCATCCTAAGGCTTCAGTCTTACTGGTCGCTTAAGGGCTGCGCGATTCTACAACCCTACGACATGGAAGTCGGCGCGGGCACTTTCCATCCGGCCACCACCCTCCGCTCTCTCGGGCACAGGCCGTGGGCGGCGGCTTACGTTCAACCGTCCCGACGTCCCACCGACGGCCGCTACGGCGAAAACCCCAACCGGTTGCAGCATTACTACCAATACCAAGTCCTCATCAAACCCTCCCCCCCCGACTTGCAGGACCTTTACCTCGGCTCCCTCGAAGCCATCGGGATCGACATGGACATGCACGACATCCGCTTCGTCGAAGACGATTGGGAAAGCCCGACCCTGGGCGCGTGGGGCCTGGGTTGGGAAGTGTGGTGCGACGGGATGGAGGTCAGCCAGTTTACGTATTTTCAACAGGTTGGCGGCCATGATTGCCACCCCGTCTCGGGGGAGTTGACCTATGGCCTGGAACGGCTGGCGATGTATGTCCTGGGCGCCGATCACGTCATGGACATGCCGTTCAACGATCCCCAAACTCCGATCGCGTTGACCTATGGCGACGTTTTCAAACAAACGGAGGAAGAATACGCCCGCTGGAACTTCGACACTGCGGACACACAGGTCCTTCTGCGGCAGTTCGAGGAGGCGGAGCGCCATTGCCATGAGATCTTGGCCCAACCCGCCGAGGACCCGAAGACCGGCAAGCGCATCATCATGGCCCATCCCGCTTATGATCAGTGCATCAAGGCCAGCCATATGTTCAACCTGCTGGACGCACGCGGCGTGATCTCCGTGACCGAGCGGCAGGCCTATATCGGGCGCGTCCGCGCCTTGGCAAAGGCCTGCGCCGATGCGTTTGTACAGACACATGCGGGCGGCATGGCGGAACAGGCCCCGGCCTGACCGGGTCCGGGCGGCCCCCATCATCTGCGCCGCAGTTTAAGGCACACAAGGCCCGCCCCTCGGGCTTTGATAGTCACGCATAAAGGCAGGTCCGTCGCCGCGCAAAAGATGCCGCGCCCGCGCCCCGGCCCGACCGGCTTGCCCCCCTCCGATGGGCAGTGTAGGCCGCGTCAACCACGGCACTGCAGGGCAAAGACATGGGAAAATTCGTTGTCATTCTGCTGCTCCTGAGCGCCCTTTTGGGCGGCGCGGGCCTTTGGTACACCGCCACCTATGCCTATTGGTCCGAGGTTGAGGGCCGCGTGACGCTGACCCTGGCCGAGGGGGACCAACTCACGGCATTGCCCGCGGAAAACGTGCAAGCCATTTCCTCCACCTCCTCTCCACTGGGCTTTCGGGCCTGCTTTGACCATGGGCTGGACCTGGCCGCCATCCCGGCCACCCTCCCGGCGGAGGCGCGGCCCATGGCCGCCCCCACCGTCGCGCCCGGCTGGTTCGACTGCTTTGATGCCGTTGCCATCGGGGCGCTTTTGTCGGACGCCCAAGCCCAGGCCTTCACCGCCTATCCCAACGTCCAGTACGGGGTAGATCGCATTGTCGCACTTACCCCCGATGGCCGTGGCTGGGCCTGGCACGAATTGAACGACTGCGGCCACAAAGCCTATGACGGCACACCCGTCGGTGAGGCATGCCCGTCGCGCGAGACCTTCACCCCACTGACCGAGGGGAGCCTGTGACATGCCCGACCTTCTGATCGAACTCTTCTCAGAAGAGATCCCGGCCCGCATGCAGACGAAGGCCGCTGCGGATCTGCGCAAGCGCGTGACCGATGGCCTGGTCGAGGCGGGGTTGACCTATGCGGGTGCCATTGCCCACGCAACGCCTCGGCGTTTGGTCCTGTCCGTCCAGGGCCTCACCGAAGAAAGCCCGACGACCGTATCGGAACGCAAAGGCCCCCGCACCGATGCGCCGGAAAAGGCGCTGGACGGCTTCTTACGCTCCACCGGTCTTACCCGGGACGACCTGGAAGTCCGCGACGACAAGAAGGGCCAGGTCTACTTTGCCAAGGTCACCCAAGCCGGGCGCCCCGCAGCGGACATCGTGGCCGACGTCCTGGCCGACACCATCCGCGACTTCCCCTGGCCCAAATCCATGCGATGGGGCGACGGGACCCTCCGCTGGGTCCGGCCCCTGCGCAGGATCCTGTGCATTTTGACCCGCGATGACGGCACCGATATCGTGCCCCTGACCCTGGGCGGCATCACCTCCGGGGATGAGACCGAGGGCCACCGTTTCATGGCCCCCGGCGCCTTTCGCGTGACCTCCTTCGACGACTACGAGGCCAAGCTCAAACGCGCCTATGTCGTCCTCTCTGCCGAAGAACGGGCCGACGCGATTTGGCAGGATGCGACCAACCAGGCCTTCGCCGCCGGTCTTCAGATCGTCGAGGATCGCGGCCTCCTGGCAGAGGTGGCGGGCCTGGTGGAATGGCCCGTCGTGCTGATGGGTCAGATCGGCGCCGACTTTCTCGACCTGCCGCCAGAAGTGCTCCAGACCTCCATGAAGGAGCATCAGAAATTTTTCTCCGTAAAGGACAAATCCGGACGCATCGTCCGCTTCATCACTGTGGCGAACCGAGAGACAGCAGACGATGGCGCAACCATCCTCGACGGCAATGCCCGCGTCCTGGCCGCACGCCTGGCCGATGCAAAGTTCTTCTGGGAGAATGACTTGGCCGTCGCCCGTACCGATATGGCCAGTTGGACGGACCGCCTATCAAACGTGACGTTCCACGCCAAGCTCGGCTCCCAGGCGGAGCGGATTGCCCGCATCGCCGCCCTTGCCCGGGCCATTGCCCCGGCTGTGGGCGCCGATCCCGACCTGGCAGAGCGGGCGGCCAAACTGGCCAAGGCAGACCTCTCATCGGAAATGGTATACGAATTTCCCGACCTCCAGGGCCTCATGGGCCGCTACTACGCCCTGGAGGCGGGCGAAGACCCCGCCATCGCGGCCGCCTGCGAAGAACACTGGCAGCCCCTCGGCCCGTCTGACGACGTGCCCACCGCGCCCGTGTCCATGGCCGTGGCCTTGGCCGACAAGCTCGACACCTTGGCCGGGTTCTGGGCCATCGACGAGAAACCCACCGGCTCCAAGGACCCCTATGCCCTGCGCCGGGCGACCCTTGGGGTCATCCGCCTTGTTCTGACCAACGCGCTGGATCTGCCCCTGGCCCCTGTCATCCGAAACGCGCGGGACGGGGTGGAGGCCGACAACCTCCTCTCCTTCTTCCACGACCGCCTCAAGGTGCATCTTCGCGAAGACGGCATCCGCCATGACGTGATCGATGCCGTGCTGACCGGCGACCGCACCGATGACCTGACCGACCTTGTGGCGCGGGCGCGCGCCCTCAACACCGTGCTCGCCACGGAAGACGGCGAAAACCTGGTGCAGGGCTACAAGCGGGCCAATAACATCCTGACCCAGGCCGAAGCATCAGATGGCGTGGAATACTCCTACGGCGCCGACCGGAAACTTGCGGAAATGGCCGAAGAGACTGCGCTGTTCAGCGCGCTCGACGGGGCCAGCCCCCAGATCAGCGCCGCCCTAAAGGCCGAAGATTACACCACGGCCATGGCCGCCCTGGCCGCCCTCCGCGCGCCGATCGACGCCTTTTTCGAGGCCGTTCAAATCAACGCTGAGAACGACATCCTCCGGCGCAACCGCTTGAACCTCCTCCATGAAATCCGCGCCATCTGCGGCCAGATCGCAGACCTATCACGGGTCGAAGGCTAATGTTTCAGGTGTAAGGGTATATTGACGCATTTGCAGTAAGAGCTATCCCGTTACCACCTGAGCCTCTATGCTGCAGGTGCGAAATAGCTATCCGAAGGCGCCTTCCATGTTGGACACGCCCCGTTTCACAGAGATTACACCGACCGCCGATATCAGCGGCAATCGGCACGGAAAACGTGCAAAATGTTTGCAGCGTTTGATCCGCATGGATCTGCCCGTGCCGCAAACCGTGGCCCTCCCGTTCGCGACAGTGCGCGACATTGCCGAAGGGCAAATGCCCGACCTGCGCACCCTGATTGCCCATTTCGAAGGGGAGCCTGTGCTGCTTTCCGTCCGCTCATCGTCCGAAACGCCCGATTGGGGCGGGCCGGGGGCCGTGCTCAATATCGGCATGAACGACTTCGCCCACGCGTGGCTGCGCAACACCTTGGGCGACGCCGCCGCCGACCGCATCTACCTGCGCTTCATCCGGTCGTTCGCCATCGAAGTGATGCGCTTGGACGAGGAACCGTTTATCGAGGCTGGCACGCCAGCCGAGGCGCTTGACGTCTTTGAGCTTGAGATGGACGAGCCCTTCCCCCAAGGCCTCGACCAGCAACTGTCTGCCGTCCTTCGGTCCATGGCCCGCGCCTGGGAAGGCACCAGCGCGCGTCTCCTGCGACAAGCGCAGGGCGCGCCGGCCGATGCGGGCCTGGGCCTTGTGGTTCAGCGCATGGCCCAGGGCATGGGGCCGGGCCAGTCGGGCGCTGGCGTCATCCAATTCGTCAATCCCGAGACCGGAGAGCCGCAAGTCACCGGCCGCTACATGGGCCAAGCCATGGGTCGCGACGCCTTGGGCAATGACGGGGACGCGATCTATCTGACCCGCGACCCGCGCGGCGCATCCCTGCAAGACCTGCTGCCGGACGTGTACCAGCATCTGATCGACATCGGGCAGCTGAGCCGACAGCGTCTGCGCGAAGAGATGCAGATCGAATTCACCGTGGACCAGGGGCAATTGGCCATCCTCGACGCCGTCCGCTGTCAGCGAGAGCCGCGCGCGTCCCTCGCCATCGCCGCCAGCCTTGCGCGCGACGGCGTGATCCCCAAGACTGAGGCGCTGATCCGCGTGGCCCCTGCGACGCTCAGCCGCCTGCTCCATCGTCAAATCGACAGCAAGGCGCCCCGGATCGTCCTGGCCCGCGGCATCGCGGCCTCCCCCGGCGCTGCGGTCGGGCGGCTTGTGTTCGACTCCGCCACCGCCCAGGCGGCCCTCGCCCGGGACGAGGCCTGCATCCTTGTCCGGAGAGAGACGAGCCCAGACGACGTGCGCGGCATGCATGCCGCCGATGGCGTCGTGACCGAACGTGGCGGCCCCACCAGCCACGCCGCGGTCATCGCCCGCGGTCTCGGCCTGCCCTGCGTCACCGGCGCCACGGGACTGCGCGTCAGTCACCGCAAACGCACCCTCCGCCTGCCCGATGGCCGTGTCCTCGGCGAAGGTGACGAAGTGACGATCGACGGCTCCTCCGGGGAGGTGTTGGAGGGCCGCGTCCCCACCGTCGAGCCGCAATTGGACGGCGCCTTCGGCGACATCATGCTTTGGTCCGACGAAGTTCGCGATATCGGCGTTCGCGCCAATGCCGACACCGTCGCCGACGCAACCTTGGCGCGCACCTTTGGCGTCGATGGCATTGGCCTGTGCCGGACGGAACACATGTTCCTCGATCCCACCCGCCTGACCGTCATGCGAGAGATGATCTTCGCCGAAAAGCCCGAAGACCGCGCCGCCGTGCTGGAACGCCTTTTGCCCATGCAGCGCGATGACTTCACAGAGCTGTTCGCCCTCATGACCGGCCTGCCAGTCTGCATCCGCCTGCTGGACCCGCCCCTGCATGAATTCCTACCGGCCGAAGGCGACGGCATCCGCGCCCTGGCCGAGGCATTGGACCTACCCCTTTCGGACGTGAAACTGCGGGTCAACGCCTTGCAAGAATACAACCCCATGCTGGGCATGCGCGGCGTCCGCCTGGGCATCGCCATGCCCGAGATCTATGAGATGCAGGCCCGCGCCATCTTCGAGGCCACGGTCGCCGCCCTGGCCGAAGGCAACGTGGTCACCCCAGAGATTATGATCCCGCTGGTGACCGCTCGGCGGGAGGTGGAACTGGTCAAGCGCCGCATCGACGCCATCGCCGCCGCCGTGCGCGCCGAAACCGATAGCACGTTCGACTACCGCCTGGGCGTCATGGTCGAGACGCCCCGCGCCGCCTTGCGCGCCAGCGAAATCGCCGAAACATCGGCTTTCCTCAGCTTCGGGACAAACGACCTGACGCAAATGACCTATGGGCTCAGCCGGGACGACGCGGGCCGCTTCATGTCGGCCTATGTCAACGAAGGTGTCTATACCGAAGACCCGTTCCAAACCCTCGATGTGGACGGCGTCGGAGAGTTGCTGATCCTGGGCGCAACCCGGGGCCGCGCGACGCGACCCGATGTGACGCTGGCGCTGTGCGGGGAACATGGGGGCCACCCCGATTCCATCGCCTTCTGCCGCTTGGCGGGCTTCGACTACGTCTCATGCTCTCCTTTCCGGGTGCCGGTCGCCAAACTGGCAGCGGCCCAAAGCACGATCCTGGCCGACCAAACATCCGCCCCAAAATAGGGGCCATTGCGACCGAAAATCGGCAAAGCTTTGCTGACCGTGTCCGTGTCGCTGCACTGCGGCGCAGAATCGGTTGCGACCACCCTCCGGACCCGGCACGCCCCCCTCGAAACGGTATGTAAGTAAGGGCCTGGTAACACCTCTCCGCTAGAGAGGGGGCTGGGCCGCACGAGGTTTTCCATGTTCTTCAAACTCGGCTTCGCAATCGCGTTTGCGGTCGCGATGACACTTTGGGCGTCACTGCCCACCAACGGGCAGACGGTCTTGCCCAAGGCGGGCGCAGGCGGCATCGCCCTTTCCGCTTTGCAAGGGTCCCGGCCCGTGACCGGCCCCGGCCCGTCGCGGGGCGCGGGCCTTTTTGGCAATGTCGCCCGCGGCCTTTTCGCGCCCAGCCCGACCCAACCTTCCCGCCTTCGGCCCAAACCGGATGCGGGCGTCAGCGACATCCTGGCAATGGCACCTGCGACGGGCGGCGCGGAATGGCGCTGTCTGGCGGAGGCGATCTATTTCGAAGCGCGGGGGGAACCTGTGGCCGGCCAAGTCGCCGTGGCCGAAGTCATCCTCAATCGGGTCGATGCCACGAACTATCCCGGCACCATTTGCCGCGTCGTGAACCAGGGCACCGGACGCCGCCATGCCTGCCAGTTCAGCTATACCTGCGACGGCATCCCCGACCGTGTGCGCGACGGCCAAGCCTGGACCCTAGCAGGCAAAATCGCCCGGCGCCTGATGGACGGCGCCCCCCGGCGCCTGACCGGCGACGCGACCCATTATCACGCGGATTACGTCTCTCCGTATTGGGCCAAAGTCTACCCGGAAACGGCCCGCCTGGGCCGCCACATCTTCTACAAACAAATCCCGGGCGCGTGACTGGCGCAGCCGCCTGCAAAGCCGCGTGTTGGTCCGATGCGACCCCAATGGTGCGACACGGAAACGCGGTTCGGCGCCCTGGGACCCGCGCCCATCCCACGGGGGCTTCCCCCAGGCCGATCTTCGTGGTTTTTGACTGCCAAAGATCACGCGGGACCCACCATGACGAACAGCCCCCAGGACCAGGCCGCGCTCCGCGTGGCCTTTGCCGCCCCCCACGACCGCGCCGCAGCCCAAGACCCCGGCGCCCTGCGGGACCGCATCTCCCTGCGCGACCATATCCGAGAGGTCGAGATCGGCGCCTTTCAACAGGAACGGGGCGTCACCCAGCGGGTGCGGTTCGACATCGTCGCCGAAGTGGCCCTCGACCCGGAGGCCGTGGCCGGGGACGATGTGGACGGCATCCTCAGCTATGACACCCTCATCGACGCCATCGACGCGGAGCTAGAGGCCGCACGCGTCAACCTTCTGGAAACCCTGGCCGAACGCCTGGCCGCCCGCGTCCTGTTGCAGGACCAGGCCGCGCGCGTCTTCGTGCGGATCGAGAAGCTAGACCGGGGCCCCCACATCCTGGGCGTCGAGATCGTCCGATCTCGCACCATTCGCCCCGCCGTCGCCGCGCCCGAGGACCCGCCCCCCCCGCCGCGCATCTTGGTTCTGCCGCCCAAAGCCGCATCAGACCCGGCCTTTGCCGCGTTCCTCGATCGCGTGGCGGAACACGCGTCCCCCACGATCCTTTGCGCCACCCCCGACTTCGCCCCGCCCCAAGCCGATCACACCATGGCCCAAAGGCGCATCGACCTCTTGGCCTTGGAACAGGCGGCCTGGCTTTTGGCCGCCCAGGACCCGCGATGTGTGGTCATCGACAGCCGCACCGAATTGGATTGGGCCTTGCGCCAAGGCAACCTGTCGGTCTGGGCCCCGTCCCGCATGGTCCTGGACGCCGTGGATGGCCCCACGGGAACGGACCCGCTGATCCTGGCCCAATGGCTCGGCGCGACGTTCAACGCCGTCGACGTCACGCCCCTGGCGGACCTATCCGCGGGCTGATGCGCTACCTGCGCCCCCTGCCCAGCCCCGCTGCCCCCGCCGACGCCCCACGCCTGGCCGGGGGCTGGCTCCGCTTCGCCCAAGTCGAGGTTCTGCAACGCGGTCGCCCGCCCCAGGTCCTTCCGGTCGGCGAAATCCCGTCCGACGCCCTGGCCCCGCTGATCGCCCCCCGGCCCGCCATCGCGGGCGTGCCCATGGACCGCCCCTCGATCATGGGGGTGCTCAACGTCACACCCGACAGCTTCTCTGACGGCGGGCGCCACGCCACGCCCCAAGCCGCCGCGACGCAAGCCGCGACCATGGCCGCCGCCGACATCCTGGATATCGGCGGCGAAAGCACGCGCCCCGGCGCCCAAACCGTGCCCGCAGACGAAGAAATCGCCCGCATCGCCCCGGTTCTGGACGCTTTGCGGGGCAAGCCCCTCTCGGTCGATACGCGCAAAGCCGCCGTGGCACGGGCCGCCCTGGCAGCGGGCGCTGCGATGATCAACGACGTCTCTGCCTTGAACTTCGACCCTGATATGGCCGCCACCGTGGCCCCAACCCAAGCCGCCCTTTGCCTGATGCACGCCCAGGGCCTGCCCCAGACGATGCAGGACGACCCGCGCTACGGCGACGTCCTGCTGGACGTGTACGACGCCCTTCACGCCCGGGTGCAGCGGGCCATTGACGCAGGCATCGCGCGCGACCGCCTGATCATCGACCCCGGCATCGGCTTCGGCAAAACCCTGGACCACAACCTTCTGATCTTGCGCAAAATCAGCCTGTTCCACGGCCTTGGCCTGCCGATCCTGCTGGGCGTGTCCCGCAAAAGCGTCATCGGCACCCTGGGCGATGCGCCACAGGCGGACGCGCGCTTGCCCGGAACCCTAGCCGTGACCCTATCCGCTGTGGCACAAGGCATACAAATGCACCGCGTCCATGACGTGGGTGAGATTGCACAGGGTCTCAAACTCTGGCGGGCGGTGACGGAGGACAGTTGATGGGCCTGTTTGGAACGGACGGCGTGCGCGGGCGCGCCAATCAGGGCAACATGACCGCGGAGATTGCGCTTCGCCTTGGGGCGGCGGCGGGGCGCTACTTCCGTCGCGAAGGCACCGGCGCATTCCACCGCGTGGTGATCGGCAAGGACACCCGCCTTTCAGGCTATATGCTGGAAAACGCGCTGACCGCAGGCCTGACGTCCACCGGGATGAACGTCCTGCTGCTGGGCCCCGTGCCCACCCCCGCCGTGGGCCTGCTGGCGCGGTCCATGCGGGCCGATCTGGGCGTCATGATCTCTGCCAGCCACAACCCGGCCGAAGATAACGGGATCAAGTTCTTCGGCCCCGATGGCTACAAGCTGAGCGATGCCGCCGAGGCTGAGATCGCGCAGATGGTTACCGACGGCGTCCGCCCCGCCGAGGCGGGCAATATCGGCCGGGCCAAGCGCATCGACGACGGGCGCGGGCGCTATGTGGAATATGCCAAAACGACGATCCCCCCCGGCATGTCCCTGGACGGGCTGAAGGTCGTGATCGACTGCGCAAACGGCGCCGCCTACCGCGCCGCGCCGGACGTGCTAGGGGAATTGGGGGCGACCATCCTTCCCATTGGCGTGGCGCCCAACGGCAAGAACATCAATGACGGCTGCGGCTCCACCCATGTGGAGGCGGCGGCAAGTGCCGTCGTGGCCCACGGCGCCCATGTGGGCATCGCCCTGGATGGCGACGCGGACCGCGTGATGATTCTGGACGAACACGGTCAGGTGGCCGACGGCGATCAGTTGATGGCCCTCTTCGCCAAACGCTGGGCGTCCGAAGGGCGGCTTATGGGCCCGGCCCTGGTGGCGACCGTCATGTCCAACCTGGGGCTGGAGCGGTTCTTGAACGGCGAAGGCATCAGCCTGCTGCGCACCCGCGTCGGCGACCGCTACGTGGTGGAGGAGATGCGCCGCGGCGGCTTCAACCTGGGTGGCGAGCAATCGGGCCACATCGTCATGACCGATTACGCCACCACCGGCGATGGCTTGATCGCTGGGCTGCAATTCCTGGCGGAGATGGTCCGCACGGGCCGCGAAGCGTCCGAACTGATGCACAGCTTCGACCCCGTGCCCCAAAAACTGGTGAATGTGCGCTACGGGGCCGGGGCCCAACCGCTCCAGGCGCAGACCGTGCAATCCGCCATCGCGGAGGCCGAAGGACGCCTGGCCAATACGGGCCGTCTTCTGATCCGCGCCTCGGGGACGGAGCCGCTGATCCGCGTCATGGCGGAATGTGAGGACCCGGCGTTGCTTGACCAAGTGGTGGGCGATGTGGCCGACGCGGTGCGCGCCTCTGCGGCGGGCTAAGCGCGCGTCAGGGCAGCACCGCCGTCTGGTAAAGCCGCACTTTCAGCCCGCCATGGGGGACCTGCGCCCCGTCGGGCAGAAACGGCAGGCCCATGGCCTTTGCCAACCCGCCATCGGTGGTAATCACACCCACGCGCCAGCCCGCAAACCGCGCCGCCAAAGCCGCCCCAAGCGCACCATAAAGGGCATAGAGCGGCTTTTTCTGCCCAATCCGCGCGCCATAGGGTGGGTTCGCGATAACCAAGCCCGGCGGCCCGGGTGGCGGCACTATGTCGGACACGGCGCGTTTCTGAAAGTCGCACAGATCGGCAATGCCCGCCCGCTCCGCATTGGCCCGCGCTGCGGCAAAGGCCCCGGCATCGCGATCCGATCCGTGGAACCGCAGGTCCGTGCCCTGCCCCTGAACCGCCCCGCGCATCGCCGCCCAGGCCGTGCGATCGAACGTTGCCAAATGCTCGAACGCAAAGGTCCGCGCCCGGCCAGGCGCCAGGCCCGCCGCCCATTCCGCCGCCTCCAACACGAACGTGCCCGACCCGCACATGGGGTCCAACACCGGTTCGGCCCCGTCAAAATTGCAGGCGCGCAGGAACAACGCCGCCATGGTTTCCCGCAACGGCGCCTTGCCAACGGCAGACTTCGCGCCGCGCTTGTGCAAGGGCGCGCCCGAGGTGTCGACGGACAGGGTGACCAAGTTGTCGTCAATCCGCGCCCGGATCGTGACGGGTGCGTCCGCCGCAATCTCCACGCCCAATTCTTCGCGCAAGGCGGTCTCGACCCGCTGCGTGGCGGCCCCCGCGTGGTAGATTTTGGACCGTTTGCACGTAGCCTCCACCCGGACGGGCACGTCAGGCCGCAACACCCGGGCCCAGTCGAATTTGCGCGCCCGTTTGTCCAACTGCGCCAAGTGGAACGCGCGGAACGCCCCCAACGTGGCGGACACGCGCCCCGCCCCCCGCAACACCAAATTCGCGCGCCACACATCCGGCCAGGTGCCGGCAAAGGTCACCCCCCCGGGCACGACCTTGGCCGGGGGAAACCCGGCGGCGCGCACCTCCTCTGCCAAGACGGGCTCCAAACCGGGGGGCGCCATGGCGAATATCTCAAACGACGTCATTGCGCCGCTCTATCGGGTCTTGGCCCGGCGCGAAACAGCGCATCCCATGCCAAACCCTGGACATCTTTTTGCCCGGCCCCATGTGTGAGAATACTGGGATGGGGCCGCACGCGGCCTCATCACCAGCATACGCCAGACAGGACCGCCCAGGGGCGGCCCACGCAACAAGGAGAAGACGATGAAACACGTGGACTTGAGTGAGGGGCAAAAGACAGGCGAAGCCGTGCCTAGCCGAGAGCTCAGCCCAACGGATCGTCTTTTCTATTCCGAAGACCGGGCCGAGCATCTTTGGCGCCGCGCAGGCTACTTCGCGATGATCTTCTGCTTCTGGTTCGCCTTCGTGGCCCCCATCGTCCTGTTCGCCGTTCATTGGCCGTAAGATCCGCCCCCCAATGAAAAAGCGCGCCCGAACGTCCGGGCGCGCTGCATGATCTCAAAGGGGGTGGCGCGTTACGCGTCGACCGTATCCCCTTCAATGGCGGCCACCTCGGATGGTGCCGCTTTCGTGATCTCGATCTGGCGCGGTTTCAGCGCATCGGGCACCTGACGCTCCAACTCGATATGCAACATCCCATCGGCATGGGCGGCGCCGGTCACATGGACGTGGTCGGCCAACTGAAACGTCTTCTCGAAGGTGCGGGTGGCAATGCCACGGTGCAGGTAGGTCGGCTTGCTCTCCCGCTCCGCCTTCCGGGCGGACACTGTCAACGCATTCTCGCGCGCCTCCACCGACAACTCATCGGCGGTGAAGCCTGCCACCGCGATGGAAATGCGATACGCATCCTCTCCCAGCTTTTCGATGTTGTACGGGGGATAGGTGGTTGCGGTGTCAGCCGCCATGGCGCGATCCAGCACGCTGGCCATCCGGTCAAAGCCAACCGACGCACGGTAGAGGGGGGTAAAATCATATGTACGCATCATGCATCCTTTCATAAGCGATACAGTCTTAGTCGCCGCGCCCATCTGGACCCCGGCTGTTTTGTCGAACCCGGTTTCGGCATCCGACATCGCCCATGTGGGAACGGTTCCGTCTGCGTCAAGACCCCTGCCCGGTCAGTCGTCGAAAAGCCCCGTGGGCAACCCATCCAAGGTCTGCGTATTCTTCTTGCGCCAATAGGCCTCGACACCGTCGGGACCCATCTCCGCAAAGAAGGGGGTCAACTCACGGTCCACCCGCTGCCCTTCAAACGCCATGCGGGGCACCCCCGTCCCGCACGATGTCTGGATGCTGTCAATCTTCAGGTCAAAGATCTGGCGCGTCCCCGCCATTGCCGGAAACATGGCGCACGCGCCCTCCCATTCGGGATCGCGGGGGTGCAATGTCTTGGCCTGGCCGTAAAGCCGCAGGATCAGCGCATCGCCTTCGAACGCGCAGAACATCAGCGTCATCCGGTTCATCGCCTTCAGGTGTCCCGCCGTCTCGTTCCCGCTGCCCGACAGGTTCAGCCAGCGGACATGCCGGTCATCCAAGATGCGCAGACTGTCCGCACCCTTGGGCGAGATATTGACCCGCCCCGTGTCCGCCGCCGTCCCGACGAAAAACATCGGCTGCCGTTCGATGAACGCCCGCAATGTTCCGTTCAGTTTCTGTCCGAGTCCCATGGGATCCTCCGCCGCTGATGGGCAGAACATGCCATGAACATTTCCGCGGGACCAGGTCTATCGGGGCTGGATCAGATCCCAGCGATTGCCCCAAGGATCGGTCCAGACGGCCACCGTGCCATAGGCTTCCTCCCGAGGCGCCTCCTGGAACACACCGCCTGCGGCCCGGATCGCCTCTGCCGTCTTGGCAAAGTCTTCGCAGTGCAAAAACAACCCCACGCGCCCGGCCCATTGCTGCCCCATGGCGGCGCGCTGCGCGGGGCCGTCGGCGCGGGCAAGCACCAAGTGCGTCCCTCCGGCCGACACCGTGACCCAACGCTTGCGCCCCTGGTCCTCATCCGCCGTCAGTGTGAATCCGATGGCGGTGAAGAACGCGATGGCCGCGTCATATTCCGGCACGATCAGGGACACGGCCCCCAGTTTCATCGCGTCCCGGCGAAGTCTTCGGCCCACCCCTCGCGCTGCGCGTCGGTGATTTTGGCGAACAGCACATCGGGCACTGTGAAGGCATGGCCCGGGGCCAAACGCTGCAATGCTGCGGCCACATCTTCGGGCCATGCCTTCACAGTGCCCGATGTGCTGTTCGCCAAAATCACCGACGCGCAGCGCGAGGGGTGGGCCGAAGACTTCGCCGGGACGCGATGAAACTGGGGGCCGTG
>JBCBVM010000010.1:0-114942 GCA_039817645.1 Pseudomonadota bacterium | reverse complement strand
GCATCCGCCCAAGTCCCCGGCGGCGCAGCCGGTGCCATCGCGCACTTCAACCAAGACTTCAGCACCCAGGACCAGAGCGTCGCGTATAAAGGCGACAGCAACGGCGTCACCGTCTCCACTCGGAACGGCACGCAGGGTGCCGCCATCGAACAGTTCAACGCCAATGTGGACAGCCCCTCTGACCGCATCAGCGTGGATAACGCGACCCTCGTCTCCGGCAAGCCTTCGGTCGCCCAGGACATCTTCGCCCGCATCAAGGAGGAAGGTCTGGACGACGACTGATCCCCACCCGGCGCGGCATCTCCCCCTGCCGCGCCGCTAAGCAACGCACCCTCTCTCCCCCGCTTTCCGAAGTGCGTTGCGGCACGCCGCCTCCCGGTTGATCCTTAGGATCTCGGGGGGCGGTTTTGCGTTTAGGACAAGAAGCGCACCAACAGTTTTTCCAGCTTTGCCGCCCCAAGCGGGGCCATGGCCTTGGTGTGGTTATGGCTGATGGCTTCGTCACTCAGACCCGCTGCCATGTTCGTGATCGTGGATATGGCGGCGGCTTTCAGGCCAAGGAATCGCGCCAATATCACCTCCGGCACGGTCGACATGCCAACGGCGTCTGCCCCAAGGGTGCGGATGGCGCGGATTTCGGCCGGGGTCTCGAAGGAGGGACCGGAATACCACGCATAGACCCCTTCGTGCAGATCCACGCCTTCCGCCTCCGCCGCGTTCCTCAGGGCGCCGCGAAGGGCAGGGTCATGGGCGTCCCCCATGGGCACAAAGCGGGCATCCGTCGCCTCCCCGATCAAGGGGTTTAGGCCAGAGAAGTTGATATGATCCGACAGAAGCATTAGCGACCCGGTCGGCATATCCGCCCGCAAGGACCCGGCGGCATTGGTTGCGATCAGCCCCTCTGCCCCCAAGCCGCGCAGCACCTCCAGCGGCAGCCGCATGGCGTCGGAGCGGCCCCGTTCGTAGTAATGCTCTCGGGCGCCGAAAACGGCGACCCGTGTGGCGCCCAATGTCCCGATGACCAGTTTCGGATTGTGACCGCTGACCCCGGCATGGGGAAATCCGGGCAGGTCGCCATAGTCGATGGCCACCCCCTCCACCTGCTCTGCAAGATGCCCGAGACCGGATCCGAGGATCAGACCGAACTTTGGGGGCTCCGCCCCGGCGCGGTCCTGGATCAGGCGGACCAGGTCACCGCTCTTTGACATAGGGCTCCCCTCCGGCACGGGGTGGGATGGCGCGGCCAACGAAGCCGGCGAGGATCACCACTGTCAGGATATAGGGGATTGCGTCCAATAGGGCCGACGGGATCGTGACGCCAAGCAAGCTGTTGAACAACTCACTGCGAAAGCCGAGGCTTTGGAGGAACCCAAACAACAGACAGGCCCCCAGGGCATACCATGGCCGCCATTTGGCAAAGATCAGCGCGGCCAGGGCGATGAACCCGCGGCCTGCCGACATCTCTTTGACGAACCCCGCAGACAGCGCCGTGGCCAGGTAGGCCCCCGCAATCCCGCAAAGGACGCCGCAAATCATCACCGCCGCAAAGCGAAGGCCGACCACAGAGACACCCGCCGTATCGACCGCCGCCGGGTTTTCCCCCACGGCGCGCAGGCGCAGGCCAAAGCGGGTGCGGAACAGGACCCACCACGACAAGGGCACACAAAGCAGGGCCACGTAGACCAAGATCGAATGCCCCGACAGGACATCGGCATAAAGGGGCCCTAGGATCGGGATATTCCGCAGCGCGTCCGCAAAGGGCAGGGTCATTTCGCTGAACCGTCCGCCGCCCTCCAACTGCGGGGTGCGCCCGCCAAGGCCGAACACCGCCTCACTGATTACGACCGTCAGGCCGGAAGCCAGGAAGTTGATCGCCACACCGGAAATCAATTGGTTGCCCCGAAACGTAATGGACGCCACGCCGTGGATCAGCGCCAGGAAGACGGACCCAAGGATGCCCGCGAACAGCCCAATCCAGACACTACCGGTGTAGCTTGCCATGGCAGCGGACAGGAAAGCCGCGGCCAGCATCTTGCCCTCCAACCCGATGTCGAAAATACCCGCCCGCTCGCTAAAGAGACCGGCCAGACAGGCCAGCAGAAGGGGTGTCGCCAGACGCAGGGAACTGTCGAGAAGCTGGATAAGGTCAGTGAAATCCATGGCTCAAGTCCTCTCGGTCGCCAAGCGGTAGGCGAAATAGGTGAACAGCACGCCAAGGGTTGCATCGATCCATCGCCGCGCCCTTGCGTAGGCGGCGACCACGATGTCGGTGGAAAAGATCAGCGCATAGGCCCCGTGCCCGATTAGGGACAGGAGGGTGGCCGATACAATCAATGCGATCCCAACCTGCCATGGCGCGTCCCCGGCCATGGCGACCGCGGCGATGGCGATCCATTGCAGGGCGGCCTTGGGATTGGTCATTTGCACCATAAGACCCAGGGTGAACCCGCCGCGCTGACCGTGCCGGACAGGCAAGCTGGGCGTGTCTGCGCGGCCCGCCGACCGGAACGCCTTGACCGCAAGCCACAAAAGGAATGCCACGCCAAAGACTTTCAACGCGATGACAGCCCCGGCATAGGCGGTGATCAGCGTGGCGAAGCCCGCGACGGTCAGCGTGGCCCACAGGCTGGTTCCGAGGGCCACCCCCAAGGCCATGGCCAGACCTCTCCGTCGCCCATGGTGCATGGACGTTGCCATGATCGCTGCGATGTTGGGGCCGATCACAAGGAAACCCAGGCCAAAGATGCCAAGCGCCGCCAGCAAACCGGGCAAGTGGGGCAGGAGCGTTTCCATCACCTACGCCCTCGGCTTGGAACTGCGGAGCGTGAGAAACAGCCGTTCCAACGGCATCCGCACCATGTTGTCCAATGCACCCGTGAACAGGATCACAAGCGCTTGGATCACCAAAATGATCTCGCGTGTCATGCCGTTGATCTCAAACGTCAATTCTCCACCACCTTGGTAGAGCGCGCCGAAGAGAAGCGCCGCAATGAACACACCCACCGGGTGGGACCGGCCCATGAGGGCGACGGCGATGCCCACGAAGCCCGCACCCTGGACCGGGTCAATGACCAGCCGCTCCGCCTCTCCCATGACGGAATTGATGGCCATCAACCCGATCAACCCGCCCGAGATAAGCATGGCGATCATGGTGATTTTGGTCTGGGATATCCCAGCGTAAAGCGCTGCCGGTTCCGAATGGCCAAAGGCCCGGATCTCATAGCCCAAGCGCGTGCGCCAGATCAGTAGCCAGACAAACACGCAGGCCGCGATGGCCAGGAAGAACGACACGTTCAGGGGCGTGGACCGGGAAAAGCCCAACCAGGGGGCCACGTCATAGGCATTGGGCAGGCGGACCGCTTCGATGAAGCGCGCGGTTTCCGGGGATCCACCGGCCCCGGGGACCAACAGCACGCGGGACAGCAGGTACACCATCAACGCAGCGGCAATGAAGTTGAACATGATCGTCGTGATCACGATGTGGCTGCCCCGCTTCGCCTGCAGATAGGCCGGGATGGCCGCCCAGGCGGCCCCGAAAACAGCCGCCCCGCAGGTCGCCGCCAACAGGGCAATCGTCCAATGGGGCCACGGAACATAAAGCAACACCAGCGCCGTGCCCAAGCCCCCCAAAGCGGCCTGCCCCTCGCCCCCGATGTTGAACAAGCGCGCATGGAACGCAACGGCAACGCCAAGCCCCGTAAAGATGAAATTGGTCGTGTAGAACAGCGTGTAGCCCCAGCCATAGGCCGACCCGACCGAGCCGGTGACAAGGATATACAGCGCCTCGAACGGGTCTTTCCCGATCAGCGCGACGACGATCCCGGACACAAACAGCGCCAGAAGCAGGTTAATCAGGGGGATCAGAACGATATCGGCCCATTTGGGCAGGGTGTCGGTCATGCTGCGTCCCCCGTCATGCCGGCCATTAGAAGGCCCAAGTCGCCCTGGTTGGTCTCCGATGGCAAACGCTCGCCCATGATCTGCCCGTCGAACATCACTGCGATGCGGTCGGACAGGGCCATGATCTCGTCCAGCTCCACGCTGACCAGAAGGATGGCTTTGCCGCGGTCACGCAGGGCGACGATCTGTTGGTGGATGAACTCGATGGCGCCGATGTCGACACCCCGTGTCGGTTGACCGATCAGCAAAAGGTCCGGATCTCGCTCAATCTCCCGCGCCAGAACGATCTTCTGTTGGTTCCCGCCAGAGAAACTTTTGGCGGCCAATGCCGGGTTTGGCGGGCGAACGTCAAATCGTTCCATCTTGCCCTCGCAGTCGGCCCGCAAGGCGTTGTTGTCCATGAAAAACCCCGACGAGAACCGTTCGTCGTGGTGATAGCCAAAGCCCACGTTTTCCCACGCGTGGTAGTCCATGATCAGACCTTCCCGCTGCCGGTCTTCGGGCACATGGGCGATGCCGCGCGCGCGACGGGTCCGCGCATCCGACGCGCTGCCGGTCAAGTCGATCTCTTGCCCGCGCACTTTGATGGAGCCGGTGCCCATGGCATAGCCGCCCAACACCTCCAGAAGCTCCGACTGCCCGTTGCCGGCCACACCGGCCACCCCCAAAATTTCCCCGGCGCGGATGTCCAGGTCGATGCCCTTTAGACGCTCTACCCCTTGGTCGTCGATCACACGAAGGTTGCGCACCTCCAGCACCGTCTCTCCGGGCGTCGCGGGCACTTTATCCACCCGCAACAGGACTTTGCGGCCCACCATCAGCTCGGCCAATTGCTCCGGCGAGGTTTCTGCCGTCTGGACTGTGGCCGTCATCTCGCCGCGCCGCATGACCGACACGCTGTCGGTCACGTCCATGATTTCGCGCAGCTTGTGGGTGATGAGGATGATCGTCTTCCCTTCATCGCGCAGGCCTTTGAGAATGCGGAACAGGTGATCCGCCTCCGCAGGGGTCAACACGCCGGTCGGTTCGTCCAGGATAAGAATGTCCGCTTCCCGGTACAGCGCCTTCAAAATCTCCACCCGCTGGTGCAGGCCCACGGACAGGTCCTCGATCACCGCGTCGGGGCTGACGTCCATCTCATAGTCATCGGCCAGTTGCCGAAGCAGCTTGCGCGCTTTGGCCAGGGACGGTTTCAGCAGCCCGCCATCCTCTGCGCCCAAGATCACGTTTTCTAGGACGGTGAAGTTCTCGACCAATTTGAAATGCTGAAACACCATGCCGATCCCCGCATCGATCGCCGCTTGGCTGTCGGGGATTTCGGTTTTCTTGCCCGAGATATAAATCTCTCCGGCATCGGCCTTATAGAACCCATAGAGGATGGACATCAGCGTGGATTTGCCCGCGCCATTTTCCCCGATGATGCCGTGGATCGTGCCCCGCTTCACCTGAATGGAGATGTCTTTGTTGGCTTGAACGGGCCCAAAGGCCTTGGAAATGCCGCGCAGCTCAATGGCCAGTTGGTCGCTCATATGTCCCCCGGTCTTCTTGCGAAACGAGGCCCCGAAGGGCCCCGCTCCATCTTATGTCACTGCCCTTAGAAGTGCGGGCAGGAATTGTCCGAAAGGTAGTCGTGAACGTCGATCTCACCTGCGATGATCTTGGCCTTCGCCTCTTCGACGGCGGCGGTCATTTCGGCGCTCACCAGGCTTTCGTTATTCTCGTCCAGGGCAAAGCCCACGCCCTCATTTTCCAGCCCCATGACGGTGATGCCGGTCTCAAGCTCTCCGTTTACGGCTGCGGTGAAGGCGTCGTAGACGGCGTTGTCCACGCGCTTGACCATTGATGTCAGGACCTTGCCGGGGTGCAGGTAGTTCTGGTTGCTGTCGACGCCGACGGACAGGATGCCCTCATCTGCGGCCGCTTGCAAAACACCGATGCCGGTGCCGCCAGCTGCGGCGAACACCACGTCGGACCCTTGGCTGATCTGGCTACGCGTCAACTCCGCGCCCTTCACCGGGTCGTTCCAAGCCGACGGCGTCGTGCCGGTCATGTTCACGATGACGTTGGCGTCCGCGTTCACGGATTTCACCCCTTGGGCATACCCGCAGGCGAACTTGGAAATCAGCGGCACATCCATCCCGCCGACGAAACTGACGGTGCCTGACTCGGACGCCATGGCCGCCATCATACCGACCAGATAGCTGCCCTCATGCTCGGAAAAGACGACCGATTTCACGTTGGGCTGATCCACGACCATGTCGACGATCACAAAATCCGTGTCGGGGTAATCGGGTGCGACAACATCCAAGGTCGAGGCGTTGGCAAAGCCCAGAACCACGACCGGGTTCGCCCCACGGTCTGCCATCCGGCGCATGGTCTGTTCGCGTTGTGCTTCGTTGGCCAATTCGGTCTCGGCATAGTCGCCGCCCGTTTCTTCCACCCAGCGTTGGGCGCCATTATACGCGCTTTCGTTGAACGATTTGTCGAACTTGCCGCCCAGATCAATGATCAGGCCAGGGCTGGCGTGCCCATCGGCAAAGCCCATGCCCGCGCTCAGTGCCAGGGTCGCCGCTGCGCCCATGAGTTTTTTTGTGAGTGTCATACATCTCTCCCGTTGGATCGGCCGAAGGATACGCCCAATGGCGAGCAGGCACCCCCCGTGCCAAGCAGTCATGGGCTGAATAAGGCCGCAGCCCAAACGGAAGATCAACAGCTTTCTCGGCCCGGCACCGGTCGCTGACGCCATGTTTTCGCGGTATCAGAGGGGCTTGCGCAGAACCAAAGCATCCTTGCCGCCATAATAACCAGTGCGCGTGCCGACGTGATCCCAGCCCGCGCTTTGATACAGCGCGCGCGCGTCTGCATTGGACACTGCGACCTCCAGGAAGGCGGAGACGGCGCCCCTGGCCCGTGCAACCTGTTCAAATTCTTGCAGAAGGGCGCGGCCCCGTCCTTGGCGGCGGGCAGCAGGGTCCACAATCAGGGTAAGCAGCTCCGCTTCATCGACCACGATGCGCCCCAAGGCAAAGCCAGACTGCCCACCCTGGTCAAATACAAAGAAACACAGCGGGTCGTCCAAGGCCGCCTGAAAGGCTTGGGCCGACCACCGGGCCCCGCCTGTGAAGGACGTGGCATGGAGGGCCGCCAACTGTTCCGCGTGTGTCATGATGTGTCAACCTTGGTTGACACTGGACCTAGCGCCGCCCCGCTGTCAGGCAAGGTTTACACTATGCGCGGGGGGGGATCGGAAGGCGGCGCGGCATCGGCAGGTCGCAAATAGACAGGGGCCGGCCTTGGCCTGTCGGGGGCGGCCCGCTTGCCTGCGATCTGCGCGATGGCCGGTGCGATATCGGGATGGGGCAGGGGGTCCCGCCCGCTCTGCTCGGCCACCAAACCCGCGGCGGGCCCCGTCACGGCGGCCCCCCAGCCCGGCGGAATGGCATTGGGCGCGACGGTCACGATCTCGCCTCTGTATCCCAGGTGAACCATCTGACGCGGCGCAGGCAGGCAAACGATGACATCCCGCCCCGCCCCATAAGCGTCGATGGCGCTGACCCCTTCCACGGGACAGCCGAGGCCGAGGGCCAGACCCCGCCCCGCGGCGACGGCAATCCGTGTTCCGGTGAAGTTGCCCGGCCCAGTGCCCACACCAATGGCGGCAAGGTCGGATGCGCGCACCCCTGCCTCCAACAGACTGTCTTGGACCAGCGGCATCAGACGTTCCGCCTGGCCGCGTGTCATCGCCTCCGTCCGGTGGACAAGCACAGTTTCCCCGCCCATGACGGCCACGGCGCAGTGGGCCGCCGACGTATCGAACGCAAGGACCAGGGTCATGGCGCGTCGGTCCTGGCGTTCAGGCGGTCGCGCGCGCTGGCCGGTTCACGGGGCAGATCGTCATCCAGTTTGAGCCAGGGCAGACAGGCATCCGCGTGGCTGTGCAGTTGGGGGGCAAGTACGTCGGCGTTGTCCAGGATGCCAAGAGGGACATAGACCTGGCCGTCCAAGTAATCGAACGCGGCCAACATGGGCGACCCGCAAGTGGGGCAAGACCAGCGGCGGACGCCCTGATGCGCACATATCGGTGCAATTTCCGGCGTCACATCCACCGATCCTTTTGGGAACGCCGCAAATGCCGCCACCGGCGCACCCGTCACGCGGCGGCAGTCCTGGCAATGGCAATAGCTGATGGCCAGGGGCGCGCCCCGTGCCTCAACGACAGAGGCGCCGCAATAGCAGCGCCCCGTCAAAACCTCTGGCAGGGTGTCCGTCTCAGATGCCGACAGGACGCACCTCGACCACCTCGGGGATGTAGTGGCGCAGCAGGTTCTCGATCCCCATTTTCAATGTCATCGTGGACGATGGGCAACCCGCGCAGGCCCCTTTCATCTGAAGGTAGACCACGCCGCGTTCAAACCCGTGAAATGTGATGTCGCCGCCATCTTGTGCCACAGCCGGGCGCACGCGGGTGTCCAGCAGTTCGGTGATCTGGCCCACGATGGCCGTGTCAGCCTCGTCATGGTTGGCCTGGTGCTGGGCCTGTGCCTCGCCCTCCATGACCGGTTGGCCGGACTGGAAATGCTCCATGATGCCGCCCAGGATCGCGGGCTTGATGTGGTCCCAGTCGACGCCATCCTGCTTGGTTACCGTGACGAAGTCGTGGCCCAGAAACACACCCGTCACACCGTCGATGGCGAAAAGGCGCATGGCCAGGGGCGATTTCGCCGCCGTATCCGCGCTTGGAAAATCGGCCGTGCCCGCATCCAACACCGCCTGTCCGGGCAGGAATTTAAGCGTTGCGGGGTTCGGCGTGGTCTCGGTCTGGATAAACATCGGCAGCCCTCCGGGATGTGAGCCCTCTATATGCGCCCTGCGCGGCCAATGGTCAACGGCTTTGGAATGATTCTAAGTTGGCCCATGGCAGAGGATACGATGCACAGCGTCGGTCACCGCCTCTGGCAACCCAGAGGACAGATCGGTGGGGCCAGCCCCCCTTCGGATCGGAAGCTTGATACCTTCCCGCTCCAGGAAGCCGCGCAAGGCCACCAGGCGCGTGCCCGCGTTCATATTCTGCGGCAGGGTGCCGGAGCTGTCCAAGGTGAACCGCTCGGACGCGCGATAGCTGACGACGCCCAGGACCTCTCCCGCTTCGGACAGGATCGGACCGCCACTATTGCCGGGTTGGACCGGCGCGGTCAGCATCATGAAATCATCCGCGCCATCCAAGCCCCGCAACGCGCTGATATTGCCCCGCGTCGCACTTAGCCCTTGTTGGAAGAGGCCCGCATAGGGGTAGCCGATGGCCACCACATTGCGCCCCAATCGCGCACCCTGTCCCCTGCCCAATGTCAGCCACCTGTCCGATGTGCGCTCGGCGCGGATGATCGCCAGGTCCGACGCCTGTTCCATGGCGACGACCGTCACACCGGTTCCATCGGCAAGGGTCAGACGCGCGCAACCGTCCACCACGTGGTGCGCCGTGACCATGTCCCGCGGGTTCACAAAGAAGCCTGTGCCCGACCCCACCAGTTTCGGCTCCGCGCTTCGGGAGGACGCGCCTTCCGGCCCATCGGCTTCACGGGAGGCTGTCAAAATTTGGTCAATGTACCCTGATTGCGGGATCCCAAGTGGGGCAAGCTCGTCGTCAGTTAGGCTTGCGATAATCAGCTGCGCGCGCGACCTTTGCCGTGGTTTGTATTGCACAAGGACGGTCTCCATCTGCCATCCGGCTTGGCGAGAGCGCAGGTAGACCCGACCCGATGGCACGTCCCCCGCGCTAATGAACGCGTCGGGTGTGTCTGCGCGATAGAACCCCGCGCCGCGATGCGCGTTCTCAAGCCAGGTGTGCATCTCTGCGGTCTGTCGTGGGGTGCGAAAGATATGACGCACAATCAGGTCCCGGCTCGGCGTGCTCAACTCCACGAAGTCCGCACCTTGGTCCATCGACAGAAGGGCATAGGGCAGGAACATCGACGTCCCCCGCTCCGGGTTGAAGACGCGCCAACCGCCGGGCTCCAGATCCTGCAACAGGGGCAAGAGCGTGCGCACCGCCGACCACTCCGTCACCGGTCCCGACGTGGCTTTGGCCAGCGCCTCCCGACTGCCCGCGCCCCACCGTCCGTCCACGCGCCCGTGATAGACACCCTCAAAGGCCAAGGCGGATTGGAGGATCCGAACATCGCCAGGCGTCAGACGCGATTCGTCGAAGCGACCTTCAGCGGCGGCGAAAGGCGCGACGAACAGGAGCGCCACGTAGAGGAAAATAGACAAAAGACGGGACATGAGAACAGGCTAACCCACCAAAGCGACGCGCATAAAGGCGCGACAGGTCTTATCGTTAACGGCCCGTTAGGCGATCTGTTCCAACTGTTCTTTGGACATGTCTCCGGGCACGATGGTGATGGGCACCGGCAAGGTCCCCGCCGACTTGGTCAGTTGCGTCACCAGCGGCCCAGGGCCTTTTCCTTCGGCCGAAGCGCCCAACACCAGGACGCCGATCTCCGGGTCCTCTTTGACCTGCGCGAAGATCTCATTGACTGGCTCCCCTTCCCGGATCACCAGATGGGGTTCCAGGTTATGCTTATCGCGCATCCATTTGGCGAAGACTTCGAAATGGGCGACGATCCGCTCTCGCGCCTCTTCGCGCATGATGTCGCCCACACCGATCCAATGGTTGAACTCATCCGGCGGGATCACCGACAAGACCTCCACCCCGCCACCAGTGTGTTGCGCCCGCAGGGACGCAAAGCGCATGGCGTTCAGGCATTCACGGCTGTCATCCAGCACCACGAGAAATTTGCGCATGGCATCCTCAGTCAACGGGTCGTCGGGCCTAGCATGACTGTGCGAAGGGGGCGTGGCAATAAGGGCCGTGGCATTGCCGCGACGGAACTGGCGCCGTCAGATGGCCCGGACACCCGCGCGGAGGGCCGCATGACCCAACACGCTCCCGATCGCCGCGGCCATCTGCACGAGGGCCAACCCCAGAAGGATCAGCATCCCCGCCGCCGCCCGCGACAGGCGCACCGTCGCCCGCATCAGGCGGGATTTGCCCAGCACCTCGGCCGTCCTGGCGGTCTTCGGGCCCATCACCTCTGCCACGCGGGCCAAGCGGTTCGCGTCACCGGGGCTATCCACCAAGCGCAGCAAGCGCAACGCGTCGGGGGTGGAGGTTGCGGCCCGCACACGGTCGATGTCGCGCACGGTTCGGGCCGCGCGCGCGGCCCGCAGCGGGTCGGTCACATCCCCAAGCCGTGCCGTGCCCGCAAGGTAGCCCGGCACGGCACCCCACCGGATGGGCACGCGCAGCACATCCGTCAGGCCTGGGCGAACACTGCCCATACGGCGCGCCATCCGCACGAAACTTGCGCCCGCTTTCACCGTGGCGCTGGACCCGCCCGACACCAGAACGGCCCCCGTCGCGCCCAGCCCCAGAAGGGCAAGACTGGCATCCAAGCGGTCTACCTCCGCCCCGGTGGCCCAGGCCTGGGTCGCGCGTCGCAAAGCGTTCAAATCACCCAGCGGGGACATTTCGAACGGCGCCGCACAAAGGGAAATCTTCTGCAAACTGTCACATAGGGCAATGTCCACCATGCAGGCGCCACACGCCTCGGCTTGGGCCAATATCCCCAATTGTCGCGCGATCATCGCCTCCGCCGCTGACCTTGGCACGTCGCGCCCCAGATCATCGGCCAAGCTGAGCAACATCTCCGCCCGTTCCGCATCTTTTGCCGCCACCGCTTCGGCCAAGGCTGCGGTTATCCAGGGACCCGATGCGGTGCGCCGCACGGCGCGCTCCATCGTCAGCGACAAATCCTGGGCAGAGCGGTCCACATAAGGCGCCGTCAACGGGTTGAGCGAGGCCGTCCAAACCAACCCCAGCAGCGTCACCGCCAGCGGGGCTGCATGGATCAGGCGGCGGAGCGCGCCCAGTCCCAATAGAGATCCCGGGCCCGCCGCGTGATCGGGCCGACCTGATATTGGCGATCATCAAAGGCGGTGACTGGCGTGACCTTAGTCAGGTTGCCGGACAAAAACACCTCATCGGCGGCGCGGAAGTCATCAAAGGTCAGGACCGTCTCATGGACGCGAACGCCATCGGTCTTCAGGTTGTCGATGTGGCGCGCCCGCGTAATGCCCGACAGGAAGGTGCCATTGGCGACAGGGGTAAAAACCTCCCCGTCTTTGACCATGAAGACATTGGACGTTGCCGATTCCGCCACGTTGCCCATGACATCCGCGACCAGGGCATTTCCAAACCCCTTCCGCTGCGCCTCTGCCAACATGCGCGCGTTGTTGGGGTAAAGGCACCCGGCTTTCGCGTCGCAGACCGCATCCTCCAGCACGGGGCGCCGGAACCGCGTGGTGGTTAACGTGGTGGTCTTGTCGGGCCCGTACATGGGCACCTCTTCCAGGCAGATGGCAAAGCCCGTTTCTGTATCGGACGGAACGAGGCCCAGTTCGCTGCCATGGATGCCCCAATACATGGGCCGGATATAGATCGCGGCATCGGGGGCGAACCCTTTGAGCCCTTCTTGGATGATTTCCACCATCTGGTCCGGCGTCTTCGTTGGGCGCAGCATCAGCGCCTCAGCCGACCGGTTCACGCGGGCGCAATGCTTGTCCAGGTCGGGGGTCATGCCTTCGAACCGCCGCGCGCCGTCAAACACGCTGGAGCCTTGCCACATTCCGTGATCGGCGGCCCGCATGACGGGCACATCGCCATCGTGCCAGGCGCCGTCGAACCATGTCCTGATGATCTTGCCGAACGCCATACGTGCCCTCCTGATCTTGGGCCAACACCTAAGGCCGTTCCGTCCATGCGTCCAGCGCGCGAAGGACGCGGGTCGCCGCAGGCCCCTTGCGGTGTTGGGCGAATTGCCCAACTGTCCCGCCATGACTGACCCGTACCGCACCCTTGATGACGAGGCGCGCGCCCTGGCGCGGGACCTGTTGCGGGCCAGCCACGGGGCTTTGGGCACATTGTTCGACGGCGCGCCGATGGTCACGCGCGTCGCCTGTCTGTGGGTGCCGGGGCAGGGAATGACGGTCCTGATTTCCGACCTGTCGGAACATGCGAGAGCGCTACGGGATTGTCCCGATTGCTCCCTTTTGGTGGGGGAGGTGGGGGATAGGGGCGATCCCTTGACCCACCCGCGCATGACGCTGATTGGGCGGGCGGCGCGCCTGGACAAATCAGCGTTGCGGGACGCGTGGTACACCGCCCGGCCAAAAGTGAAGCTGTATTATGATTTCACCGACTTCAACGTCCTGGGCCTAGTGCCGACCCAAGCCCTTCTGAACGGGGGGTTCGGCAAAGCTTACCGGTTCGTCCCTTCTGACTTGCCGGACTGATGCGCGTGGCCATTGTCTTGGGGGCCGCCGTTCGACCCGACGGCACACCGTCGGGGACCTTGCGGCTGCGGACGTCCCATGCCGTCGCCCTGTGGCAGTCCGACCGGGTGCATATGATCTGCCTCACCGGCGGGGTGGGGCGGCACGGCCCTGCGGAGGCCGAAGTCGCCGCCGACGTCGCGCATGCGATGGGCGTTCCGCGGGAAAAGCTGCTTCTGGAGACCCAATCAACAACAACCGTAGAAAACCTGGCCCTCGCCCGCGCCCTTCTGCCACCGGGGGCGCAGATCGTGGTCGTCACCAATCGCTGGCATGGCCCCCGCGCATGGGTCGCCGCGCGCTTGCTTGGCCTGCGCGCCCAATTGGACTGTCCGCCCGGCACCCTGTCCTGGCCGCGCACCCTGCTTGCCATCGCACGGGAAGGGGTGGCCCTGCCCCTCACGATCCTGCGCTGTCTGCGCCAGCCGTCTCCATAGAAAAAGGGGCGCCGACCCAAGACCGGCGCCCCTTTCGTCGGGTCGTATGGCGTCAGGTCGGCGCGTCACAGCGCCCGGTGACGAACACTTTGCCGCGCACCGATTGGGGCCAGGTTAGCCGGATCGTCTGTTTGTCCGACCCCAAGCCTGCTGTGCCGTAGGGCAAGCCGCTATGGACCCCATTCGACCCGTTGCGGATTGGCCCGTCAGGCATCACTGCCGTCACCACCCGCGCGTGGCCCCCAAACGGCAGGTATTTCGTCAAGTCCGCATCCCAACTGCTTTGCGGGCTGCCGATATTGACGGGCACGGTCACCGGGTTCTGAAACTGATCTTGCACGGCCTGGAACGTGTTGGAATGGACATTCACATCCGTGTAACGCGACCGGTCCAGATCGGCGAACGTCGTGTCGACCACTTCGGCCCGCTGCAACGGCTGCCCCTTGATGGTCTTGATGTTGTTGCCCGTGATCGTCACGCCATTCAGGTAATGGCCTGATCCATAGGGCTTTACATGAATGGGCGCATAGCTCGACGGCACGTTGGAAGAAAACAGGATGTTCCCGATAATCTGCATCCCGCCGAACGAAAACTCCGCGTTGAAGTTCGGCGCTCCGTCATGCTCGTTCGTCCATTCGATGTAGCAATTGTCGACATAGTTCGACATGATCACCGACTTCGATTGCGCCTCCGCCATCACCAAACCCGCGGTTCGCTGCCCCAGGCTCTCGTTGTCGCCCTGGAAGAAGTGGTTGCCGGTGATGATATGGCCCGACCCGGACATGACCCCGAAATGGCGGAACTTCACGGCCCGGTTGTTGCGGATCTTGGTGTCGTTCTTGTTGACGTTGAAGGCGATGGTGTGGCGATCTTGGACGCGGGCAATCCCTTCGGTCGACAGGAACTGACACCGGTCGATCAGCATCCCCTGGCAGCCCGTGGCATGGCTGGTGATGCCGCGATCCTTCGGCCCCGTTAGGAAACAGTCTTTCACATGGAAGATCAGACCGTTATGGGGCAACAAAATACCCGACCCCTGATCGGCCAGCAGAAACTCGATATCCTGCAACGTGAAGCGCTGGAGATTCGCGAAGCCGCTGAAATCCAGCGCATATTTGAACCGCGTGAACGTATAGGTCTGGATCGGCGGCGCCCCATAGAACGGGGCGCTTAGCGTGACCTTGCCCGTGGCCAGGTTCACGTCTTTGACATACACTTCCCGTCCGACACCGACGCCGCCCTGCACCAAAGAGCCGACCGGGATATTGGCGATGTTGGAAATCCCCGACAGAACCTTCGGCTCACTATTGTCCCAAGTGGCCTGGGCGGTCACCACGGTTGAATTGAAATTGCTTGTATTCGCAATGTCGATCTGACCGTTTCGGATCTTGCGCTGGTTGGCATAGGTGTTCTTGTCATGGACGGCAGCCTGCACATCCAAGGGCTCGCTCAACTCGACCCGGCGCCCCATCATGTCCAGCGTGTCATGGTCGGTGAAGTTGAACAGGGCTTGGATGGCTTTCTTGAACCCCTCCTCCTCCGACCCGAAGGCGTCGATATAGGAGGGCAGGTCGAAGTTCTTGGTCAGCGACAGCCGCTTAGAAATCGGCAATGTCACCGTCCCTTCGAACCGCACCTTGTTGTTGAACGTCACATGGTCCGTCAGGCGGTAGGTCCCGCGGCTGACCAAGACACTGCGCCCTGCAGCGGCGCGGTCGGCGGCATCGAACGCTGCGGTGTCATCGGCCACACCATCGCCCATGGCGCCGAAATCGCGCACATCGACCCAGTCCAACATGTCGCGCAGGAAGGCGCCGGTCACATCTTCGACGGTGATGTCGTCAATGCGGACGACACCGCCATTGGGGCCGGTCAGATCCAGTCCCACATGGGCATGGGCCACGCCATCCGTCCAGGCAAGGTCCACACCGCCTCGCGTGCCCGTGCCCACAATGGCGGTGATCGTCTCGACGCGGCCATAGGCGGTCAACTGCGTCTCAGGCCCAAAGGTGGTCAGACCACCCACACCCTGCCCGTTGCTGCCCACGGGAAAGGCGGCAACGCGCGCCTTGGGCAAGTTGCCCGACACGGCCTTCAGCCGCACGGTGATCCGCCAATAGCTGCCCGGCAGGATCGGCGTCGCCCCCATGGACCGCACCTTCTGGACGGCGGCGGTTTTCTGCAATTCCAGGCAAGACGCGAAATCTTGGTCGGCCGGAACGATGGCCGCGTTGCCCGCTGTGGCATAGGTGTCCGAGCCGGGCAAACCATCCTGGCGGGACCAGACATTCAAGCCATCCTCAAACAGCGGCGGGTCAAGCACCAATCCGTCAGTAATCGCCTTGTTCATTCCTGTCCCCTTCCATTGCAGGACTGCAAACGAAAGAGACCGCCCAATGGCCTGGGGCCAAGGACGGTCTCTGTCATGTGAGTGATGGGCGGGTATCCGCGCCGGTAGAGGGGAAAGTCCCTGCGAACACCTAACGAATGGTTAACGCAAAGGCTTTTTCTTCATGCCCCGACTTCTGGGGCCGCCAGGATTTGGACGCCCGCGATCTTCCAACCATCAGGCGTCTCAACCATCAGATAGGCAAGTTTGTGCAGCCTGCCATCGACATCGGTGATCAAAATCTCCTGCTGCCAGCCTTGGTTTGTCTGACGCGCGGCCAAATACTCGACGTCATCGGGTCGCCACACCATCGGATAGCCTTGCTGCACCATCCGACCGAAATTGTCAGATGTGCCAAACATGTTCCGAATGCCGGGGGCTGCGAAGGTGAAGGCGGTTTCAAAATCATCGATCTTGAATGCTTCGATTTGGTTGCCAATCACCCGGGGGAATTCTTGCTCCTGCGCGGCCGCCGGCGATAGCAAGTTCGCCAGGATCAGACCGGTAATGGTTGCGCGCCACATTTGCCTCTCCCTTATCAACGTAAAAGTGACGTAGCGGCGCGCCGCCAGAGATCAAATCATGCGGCAGTCTGTGACAATCTGCCCTCCAGCGCTGTGTCGATCAGATCCGCCGTCTCGGACACACCATAAAGCGCGATGAACCCTCCGAACCTCGGCCCCTGGTCCGCCCCCAAAAGGACTTGGTAAAGGGCTTTGAACCAGTCGCGCATGGGGTCAAACCGCTCCCGCCCGATATCATAGACCAGGCTTTGGAGGGCCTCATCCGTGGTGTCGCCACTCCAACTGCGCAGACTGTCCCGCAACGCCTCCAACGCCTCCCGCTCGGCATCCGTGGGCAGGCGGTAGGTCTTCGTGGGCTTCACGAAATCGTTGTAATACCGAACGGCGCCCGCTGCGGCGCGATCCATTTGCGGGTTCGCCTCCGGCGTGGCGTCGGGCGCATAGCGTTTGATGAACCCCCACAGCACGTCCTTGTCCTCGGCCCCGGCGACAGACGCCAAATTCAGCAACATCGAAAACGGCACCACCAAGTCGGAGGTCGGCACATGCCCGGCGTGAATGTGGAACACGGGGTTGTTCGCTTGCTTGTCCGGGTCCTGCGACGGGTAGGCGCGCAATTGCTGATGGTATTCGTCCAATGCCTTGGGGATCACATCGAAATGCATGCGCTTGGCGGTCTTGGGCTTCTGGTACATGAAGTACGACAGCGACTCCGTCGCGGCATAAGTCAGCCATTCATCAATGCTGATTCCGTTGCCGGACGATTTAGAGATCTTGTGCCCCTCCGCATCCAAGAAAAGTTCATAGCTGAAATGCTCCGGCGGCCGCGCACCCAGCGTCCGACAGATGGAGTCATAGATTTTCTCGTTGGTGGCATGCTCTTTGCCATACATCTCGAAATCCACACCCAAGGCGGCCCAGCGGGCGCCAAAGTCCGGCTTCCACTGAAGTTTTACATGGCCACCCGTGACAGGCACGGTCCATTCACGCCCGTCCTCATCGTCAAATGTGACGGTGCCTTCCGCCGCATCGACATGCGTCATCGGCACATAGGTCACCCGCCCCGTTTCCGGGTGAAGCGGCAGAAAGATCGAGTATGTCTGCTGCCGCTCTTCTCGCAACGATTTCAACATGATCTTCATCAGATCATCATATTTCTCGGCGCAGCGCAGCAAGATTTCATCAAACTGGCCGGACCCATAGAACGCCTTGGCTGAATAGAACTCATATTCAAACCCGAACGTGTCCAGGAACCGCCGCAGCATCGCGTTGTTATGGTCCCCAAAGCTGTCATGGGTGCCAAACGGGTCCGGCACCGACGTCAGCGGCTTTTGCAAGTGTTCCGCGAGCGCCTCTTGGTTGGGCACATTGCCCGGTACCTTCCGCATCCCGTCCAAGTCGTCTGAGAAGCAAATCAACCGTGTCGGGATGTCCGAAATCACCTCAAACGCCCGCCGCACCATCGTGGTGCGCAGCACTTCTCCGAACGTCCCGATATGGGGCAGGCCCGAGGGGCCGTAGCCTGTCTCGAACAGCACGTGGTCCTTGCCCTGACCCTCCACACGTTTCAGCAGACGGCGGGCCTCTTCAAAGGGCCAAGCCTTCGAAGTCATCGCGGCGTCGCGCAAGCTGGTCATCGGGTCACTCCGTTCTGACATGGGAAGACCCGCTCCCTATTGCGACAGGGGCGCGGCGTCAATAAATCACCCCCAGAAGGAGAGCCCATGCCAGACACCGCATTCTCGTCCCAGGACAGCCTCGTTGCCCTGATGATCACCGTCTCTGCATCTGATGCGACGATCCGCACATCCGAGCTTTTGACGATCCAGGCCATCGTGAACCATCTGCCTATTTTCGCAGGTTATGACGAGGATCGGATGGAGCAGGTGGCGCAAACCGTGTTCGACCTGTTGGAGGAGGAGGACGGCCTAGACGCGATTATCGGCTTGGTCAAAACAGCGCTGCCCGACACCCACCGAGAGACGGCTTATGCGCTGGCCTGCGACGTGGCCGCGGCAGATGGCAATGTCCTACAAAGTGAGCTGCAATTGCTACGAGAGTTGCGCTACGAGCTCGACATCGACCCGCTGCACGCCGCCGCGATTGAGCGGGGGGCGCGGGCCCGCCACTTGCCTTTGTAACGGACCTGCGCTGCTGCGGTTAGTTGCCGGTGGCCGATTTGGTCGACAAGCTGCCTTCGTCCGTCGGGAATTCAATCGACGGGACGATATCGGCGAATGTTGGAAAACCCATGGCATTGGCGGAGCCGGCAAATGTTGCAACGGCAAGGGTCAGGGCGATCAGTGTCTTAGTCATCGAAGACCTCCTTTCAGAAGGATCCCGGTCGCGCCGGGTATGACATAAAGATGGGCAGCGGAACTTGACTTGAAAATCCGTCGATCCGAAGACCTGCTATGCAAAAATGCATATCCTAGGGCGGAGGTGGCGCCCTACGTCATTTTACAAGCCGACCCGTCCGCAACCCCTGGATAAGCCCCAATGCCGTCTTGGTCCGACATCTCTTTGTTTCTTGCCGTCATGCGCGAAGGGTCCGCCGCCGGGGCCGCCCGCGTTTTGCACACAAACCAAACCACCGTCAGCCGCCGGATCGAACGGTTGGAACGTGCCCTTGGTCTGAAACTGTTCGAAAAGGGCCCCAGAGGTGCGCAACCCACGGACAATGCGCGCGCCCTTCTTCCCGATGCGGAGCGGATGGCCCAGGCGGCAGAGGGGCTGTCCAACCGCGCGGAAAGCCTGAAACGCCACATTGCCGGGACGATCCGGCTAAGCTGCAACGCTCTGGCGGCGCGCCACGGGATCGCCCGCGTCCTCCACGCCTTCCAGGACGCCCACCCGGACGTGTCCTTCGACTTGGACACCGAGGACCGCATCGTATCGCTAGAAAAAGGGGAGGCCGATGTCGCCATCCGCTCTGGCAACCTGACCGATGAAACCGACAGCTTGATTGCGCGCAAACTCATGGACCATCCCTGGGGTTTCTACGCGTCTGAGGCGTATATCCAAGCCCGGGGCCTGCCCCAAACCTTTGAGGAGATGCAGGGCCACGATGTCATATTGCTCAGCGATGCAGAGTTTGTGGATTGCGTGCGCAAGGCCCAGGGGCGCCTGCCCGAAGGCAAGCGAGGTTTGCGCACGAACTCCCTCACGGCCATGGTGGGGCTGCTTGCCGCCGATGAGGGGGTCGGCTTCCTGCCACGGGCCGCAGGCGACCCGGAACCCACCCTGCGCTTCTGCTTCACGGAGCCGGATCTGGTGCAGCCCTTGTGGCTCGTCACTTCGCAGGAGGCATATGCCACTCCGCTCATCCGTACCTTCATGGGGTTTCTCAACCAATCGGGCGTCGACCCGTTCGCCCATATTCCCGAAAACTGGCGAAACTAAGATCGCCCTCCATCGGACTATTTGGCGCAACCCAGGGGTGTGGTACGCTGGGCCGGGGGGACGCGGCCATGGCGAATACATCCAAGACATTGCTCGTGGGCACAACGAAAGGGGCCTTCCTGATTGACGTACCCTCCCCCGATGGGGGTTGGACCGTACGGGGGCCGTTTTGCGACGGCTGGCCCATCAACCATATGATCGGCGACCCGGACACGGGCCACATCTGGGCGGGCGGTGGCGGCGGCTGGGAAGGGGCGGGCATCTGGCATTCCCCCGACAACGGCGGGACCTGGAACTTGGCCCACCTGACGCGCGGCGATCGGGACGATTGGGCCGCCAAGGACCCAGACTTCGCCACCATGATCGGCTGGACGGACGCGCCCAAACCCTTCGGCGACCGCTTCGCCCAGGTTTGGAGTTTGGCCCGGGCCCATGGCACAGTTTACGCGGGCGCAAAACCTGCGACCCTTCTGCGATCCGACAATGATGGCGCGGATTGGCAGGTGGTCGAAAGCCTGACCGATCACCCCTCGGCTGAAACCTGGAACCCAGGTGCGGCGGGCCTGACCCTCCATACGCTCGTCCCTCACCCCGATGATCCGGCGAAGCTCTGGCTTGGGATTTCTGCCGCCGGTGTTTTCGCAACCGACGATGGTGGGGACAGTTGGGACCGCCGCAACCGCATGTCCAACGCCGAAAACTGCGCCCACCACGACCACCCTGCCGCCCCCCAGAACGGCGAAACCGGGCACTGCGTCCACAATATGGTGCGCGCGCCGGGCAATGCGGACATCCTTTATCAACAGAACCACCATGGCGTCTGGCGCTCCGCGGATGGGGGCCGCGCGTGGGAGGATATCACCAATGGCCTGCCCTCCACCTTCGGCTTTCCCATCCATGTGCATCCCAGGGATCCACAGACGATCTGGACCATCCCGCTCAACGGCGACTCTGCGGGCCGCTACCCACCCGACGCCGCAGCCGCGGTGTGGCGGTCCCGCGATGGCGGCAAGACCTGGACCGCCCTTCGGACCGGGTTGCCCCAGACGGCGTGCTTCTTCACCGTCCTGCGCCAGGCCATGGCCGGGGACCGAGCCCATCCCGCAGGCGTCTATTTCGGGACCAACACCGGATCGATCTTTGCCAGCGCCGATGAGGGCGACACATGGCAGGAAGTCGTGACACATCTGCCCACGGTCCTGGGCGCCGAGGTGCTCGATCGCTCCCCCTCCTGACGCGTTGCTCAATCGGTTTCGCAAAAAATGGTAGGAAGAGACGATCTCTCCTCTCACCACGGTGACAGGAGGAGTGTGGTGTCTGAGGGTCATCGAAAGACAGTGAAAGAGTGATCCCAATGGAACGAACCGCCGTGAACCCATGGCCCTGGTCCAAAAACCTGGGCTACAACCAAGCCGAGATCCTGGACGGTCAACGCCGCCGCCTGGTCTGCGCCGGGCAGACAAGCGTGGATGGAGAGGGCACACCCCAACACCCCGACGACATGCGCGCGCAAATCGGCCTTGCCCTGGACAACCTTGTCGCCGTCTTGCGTGGCGCGGATATGGACCTGAGCCATGTCGTCAAGCTGACGATCTATGCCACCGATGTGGACGCGGCCATGCAGAACTTCGACATCATGGGCATGCGCTTTGGCCAAGCAGGGGTGACCCCGCCCATGACACTGGTGGGTGTCACAAGACTCGCCCTTCCGGGCCTGATGTTCGAGATTGACGCCGAAGCGGCTGCGTGACACCGGCCATCGGCACAAGGGGATAGGCGATGCGACGGGCAGAACGGCTCTTTCGGCTGGTGGATGAGATGCGAACCCGGCCCATCAGTCGGGCGGAAGATCTGGCCCAGCATTTCGAAGTCAGCGTCAGCACGATTTACCGGGACATCGCCCATCTCCAGGCCTCTGGCCTGCCCATCGAAGGGGAGGCGGGCGTAGGCTACATCCTGCGCCCGGGCTTCAATCTACCCAGTGTGACTTTCACCAATGACCAACTTGACGCTTTGGCCATCGGCCTCGCCTTCGTGGAACGCAATGGCGACCCGTCGCTTTCGGCGGCCGCGCGCGAAGCCCGGGCCAAGATCCAGGCCAGCCTGCCCGCCCCGGAGGAGCGACGCCTGGCCGATGCCCCCTTCTTCAGCCTGCGCGCCAGCGGGACCGCGCCGGAACATCTGGGCGCCATCCGCGACGCCATCCGCGAACGTCACATCATCGAGTTCGGCTATTCCAACGGCCAGGGCACCCCGTCCCACCGGCGCATCCGCCCTATGATGATCTGGAACCTGGCGGACGGCTGGATGTTCTCGGGCTGGTGTGAACTTCGCAACGATTTCCGCACGTTCCGCTTCGACCGCGTCGACGGGTTCCAAGTCCTTGACGACGTTTTCGTGGAGGAGGAGGCAAAGAGCCTCCGCCTGTTCCTGGACCTCGACGCCTGCGAAGCGCGCGGTTTCTGAAGGTCAGGGGCGGTCCCTAGCGGACCATCCCGACGATCTCATAGGTGCGCTCCAGGATGGGGACGGTCACCTCCCGCGCCCGTTCCGACCCGCGCGCCAGAATGCGGTCGATCTCGGCCGGGTCCGCCATCAGCCGCGACATCTCAGCCGAGATTGGGGACAGCTTCGCCACCGCCAAATCGGCCAGGTCTTGTTTGAAATACCCAAACAGCCCGCCCTCCTTCTCGGCCAGCACCGCATCCGGTGTCGTCTCGGCCAGGGCGGCATAGATGTTCACCAGATTGCGCGCGTCCGGTCGGCCTTCCAGCCCCTCCACCGACCCGGGCAAGGGGTCGGGATCGGTCTTGGCCTTGCGGAACTTCTTGGCAATCGTGTCCGCGTCATCCGTCAGATTGATCCGGCTCGCATCGACGGGGTCGGATTTCGACATCTTCTTCGTCCCGTCCCGCAACGACATCACGCGGGTCGCCGCGCCTTCGATCACCGGCTCTGTCAGGGGAAAGAACTCGACGCCGAAATCGTGATTGAACTTCGTCGCAATGTCCCGCGTCAGTTCCAGATGCTGCTTCTGGTCATCGCCCACTGGCACATGGGTGCCGTGGTAAACCAGGATGTCAGCCGCCATCAGCGCCGGATAAGCGAACAGACCCAGCGACGCGGCTTCGGCATTCTTACCCGCCTTGTCCTTCCACTGCGTCATCCGGTTCATCCACCCCATGCGCGCCACGCAGTTGAAGATCCAAGCCATCTGCGCATGTTCCGGCACTTGGCTTTGATTGATCAGGATCGAAGCCTCTGGGTCGATCCCCGATGCTAAGAACCCCGCGCACAATTCCCGTGTGTTATGGGCCAGTGCGGTTGGATCCTGCCACACCGTGATCGCGTGCAGATCGACCATGCAATAGACCGTCTCATGGGTGCCCGCATCCTGCATGGCCACGAACTTTTTGATCGCACCCAGGTAATTGCCCAGCGTCAGCCCGCCCGACGGCTGGATGCCCGAAAACACGCGGGGCGTGAAAGAACCGTCTGCCATGTTGCTCTCCGGGGTCTGGCGTTGGCGTGCGGCATCGCTTAGCCATCCGGGACCAGAAGATCAACGAGGCGCGTCATGCACGACCCCCGACAGCAAAGCCCGTTCAACGCGTTGCCCCCGGTCATCGTCGCCATGGCGGTGGTCATCGGCGGCATTGAACTGTTGTTCCAGGCCGGTGAGATTGGGGTCATCGGCGGACGAGAGGGGATTGGCTGGCGCCTCTCGGCGATCCGCGATTGGGCCGTCTTGGACGTCGTCTTCGGTTGGATGATCGCCAACGGCGCCTTCCCCATCGTTGAATTGGCCCGGTTCGTGACCTTTCCCCTGCTTCACGGCAGCTTCATGCACGCGGCCCTCGTGGTGGTCTTCGTCCTGGCCCTGGGCAACGTCACCGCCCCATTTTACGCGACGTGGCGCCTGCCGGTGATCTTTTGGCTGTCCTCGGTGGCGGCGGGGCTGGCCTATGTCGTGCTTTTCAACGCGGAACGGCCGCTATTCGGCGGCTACCCGGGGGCCTACGGCTTCATCGGGGTGTTCACCTATTTGACCACGCTGGGCCTCACGCGCGCTGATCCCAGCCGCGCCTTCCTTCTCATCGGGTTCCTCTTGGCAATCCAACCTGTCTTCGGCCTGTCCACCGGACAAGGTTTCTCTTGGATCCCCACTTGGACGGCGGATCTCGTGGGGGCCGCCGTGGGATACGGCGCCGCGATCCTGTTCTTTCCCGGCGGCTGGGGGCGCCTGCTCCTGCGCCTGAAACAGCGCTGAAGCGCCCTCAGTTGCCACCCACATTCAAGGGGGAGTTCTCGGGCGAGACATCGTCGCCAAGGGGTCGGGGATGGTGGCGCCAATGGGGCGTTCCGGTGCCGCGGCATAAAATGGCCTCCACCCGGTCCGCCCAAGCCTCGTCCGTGAATCGAACCTCTGGCGGGCAGTAGCGCAGGGTCAGGCCACACCGGCGCCGGTTTGAACGGTTGGGCAGGGATCCGTGCACCAACATGTCCGCATGCAGTGACACTTGCCCGGCCCGCAATGTGTTCGATATCGGCGCTCCCAAAGCGTTGGCGCCCACAGTCTCCAGGCCAAGCACGGCATCCTGGCCCGCCGATCGCACCGGCAAAGCGCCCTTGTCATGGCTTCGCGGCAAGAAGCGCATGGCGCCATTCCCCTGATCGGCGTCGTCAATGGCCAGCCAAACCGTGGCTGTACGCGCCGGGGCAAGGTGCCAATAGATCGCATCTTGGTGCCACGGCACTGGCTTGGGGTCGCCCGGCACCTTGCAAAAGAAGTGAGAGGCCCAGCAAATGATGTTCGGTCCGATGATATCTTCCACCAAGTCCAGAATCCGCGGATGGGTGCACAAGTCCCATATCCCCTGCGCCCGCCCCTGGTAGCAGTTGATGGCATAGGCCCCATCCGGGCGGCTGGCCAACAGCCGGTCGAAATAGGCCCGATTCGCGTCGACGTCTTTGGCCGTGAAGACATTCAAGCCACTAACAAACCCCTCTCTGTTATAGTGGGCAATCTGTTCTGCGGTCAGCCGCCGCCCGTGGCGTTTGATGGCGGGCGCGAAGGTAAGGTCTAAGGTATCGTCCATGGGTGGCGTCCTTCGTTGCTCACACGGACGGTGACGCGTAATGAATTTGCGGAAAAGTCGGATTATCTGCATTTAAGAGCATGAGTTTCGCATCCGGCCCCATAAAACTCCGCGCTGATACCTACCTGGCACCGACGGAGGCGTTCCATGTCGCGGACATCGCTTTGCCCTCGGGGCGCTTGCCCGCCGCCCATACCCACGACTTCCCAGAGGTGTTCTGGGTCACACAAGGCCAGGTCCGCCACCGATGCAACGGCCGAGAAAATGTCCTGCCAGAAGGCAGCGTGACCTTCATCCGCCCCTCGGATTGTCACAGCCTGCGCGCCACGTCAGGCGGCGCCCGCCTTCTCAATCTGATGTTCCGCGCGGCGGATTTGGACGGGCTCGGGGCGCGGGCGCGCCCCACGGCGGACAGGGGCTTCTTTTGGTCGGACGCCCCCATGCCAGAGGTTTGGCAACTGTCCGAACATCAATCCTGGGTCCTGACCTCCTTGCTGGCGGCCTTGCCGGCTCGCTCTGTGGCCGCCCGCGACAGTTGGATCCTGGCCCTGCTGGAAATGCTGCGCGCCGCGCCGGCCCCCATCGCTGCCCTGCCGCCTTGGCTTGCGACTCTTCTGATGCGGGCAGAGGCGCCGGACGTTTTGCAAACCGGCGTTCCCGCCTTGGTTGCCCTTTCCGGTCGGAGCCACGCGCATCTGTGCCGGGCCTTGCAGGCCCATTTGGGTCTGACCCCGTCCCTTTTGCTGGCGCAGTATCGCATCAAACGGGCGAAACGCCTGCTCAGCACGACAGACCGAAAGATCGAGGATATCGCCCAGGATTGCGGCTTCACCCATCGCAGCCATATGGCCCGCCTGTTCAAGACCAACACGGGTCAAAGCCCCCGGACATGGCGGCGGGCCATGCGCGTCAACCCCGTGATCTTACCCTAACCCTACCCCTGTCGCAGATGGGCCAGCCTGCCGCGTGCAAACGAGGCTTGCCGCTTCCCATCCCGCAAGGCTGCACCTATGGTTCTTGCAAAGGCGACAAGGCGTTGGGGACAGATGGCGCACATCATCGTTTTCGGAAATGAGAAGGGCGGGTCGGGCAAGTCGACGTCCTGCATGCACACGGCCACCGCTTTGGTGCGATCGGGGGCGCAAGTGGGCGCGCTGGACCTGGACCTGCGGCAACGCACATTCTCTCGCTACATTGAAAATCGGGCCAGCTACGGGGCGAAGCACGGCGTGACGCTGCCGTCGCCGGTCCTGGCGCAGCTGCCAAAGGTTGATCGCGAAAGCCTGGCCCCTTCGGAAAACCCGTTCGACAAGTCCCTGTCCCTCGCCGTGGCCGAACTTGAGAAAACCTGCGATTTCATTGTCATTGACTGCCCTGGTTCGCACACGCGGCTCAGCCAAGTCGCCCATTCGCTGGCCGACACCCTGGTCACGCCCCTCAATGACAGCTTTGTGGATTTCGACCTTTTGGCCAAGATCGACCCCGATAGCGGGCGTATCCTGGGCCCGTCGGTCTATTCGGAAATGGTCTGGCATGCCCGTCAACTGCGCGCCAAGGCAGGGCTGAAACCCATCGATTGGATCGTGCTGCGCAACCGGCTGGGCGCACAGGAAATGCACAATAAGCGCAAGATGGGCCAAGCCTTGGAAGACCTGTCCAAGCGCATCGGCTTCCGCGTGGCCCCCGGCTTCACCGAGCGGGTCATCTTCCGAGAGCTTTTTCCCCGCGGCATGACCCTGTTGGACCTCAAGGACATCGGGATCGCCCACCTAAACCTCAGCAACGTTGCCGCCCGCCAAGAGGTGCGCGACTTGATCAAGTCCCTGAACCTGCCCAGCGTCGAACCAGCGTTCTAGCGCCACCGCTGTGTGACCGAAGGCGGGCGTGGGCCAAACGCCCGCGCGCCTCAATCGTAACGCAGCTCTTTGGCTTTGCCGCGGAACACCCAATAGGCCAACGCGGTATATGCAAGGATGGTCGGCACCACGAAACATGCGCCAATCAGGATGATCAGCAAGCTTTCCGGCGCGCTCGCCGCCTCATAAATCGTCAGCTTTTCGGGAACCACATAGGGATAGAAGCTGTAGGCCAAACCCAGAAACGCCAGGGTAAACAGGCCCAATGCACACACGAACGGCTTCCACGCATCAAGGTCGCGGGGCCGGGGCATCTGCGACAGCGTGCGCCACAGATAGGCCAGCAGCACCAGCGACAGAACCGGAAGGGGCGACAGGTACAGCATCTCTGGGAAGGCAAACCACTTGTCGAAGATCCGTGGACTGACGATGGGCGATGCCAGGGAAATGGCGCCGATTCCGATGACCAGACCCCAGATGCAGTTCTTGGCCCACCGGATCGCGTTCGCTTGCAACTTCGCCTCGCCCTTCAAGATCAACCAGGTGGACCCGATGAACGCATACCCAACCACCAGCGCCAGCGCGCAGAGCGTCGCAAACACCAGGGTCAGTGCCGTAACCTGCAACCCCATAATATAGAGGCCGAGCATGAAGCCCTGCGCCAGGGTCGCCATCAAAGAGCCAACGAAGAACAGTCCATTCCACAGGCCCTTATATTTCGCCCGCGCCTTCACCCGAAACTCGAAACTGACGCCCCGCAGGATCAGCCCGACCAGTAAGATAAACACCGGCAGATAAAGCGTCGACAGGATCAGCCCGTGGGCCGCTGGAAAAGCCACCAGCAACATGCCGACGGCCAATACAAGCCAGGTCTCGTTGGCGTCCCAGAAGGGCCCGATGGACGCGACCATCATGTCCTTCTGGTCGCCATCATCCGCCAGCGGCGTCAGGATCCCCACCCCCAGGTCGTATCCATCCAGAACCACGTAAAGCAGGATGGACAGACCCATGAGGCCAGCAAACACGAAGGGCAGCCATTGATCAGGCGGGTATCCGAACAGGTCTATCATGGTCACTCCGCCGGGACGATGCCGCGATCATTGCCGGAAATGGCGTCCACCACGGCGCCCCCCGACGATGGGGTCAACTCGGTCAATGGCTCATTGTGGCGGGCCTTGATCGATAGGTAGAGGATCACACCGATATACGCGAAGAGCAGCGCGGCGTAGATCACCAAGTACCCGATTAAGGTCGACAGCACCATGGGGGCGGGCACGTCCGCGACGGCCATCTCCGTCGTCATGACGCCATTCACCAACCAGGGCTGGCGGCCAATTTCGGTCGTGTACCACCCCGCAAGGGTCGCCACCCAGCCCGACAGGGCCATGGGCACCAGCCCGTACAGCAACGGCTTCGGCAACCGTCGGATGGCAAACCGCCGCCCGTCATCGGCCCGCCGCCACAGGAACGCCAGCGACCCCCAGGATATCAGCAGCATCGCCATACCTGTGGCCACCATCACGCGGAACGACCAGAACACGGCGTTCACGGGCGGGTGCAACACGTCACCCTCCTCGGTGACGAACTCATCCAAGGCTGGGATCGAACCTTCCGCACTGTGCGTCAGAATGATCGACGCCATGTTGGGCACCTTGACGGCATAATCCACGGTCCGGGTTTCTTCGTTAGGAAGGCCGAACAAGATCAAGGGCGTGTTCCCATCCGTGTCAGAGAAGTTCCCTTCCATGGCCGCCACTTTGGCAGGCTGATATTCCATGGTGTTCAACCCGTGCAGGTCGCCCATGAAAATCTGGATCGGGATCAACAGCGCGCCAAAGGTCAGACCAACGCGGATCTGGCTGCGGACGGTCTCTTTCCGGTCCCCAAGGATGTACCGGAACGCGGCGATACCGGCGATCAGGAACGACACCGTCAGGCCAGACGCCAACAGCATATGCGCCAGGCGATATGGCATGGAAGGGTTGAAGATGATCGCCAACCAATCAGTCGCGAATGCCACGCCGTCGACCATCTCAAACCCCTGGGGCGTGTGCATCCAGGAATTCAGGACAATGATCCAGAAGGTCGACATGGTTGTCCCGAAGGCCACCAAAAACGTTGCCGTGGTGTGCAACCAGTTGGGCACGCGGCTGAACCCAAACAGCATGATGCCGATAAACACGGCCTCCAGGAAGAAGGCGGTCATCACCTCGTAGGCCAGCAATGGACCGGCGATGTTGCCCACGGTTTCCATGAACCCGGGCCAGTTCGTGCCGAACTGAAACGACATCGTGATACCCGACACGACGCCCATGGCAAAACTTAGGGCGAAGATCTTCACCCAGAACCGGTAGGCTTCCATCCATTTCAAGTCGCCGGTCCATTGCCACCGCAGTTTGAAGAACAACAAAAACCATCCCAAGGCGATCGTGATCGTTGGGAACAGGATGTGGAACGAAATATTCGCCGCGAATTGGATGCGGCTGAGGAGGAGGGTTTCCATCGTCAGGTCGCCTTTCGGAACGGATTAAGTTTCGGAGCTTTGTCGAGCAAGCCACCTAGCTTGCGCCCCATGGTCATCAATTCGACGAGACGTTCGGTCTCCATCCGGTTCATCTCATCGTGAAAGCTGGTCATCATCTCGATGAGCTCTCTCAACTCGGCGATCCGTGCTTCGGCATAGGGGTCGCCGGTGGCCCCGCGCATTTCTAGTTCGCGCAGCTTCGTAAGCGTCGGATCAATCTCTCGCTTGCGCCGCTCGGTCACCAAAGTTCGCACGATCTCCCAAAGATCATCGGGTGTCGTGAAGTAGTCCCGCCTGTCGCCTTGGACGTGCCGCAGACGGATCAGGTTCCAGCTCTGCAACTCTTTCAAAGCCATGGACGTGTTCGACCGGCTGATCGACAACGCATCGGTGATCGTCTCGGCGTTGAGCGGCGTTTCCGACAAAAACAGCAATGCGTAGACTTGGCCGACGGTGCGGTTGATCCCCCACCGGCTACCCATCTCCCCGAAGTGGAGAAGGAACTCTCTTTGTAACTCTGTCAGTGTCATCGCAGCCATTTCAGAAATTTCTGAAATTTATATATCATGTGATCGCGATCATGGAACAGGGGTGCGACCGCATGTCATAGAGCCTTGAGCCGTCCGGTCCGACGGCAAGTGTTGAGACCAGGAGGTTCGTACAAACTGGGGGATCGGGATCAGATCCCATGTCCAAACAACATGACCTTCATCCGTCCTTCTGGGCCAGGTACCTTTCCAGCCGGCGAAGGCCCAATGACAGCAAGATCGTCATCGTCAGATAGATCAGTGCGACGATGTTATAGGTCTCAAAATACCGAAAATTGCCCGCCGCTGTCACTTTGCCCAGCTGCGCAAGGTCCAAGACACCGACGACGGACACAAGGGACGAATCCTTGACCATGGCAACGAAATCATTGCCGAGGGGCGGCAAAATCGTGCGCGTGGCTTGTGGCAAGACGATAAAGCGAAAGCGATGAAAACTCTTTAGCCCCAGGGCTTGAGCTGCCTCTATTTGACCTTCATCGACGGATTGTAGGCCGGCGCGGAACACCTCCGCGATGAAGGACGAATAGGCGATGACCAGGGCCAAGATCGCCCGCCAGAGGAGGGGGAAATCCCGGGTCCGTATCTCTGGCAGGCCGGACCAGTTCCAAAGCGCCACCAGGGCAGGGGCAAAGACGAACGCCACGTAGAGTAGCAGAACAAGGATCGGGATGCCGCGAATGATTTCCACATAGAACCGGGCGATTTGCCGAAGGATCAACGACCCGGACAGGGACATCAGCGCCAGGCCAAGCCCCAAAAGCGATGCCGCTAAGAAGCTGATAACAGTGACAAAGACCGTGATCCAAACACCTTTTCGCAGCGTGGCAAAGATCTGAGAGGCCCCATCATCCAGCCACACCATCCCATAGGCGACCCCCAGCAAAAGCACGACCGCCACCAGCCAAAATGGAAAGTCTTCTGACCCAGAAGAGGACCGCTCACGTTTCATGAACACCTCACGGATAGGATCGCCCGAGGCCTTGCCACGCCGCGCAGTGTCGGCCCGACCGCGAAGCCACCGAAGTCGAGTTCGCAGCACGGAACACCCGTTCCGCCCTCGCACATGCCCCGACGTGCCACGCCAAGGGGGCAGGGACAACCGTCAGCAAGGCTCTGGGGCAAGTGGTAAGCGTTTCACGACGCGAACGGTCCCGATCACTCCCCGACTTTGTAGTCCAGAAACCACTTCTGATTCAGGGCGTCCACGGTCCCATCGGCTTTCATATCCGCAATGGCCGCGTTCATCGCCGCCACCAACGTGTCGGATCCTTTGGGGAAGATGAACCCGAAATCCTCGGTCCCAAGCTTCTCTCCCACAATTTTCAGGCCACCTTCGGACGCTGCAACATACCCATCTCCGGCCGTCCCATCGGTCAGGATCAGGTCCACATCCCCCGCTCGCAGCGCCTGAACACCGGCCCCGAAGGTCTCGAACAGCTTGATCCTTGGGTTCGCTTCATCCCCGTCAAGCATGTCGTACACCGCGACATAGAAGGGCGTCGTGCCGGGTTGTGCCGCGACCAACAGATCCTCGTCGGCGGCGAAACCGGCGGCGTCCAGGAACCGATCCTCGTCCCCGCGGACCATCATAACCATCTCGGACCGCATGTAAGGGTCAGAAAAATCAACAACTTCCGCGCGGTCTTCCCGGATGGTGATGCCGGTCATCCCCATATCCATCTGGCCTTCCGACACGGCGGGGATCATGGCGTCCCAACTGATTTTTACATAGTCCGGGGTGATGTTGATGCGCTGCGCAATCTCGGCCATGGCATCGTATTCCCACCCGATGGCCTCTCCGCTGGCGGGGTCTTTGAACTGCAGCGGCGGGTACGCATCTTCCGTCGCAATGGTCACCGTCTGGCCGCCAAGGTCCGGCAAATGTCCGTCGGCCAATGCTGGCGTCGCAAGAAGTGTGGCGGCAAAAATGGCGATCGGCGTCATGGGCACTCTCCTGTTAACTGTTGGGATGATGCACTGGCCACCGCAAGGTGCAAGGGGCCTTCGCCCTGGGGGCAGCTTGCCGCCTCGGGCAGCCAACACGCCTAAATGTCGCCGCAGACCGGGCAATCCGCCCGCCGCTGCACATTCATGCGCCGTGCATCCGCGTCGAGCCCATCCCACAGCAACATCGTCCCGCGCAGCGGTGTGCCCGCGCCCGTGATCTCCTTGATGGCCTCTAACGCCATGATCGATCCCACAATTCCAGGTAGGGCACCAATGACCCCCGCCTCGGCGCAGGACGGGGCAAGGCCAGGCGCCGGCGCGGTCGGGAACAGGCAGGCAAGGCACGGCGCGCCCCCGGCCGGGTCGTAAAGGGTGACTTGCCCTTCCCATTGGCTGATGGCGCCCGCGACCAAGGGACGGCCCGTGGCGACAGCCGCGCGATTGACCAGTTGGCGGGTTTCAAAGCTGTCACACCCATCGATGATCACATCGTATTCGGCGAACAACTCTTCTGCGATGTCGTCCGTCAGGCGACGATTGTAGGGGCGGACCGTCACATGGGGGTTCAGGGCCTGCACGGTGGCTTCGGCGCTGAAGACCTTGGGCATATCAATCGCCTGATCCCGGTGGATCACCTGGCGTTGCAAGTTGGACAGGCTGACCTTGTCGTCGTCGATCACCCCGATGGTGCCCACACCTGCCGCGGCCAAATACAAAATCACCGGAGAGCCCAGGCCCCCCGCACCGATCACGAGGATCTTGGCATCCTTCAGCCGTTTCTGACCGGCGCCGCCCACCTCCCGCAGAACGATATGGCGGGCGTAGCGGTCCAACTCCACAGACGAAAACGGGCCCGTCGGCTTCGGGGTATCCTCGGCCGCGCGTGCGGCCTCGACACTTTGCGCGCGTCCGCGGACCCCGCCCAGAAGCCGACGGTAGAGCGCGATGAGGACAGCGAGACCGCCCAGGACCAACCAGGGCTCGGCAGAGCCGCCGAACTGTGCACTGATCGGGTGGCCCTGGGGCAAAGCAACAATCGCAAACAGGACGGCCACGTAAAGAAGCGCGATCATCAGGAAACGCGCCTGATACGGCGCCTTCATAAGCGCACCTAGGCCCCAAAGGCCGCCGGCGAGGATCAGGAACAGGATCATGACGTGCCTGTGGACCCGAACCCGCCCGCGCCGCGCGCGGTGTCGCTGAGGAAATCCGTGGGCGCAAAGGTGGCGTGCGTGACCGGTGCCAGCACGGCTTGGGCGATGCGCATGCCGTGGGTAATCTCGAACGGATCCTGTCCCAGGTTAATGAGAATAATGCCAAGCGGCCCGCGATAATCGCTGTCGATCGTGCCTGGCGTGTTCAACAACGTGACGCCGTGTTTCAGGGCCAGGCCGGACCTGGGGCGCAGTTGAACCTCGTACCCATGGGGAATGCCCAACCGAAGGCCCGTGGGCACCAGCAGCCGGGCGGACGGCGTGAGGGTCACCGTCTCCCCGCGCGTGTCGGCGCGCAGATCGGCCCCGGCGGCGCCGGGTGTTTCCGGGCTGGGCAGCGGCAGGGCCAAGTCGGCCCAATCTTCACGAAGGACCTGAATGGTGACAGTCATGCCAATGCCTCCGCCATGCGCGCGGCCAGGCGCCGCGCGGTCTCCGCCTTGCTGAGGCGGGGCCACATGTCGGCGCCATCTTCCGAGATCAAGATGACGGCATTCTCGGACCCGCCCATGATCCCCGTCTCAGGGGAAACATCGTTGGCGACGATCCAATCGCAGCCTTTGCGCAGGCGCTTTGCCGTTGCATGTGCGATCACGTCATCGGTCTCGGCGGCGAAGCCGACAACCAGCCTAGGGCGCGCCGCGGCGGCGCTGATCTCTGCCAAGATGTCGGGGTTTTCCGAGAAGGACAGGGCGGGAAGACCGGTTTGCGTCTTCTTCATCTTATGCTGCGCCGCATTCTCCACCCGCCAATCGGCCACCGCTGCCGCCATGACGGCGGCATCGGCGGGCAGGGCGGCGTGGGCGGCATCGCGCATCTGTTCGGCGGTTTGGACGCGCACAATGTCGACACCATCGGGCGGCGCAACCTCTGCCGGACCCGTCACGAAGGTGACGCGCGCGCCCAGGTCCCGCAGCGCCGTCGCGATAGCAGTGCCCTGCGTCCCCGAAGATCGGTTGGCAATATAGCGCACAGGATCAATAGGTTCATGTGTCGGGCCGGACGTGACCAGAATATGTTGACCGTGCAGGGGGCCGTCGGCGAAGTGCTGTTCAATCGCAGCAACAAGGTCCGGAACATCGGCAAGGCGACCTGGCCCGAACTCACCGCAGGCCATGGCGCCTTCGGTGGGGCCGACAATGGTCACACCATCAGCGTGGAGCGTGGCAAGGTTGCGTTGCGTGGCGGGGTGTTCCCACATACGCACATTCATAGCAGGGGCGATCATCACCGGCTTGTCCGTGGCCAGTAAAAGCGTGGTCGCAAGATCGTCGGCAAGCCCGGCAGCCATACGCCCCATCAAGTTGGCCGTGGCCGGGGCCACAACCACCAGATCGGCGGCGCGGCTCAGCTCGATATGGCCCATCTCGGCCTCATCGGTCAGGTCGAACAGGTCGCGATACACCTTCTGCGCTGCCAAAGCGGATGCCGACAGGGGCGTGACAAACTCCTCCGCGGCTTTGGTCAGGACAGGGGTGACGGTCGCGCCCTTGTCCCGCAACCGTCGGATCAGTTCGAGGGATCGGAAGGCTGCGATGCCGCCGCCGATGATCAGAAGGATACGCTTGCCATTCACCATACCCGATGCGTAGCCCGGCGAAGGGGCGCCGTCGAGGGTAGGCGGCCGCGACCCTTCTGCCGCTCCCGCTCCACCCCGTGCCGTGCCGCCCTAGCGGAAGGCGTCACAGGGGTCTTCGCGCTCGGGGGACGGGGCATCCAGGACGATCTGATTGCCGCCCGCCGGTACAGTGCCATCTTCCCCCTTCAACACGCTGATCACGGTCAAATCCGGCCGTACGACCGCGATGGCCGCTGGCACGCCCCAGTCCTCCCGCGCGTGCCCATTCCCGGTGATCAGCACCACCGGCGGGCCAAAGCGGTCAAGCGCCTCCAGGGTTCGCGCCGCGAATTGGGCGTCCAGCGCCCGCTGGCGGTCCACGAACCGGGGCAGGATATCTTCGGGAAGGGCGCCGCAATGGGCATCGGCCTGCAACTGCTCTCGGGCCGCCTGCTGCGCGTCGGGTAAGGGCGTGTCCAAGGCAAAGGCGCTTAGGTCACCCGGCTCTCCGGCGGCGCCGAGGATCGGCGCGTCGCTGGCGGTGAAAATCGGCAGGTAGATATCGATGGCAGGCCAGCCTGTGGTGGACCAGTCGAGGATTTCGTCCAACGCCGAAGCCGTTCGGGGCGTATCAGGCAAGATGCGATCCGCCTGTTCACGGGTTAACTGTTCCATCACAACGGCTGTGGGGCTGATCTGGGCGATCAAATCCGCCTGCAGCTGGTGGTGGACCGCGTTGTCATGGGTTTCGCCCAGCACGTAAATATCCGCCGCAGGAAGGCTCTCCTGCGCGGACGCGAGGCTGGCCGCGCAAACGGCCAGCCCGAACGCTAGACGGATCATCGCCACTTAGGCGAGAAAGCCCAGGACTTCGCGCGACTGCTTCTCAAGGGACTTGCGCATCTTTGCAAACGCCGCAGCCTCCAGCTGACGCACCCGTTCCTTTGACAACGACAACTCGTCACCCAAGCTTTCGAGGGTCCTGGGATCCTCCCGCAGCTTGCGCTCCCGCACGATGAACTGCTCTCGATCGTTAAGGGCCGTCAACGCTGTCAAAAGCCACTGGCGCAGTTGGTCGGTGTCGTGGCGATGTTCCACCAAGCAATCGGCCTGGTCGGCGTCGTCTTCCAGCGTATCGATCCACTCCCGCCCGTCTTCGTCGGTGGATTGGGTGGCGTTCAAGCTGAAGTCAGAACCGGAGAGGCGCCCTTCCATCATCTCAACATCGTGGAGGGGGACCCCCACTTCCTGGGCGATCCGTTCCCGCAGGGTTTGCCGGTCGATCACGACCCCTTCGGCAAGCGCTTCCCGCTCGAGGCGCGCTTGCACGCGGCGCAGATTGAAGAACAATGATTTCTGCGACGAGGTAGAGCCGGTCCGAACCATCGACCAATTCCGCATGACATAGTCTTGGATGGACGCTTTGATCCACCACACGGCATAGGTAGAAAAGCGAACGCCTCTGTCGGGGTCGAACTTCTCGGCGGCTTTCATCAGGCCCAGGCCCGCTTCTTGGATCAAGTCGTTCATCGGTGCGCCGTACCGCTTGAACTTGGCCGCCATTGAAATGGCGAGGCGCATATACGCCGTGATCAGGCGGTGCAGGCTTTGCTCGCAGCGTTCATCGCGCCAGGCATAGGCCAGTCGAAGCTCTGTCTCGGCGTCGAGAAGTTCCGCTTTCATGGCCCGTCGGGACAGGGACATGTCGCTGTTGAAATCGAGAGCCATTGTGCAAACTCCCCATGGCATGTTGTGCAGGTGCCGGATTTTTTTTCCGTGTTATGCTTAGGGATACGGGGGGCATTTCCAGTTGGATCAAAAAAACTGTGGGGCGGAATGGACAGACAGAATGTGACCCTGGCGTTGGGTCATGCCGCGTCGGGGAAGTCCGCGTGGGCCGAAGCGGAGGTCCGGCGTATCGGCGGGGACCGTGTCTATGTCGCCACGGCGCAGCTGTGGGATGAGGAGATGCGTGCCAAAGCGGTCGCCCATGCCCGTGCGCGCGGACCCGACTGGCACGTGATCGAGGAACCGATAGAGCTTGCCGCGACGTGCCGGACCGCGAAGGCCGGACAAATCTGGTTGGTGGACTGTGCGACGATGTGGTTGACGAACATCGTCCTAGCTGACGCCCCGTGGGAGGGGCCAGCCGCAGATTGGATCGACGCCATGGCGGACAGCCCGGCAAAATTTGTTGTGGTGTCAAATGACGTGGGCGGGGGCATCACGCCGGACAATGCCTTGGCCCGTCGGTTCCAAACGGCGCAAGGTCGGTTGAACCAACGCCTGGCGCATGCAGCGGGTCGCGTCGTTTTGGTGACGGCGGGCCTGCCACAGGTTTTGAAGTGACGCGGCTTTGGTTGATCCGCCATGGGCCGACCCATGCCAAACGGATGGTCGGTTGGACGGATTTGCCCGCCGATTTGTCCGACCGGGCGGCCTTGGTCCGGCTGGAGGCGGCCCTGCCGGACGCGCCCGTCATCTCCAGTGATTTGATCCGCGCCGTGGCCACAGCCGATGCCGTTCAGGGGCACAGACAGCGGCTGCCCCACGACCGCCGACTGCGGGAATTTCACTATGGAGCGTGGGAAGATAAGGCCTTCGATGAGATCGAGAGCGCGGCCTTGCGTCGGTATTTCGAGGACCCCGGCGTGCATCGCGCCCCGGGCGGGGAGTCTTGGAATGACGTGTCCGCACGGGTTGCCACTGCTGTGAATGCGCTGGACGGGGCAAAGGACGTGATCGTGGTCGCCCATATGGGCGTGGTCCTGACACTTTGGGCGCGGGCCCTCGGTGTGCGCCCCTATCGCGCCCTGGCCCAAAAGATCGACAATCTGAGCCTGACACGCGTGGACTGGCACGCCCAGGATGCGTGGCCCGTCTGGGCCAATCGCCGTCCGTGATGGCGCCCATCACAGGTTATCGTTTCCGGGCACTGGCCGGGCCGCGTAGACCGATGCCATGACCTATGACCTTTTGATTGGCGATCGATCCTATTCCTCCTGGAGCTTGCGGGCCTGGCTTCTGTTTGCGGCTTTCGACATCCCTGTGCGGGTAGAAACGGCGGAGCTTTACGACCCCGCGTTTCTGCAAACGGTTCAGACGTGGGATCCGCTCGCCCGCACTGTGCCCGTTGCCCGTGATCCGGGGGGCGCAGTTTGGTCCGATAGCATTGCCATCACCGAAGGCTTGGCAGAGGCGCATCCGGGCGCCGGCCATTGGCCGGAGGATCCGGTGGCGCGGGCCCGGGCGCGGTCACTGGTGGCGGAAATGCACGTCGGATTTGCGGCCGTGCGCGGCGCGTGTCCCATGAACCTGCGGGTGCAGTGGCAGGGCTATGCGCCCACGGCAAAGGTCCGGGCCGATCTGGCGCGGCTAGAGGCGCTGTGGGCCCATGCGCGCGCTATCGCGTCGGACGGGCCTTGGCTGTTCGGCGGCTACGGCGCCGTCGATGCCTTCTACGCGCCGGTCGCCATGCGCATCGCGGGGTACAACCTGCCCGTGGGGCCAGAGGCTGCGGCCTATGTCGAAGCGCACTTGGCCCACGGTCCCCTGCGCCACTGGCGGGCGCAGGGCGAAGCGCGGGATCGCACATTGTCCAATTACGATATGGGCTTGCCCACGGCTCCGTTTCCCATTGCTTAACGGCCGCCCGGTCCCGGCCGGTTAACCATTCTTAAACCCTCCTTGCGTTAACGACTTGGCAACCAAGTAGGGGGCGACCATGTTGGCGCGAACGACCACGGTGGCCTTTGAGGGCCTGGACGCGAAACCGGTGGAGGTTCAATGCGCCGTGTCACCGGGCTTGCCTGGGTTTTCCATCGTCGGCCTGCCGGACAAAGCCGTCTCGGAGGCGCGCGACCGGATCCGAACGGCCTTGTCGGAATTGTCCATCGCGCTGCCGTCCAAGAAGGTCACGGTCAACCTCTCCCCGGCGGATTTGCCCAAAGAAGGTGCGCATTTCGACCTGCCCATCGCGCTGTCCCTTTTGGCAGCGCTCGAGATCGTGCCGGATGAGAAGGTGCGGCGCGCCGTGTCCATTGGCGAAATCGGGTTGGATGGGGCCCTTGTGGCCGTGGCGGGGGCCTTGCCTGCGGCGGTTACGGCGGGGTCTTTGGACGCGGCGTTGTTCTGCCCTGCCAGCTGTGGGCCGGAGGCGGCATGGGTCGGCGCCACGTCCGTCCATGGGGCCCCAAGCTTGCGCGCCTTGATCGACCACCTGACGGGGAACAAGCCCCTGGACCCCGCATCACCGGGTCGGTTGCCGAATTTGGCCGACGGGCCCTGCCTGCGCGATGTGCGTGGCCAGGAACGGGCGAAGCGCGCCATGGAGATCGCCGCAGCAGGGCGCCACCACCTCTTTCTGGTCGGCCCGCCGGGGGCCGGGAAGTCCATGTTGGCCGCACGAATGCCAGGGATCATGCCGCCGTTATCCGCCGCCGAGTCGCTGGAGACCTCGATGATCCATTCCCTTGCTGGAACCCTAGAGGAGGGCGGCATCCTGCAGCGGCGCCCCTTCCAGGAGCCCCATCACACCGCGTCCGTCGCGGCCATTGCCGGGGGTGGCAAACGGGCGGGTCCGGGGCAGATCAGCCTGGCCCATAATGGTGTGCTGTTCATGGATGAATTCCCGGAGTTCCCGCGCCCCGTATTGGAAACCTTGCGCCAGCCCATCGAGACGGGTGAAGTCGTGATCGCACGGGCCAACGCCCATGTGCGTTACCCGTGCCGGTTTCTGTTGATGGCGGCGGCCAACCCGTGCCGCTGCGGGATGCTCTATGACGCCAATGCCGCCTGTTCCCGCGCGCCGATCTGTGGGGAGGACTATATGGGCAAGGTCTCGGGGCCCTTAATGGATCGTTTCGATTTGCGGTTGGAGGTTCCGGCGGTGTCGGTGTCCGACTTGTCCCTGCCACCGACAGGAGAGACGTCAGCCGTTATTGCCGCCCGCGTGGCGCGCGCCCGTGCGGCACAAGCGGCCCGGTATGCGGGCCACGCGTCCGTGGCCGTCAATGCGGACGTGTCCGGGGACTTGCTGACCGAAGTCGCTGAGCCCGATGCCGAAGGGCGCGAAATGCTGCTTTTAGCGACGGAAAAGCTGCGCCTGTCGGCCCGGGGCTACCACCGCGTTATGAAGGTGGCGCGGACCATCGCGGATTTGGAAGGGTCAGCCCCTGTGCGCCGCCCCCACGTGGCAGAAGCCTTGGGCTATCGGTTGATCACAGGGGCCTAGGCAGGCACGTGGGCCCTGCGTCGCTCAATGGCCTCCCAGATGAGGGCGGCGGCGTTGGTGCCGTCGAACCTCTCCAATTCCTGCAAGCCGGTGGGGGAGGTGACATTGATCTCGGTCAGCCAATCGCCGATCACATCGATGCCCACAAAGATCTGGCCAGCATCGCGGAGGCGGGGTCCGATTGCGGCACAGATTTCGCGGTCCCGCTCAGACAGGCCAATAGGTTCAGGGCGCCCGCCCACATGCATGTTGGACCGCGTCTCACCTTCTGCCGGAACGCGGTTGATGGCGCCCACAGGCACTCCGTCGACCAAGATGACGCGTTTGTCGCCCTTGGTGACGGCGGGCAAGAACTTCTGCATGATCAGCGGCTCGCGGTTGATGGAAGCGAACAGTTCATGGAGGGAGTTCAAATTGCGATCGTCTTCTGTCAGGCGGAACACCCCTGCGCCGCCATTGCCGTAAAGGGGTTTGAGGACGACATCCCCGTGCCGTTGCTTGAAGGCCTTCAAGGTGTCCAGGTCCCGGGCAATGGCCGTGGGCGGGGTCAGGTCGGGGAAGTCCAGCACCATCAGTTTTTCAGGCCAGCCGCGCACCCAGGTCGGGTCGTTCACCACAAGGGTGTCGGGATGAATCCGGTCCAGAATGTGGGTGGTCGTGATATATGACATGTCGAAGGGCGGGTCCTGCCGAAGCCAGACCACGTCGAAATGGCTCAGATCGACTTCCCGCATGGGCCCAAGGGTGGCGTGTTCCCCGGGTGGCTGATGCACGCTCAGGTCGTGACCCTGTGCGATGACCCGGCCTTCCACATATGCCAGTTTGTTGGGCGTGTAGACGAAAAGCGTATGCCCGCGCGTTTGTGCCTCCAAGGCGAGACGGAAGGAGCTGTCAGCGACGGGGTCCACGGCCTCAATCGGGTCCATTTGGAAGGCGACGGAAAGAGAGGGGACCGAGGGCATGGGGTCAGTGTCCTGATAGCAATTTGCCATCTACATGTCTCACCAAAGCCCTTGTGGCAATGTGCGATCACCCAGCCATGGCCCGCAGTCCTGCCGGGGCCTGTCGCGAGGGTTAGGCTGCGAGCGCGTTCTCAAGAATATCGATTTGCCCGCTGCCATCGACAAGGGCGACGTCGAACCGAACAGACGATAACATGCCGTTGGGAAGTGACCCCATAAATTCCCCGGCTGCTGCAAACAGCCGGGCGATCTGACGCCCCCCAAGGGCTGCGGCCGCTTGCCCATGGGTTGCGCTTTTCTTGACCTCGATGAAAATTGTGTCGTCTGCCTTCTCGACGATGAGGTCCAACTCACCGCCTTGTCCGCGCCAGCGGCGGCCGATGACCCGATGGCCAGACCCCTCATAGTGGCGCGCGACACTCTCTTCGGCAGAGAGGCCAGCAAGGTACGAGGTTTTTCCACTCATGGCGCGTCTTTCAAAGCGAGGGCGAGGTCATATACTTTTTTACGCGGTAAACGGGTCTGAGTGGTAACGGATTTAACAGCCAATTTTAGCGAAGTTATCTGCATTTCTGCGATCAACATAGCGCGGACTGCTTCGTCTGACATCTCTACCTCTGCCCTTTTCTCAATGAGAACAACGATTTCCCCACGTATGTCAGACTTGGCGGCACGGTCTGCCAAGTCCGGTAGGGGGCCCCGCCACACCTCTTCGAATTTCTTCGTCAACTCGCGGCAGAGGGCCGCATCGCGTTGGCCCAGAATGTCTGACGCGTCGGCGAGCATCTTTGCCACCCGTTTCGGCGACTCGTAGAGGACGAGGGTGCCCGGTATCTGTGCCAACCCTTCAAGGGCCGTGCGCCGCGCCGCGGACTTGGGTGGCAGGAACCCCGCGAAGAAAAAGCGGTCCGTGGGCAGCCCGGAGACGCACAGCGCGACCAACAGCGCGCTGGCCCCGGGCGCGGCGCGGACCGGCACGCCTTCGGCATGGGCGGCGGCGCCCAGTTGATACCCAGGATCGGCGATCAGAGGCGTCCCCGCTTCGGACGCATAGGCCACGGATTTGCCGTCGCGGAGGGCCTGCAAGAGGCGGGGGCGCATGCGGGGGCCGTTTTGGTCATGGTAGGCCAAAAGCGGTCGGCCCCCGACCGGCACCCCGTGAATGTCCATCAACCGGCGCAACGACCGGGTATCTTCGGCGGCCAACACGTCCGCCCCACGCAAAATATCCAGGGCCCGCAGGGTGATGTCGCGCGCCGTCCCGATCGGGACGGCGACAAGGTGGAGGCCGGGATCTATGCTGCTGCTCTCTGCCATTCCCAAGCTCCTCGGCTTCCGGCGTTTACTCTGCTTCTGGGGCGGACTAGCTTCGGTCCCGGAACCTGCGATACTCTGGGGGAAAAAGAGAAACGATGTCCATTGCCGCCTTCCGACGCCACGGCGTCTCATTCATTCAACGGGTGCGCAAGGCTGCGGCCCTTATGGTTGTGTCGGCCGGCCTGGCTGCCTGTAACGTCGGTTTGCCCGGTCCCGGTGGCGGGGCAGGCGGCGCGGGCGTGCGGGGGGAGGGGCCCACGAAGGTCGCGCTGCTGGTGCCCTATGGCTCGGCGCGCGGGACCGATGGGGCCTTGGCGCAAAGCCTTGAAAATGCCGCGCGTTTGGCGGCCAATGATCTCGGCTCCGGCGTTGTGACGCTGAGCGTGTATCCCACCCAAGGCACCGCCGCGGGGGCGCAGAACGCCGCCAGCCGTGCCATTGGCGAGGGGGCGCAGGTCATCCTTGGACCGCTTTACGCCGACAATGCCGCCGCCGTGGGCGTGACGGCGGCGCAGTCCAGTGTTCCGGTCCTCAGTTTCTCGAACAATGCGTCCATCGCGGGCGGCAATGTCTGGGTCCTTGGCAACACGTTCGACAACACTGCCCGGCGTTTGCTGCGGTTCGCGGCGTCCCAAGGACGCAATCGGGTGCTGGTGACCCATAACAACGAAGCCTCTGGGCAGATCGCCAATGCCGCCATCGTTCGGGCCTCGGCCGGGACGGGCGCGCAGATCACCGGCTCGGTCGCCTATGAGTTGAGCCAACAGGGCATCGCGGCGGCGGTGCCGGGCATCGCCGATCAAGCCCGGGCAAGCCGGTCTAACGCGATTTTCCTGACCGGGAATACGGCTGGCGATGTTCCGATCCTATCGCAACTTCTGGCCGAGGCCGGTGTCGGGGGCGACAACTTTCGGTATCTGGGCCTGACCCGCTGGGACATTCCGTCCGACGCGTTGCAATTGCCCGGGCTGCAAGGCGGCTATTTCGCCATCCCCGACCAAGGGCCGCTGACGCAATTCCGCTCTCGCTACACCGGCGCTTTCGCGGGCAGCCCCCACCCCTTGGCGGGCCTCGCCTATGACGGGATGGCGGCAATCGGCGCCATCTCTCGGCGGGGCGGTGTCGTCGGGCGCAGCACGCTGACAAGCAATGCGGGCTTTGCGGGCACGGGCGGCGTCTTTCGACTACGCAACGATGGGACCATTGAGCGCGCCTTGGCCGTTGCGCAAATTGTAAACCGACAAGCACAGGTGGTGAGCCCTGCCCCAACACGATTCGGCGGTGGCGGCTCTTAACGCGCCGCGCCCCCTCTTTACCGCAAATGACCTTCCGGCACGGTCAGATGATCAGACCCTGATCGTGCCGCAATCGGCCATCTTCGATGATGGGACCGTGCTTGCGGCGCTTTGCCAGGCCCTCAGCGGCCCGCAGGATCCCAAGGCCGTTCGCGCCAGCACGGTTGCTGTCCTGCGGGAGGCGACCGAGGTCGGGCGCGCGGCGATCCAGGCGGGGTTCGCACAAGACCCGACGCGCGCCCGGCAAGTCACCCATTCCTACGCGTTCCTTACGGACCGGTTGGTCCAGGCCGTCTGGTTGGTGGCGACGCGGGTGATGCACCCCTGCCCCACCCCCACCGAGGGGGAGCGGTTTTCGGTCATCGCGGTCGGCGGTTATGGCCGAGGGGAAATGGCCCCGCAATCGGACGTGGATCTGCTGTTCCTGACCCCATGGAAGGTGACCCCTTGGGTAGAGAATGTGGTCGAAAGCATGCTTTACGTGCTGTGGGACCTGAAAATGAAGGTGGGGCATTCCACGCGCACGGTGAAGGACTGCCTGCGGCTTGGGGCCGAGGACTACACCATCCGGACGTCCCTGCTGGAGCAACGCGCCATCTGCGGGGATGTGGACCTGGCGACCGAGCTGCGGGAGCGGCTTTGGTCCGACCTTTTCAGTCGCACCGCCGGGGATTTCATCGAAGCCAAACTGGATGAACGTGCAGAGCGTCACCGCAAGCAGGGTGGCCAACGCTACATGTTGGAGCCAAACATCAAGGAGGGCAAAGGTGGCTTACGGGACCTGCAGACCCTCTATTGGATCGCCAAATACCGCTACGGCGTGTCGGACACCGCGGACTTGGTGTCCTTGGGTGTCTTCACCAGCGAAGAATTCGACTGGTTCGAAGCGGCAGAGCGGTTCCTCTGGTGCGTCCGGTGCCATCTGCACCTCATCGCCAAGCGCCCGTCGGACCAGTTGACCTTCGATATGCAGGTCGATGTGGCAGAACGCATGGGCTACTCCGACCATTCCGGGCGGCGCGCCGTCGAACACTTCATGCAGCACTATTTCCGCCACGCCACCAAAGTGGGGGAGTTGACGCGGATCGTGTTGACCGCGCTGGAGGCGGATAACCTAAAAAGTGAGCCGGGCTTGTTTGGCTTCTTCAAGCGCAAACGGCGTGTGAAAGACCCCTATGTGGAACGGCAGGGACGCCTGGACGTGGCCGATGAGGTCGCGTTTCTGTCCGACAAACTGAACCTGTTGCGCATCTTTGAGGAGGCGCTGCGGACCGGCCTTTTGCTGCACCCGCATGCCATGCGCCTTTTGGCGGCCAACCGGCACTTGGTCGATCGGGACCTGCGCGAGGACCCTGCCGCCGGGCGCCTGTTCATGGGGCTGCTGTTGAAACACGGCAACCCTGAACGGGTCCTGCGGCGCATGAATGAGCTGGAGATCTTGTCCGCCTTCATCCCCGAATTCGCGCCCATTGTCGCGATGATGCAGTTCAATATGTACCATTCCTACACGGTGGATGAGCATACGATTCAGGTGATCTCCAACCTCGCGCAGATTGAGCGGAAGGAGTTGGAAGAAAGTTTGCCGCTGTGTTCGGACATCCTTGAAAAGGGGGTCAATCGGCGGGTGCTTTACGCGGCCCTTCTGCTCCATGACATCGGCAAGGGGCGACAGGAAGATCACTCGGTGCTTGGCGCCCGCATCGCGCGCAGTGTGGCGCCGCGCCTGGGCCTAAAACAGCGGGAGGTGGAGACGGTCGAATGGCTGGTGCGCCATCACCTGTTGATGTCCGACATGTCCCAAAAGCGCGACATTGCCGACCCGCGCACCATTCGCGACTTCGCCAAAGCCGTCAAAACGCGGGAGCGGTTGGACCTTTTGACGGTGGTCACCGTGTGCGACATCCGCGGTGTGGGGCCCTATGTCTGGAACAATTGGAAGGCACAGATGATCCGGGCCTTGCACCGGGCCACGGCCTCGGCCCTGGAAAACGGGCTGGAAGACGTTAATCGGGAAACGCGAGAGGCCAAGGCCAAGCAGTTGTTCCGGGCCAGCATGGGCGGTTGGAGCGAGGCCGAACTGCGCGCCGAGATTGGCCGCCATTATGGACCCTATTGGCAGGGCATCCCGACCGCCGCTCAAGCCCGCTTTGCGGAGTTGCTCAAAGAACTCCCCGAGGATGAAGTCCGTGTCGAACTGGAGGCCGACGAGGATCGTGACGCCACAAGGGTGCTTATGGCCTGCGAAGACCATCCAGGGGTCTTTTCCCGGCTGGCCGGTGCCTTGTCGCTGGTGGGTGCCAACATCATTGATGCACGCAGCTATACCTCCAAGGATGGGTTCGCCACGTCGGTGTTCTGGCTGCAAGACAGCGAAGGGCGGCCCTATGACACTGGCCGACTGCCGCGCCTGCGCAACATGATCGACAAAACCCTGCGCGGAGAGGTCGTGGCCCGCGACGCCCTGGAAGGCCGTGAGATTAAAAAGCGGGAACGACGCTTTGAGGTGCCCACCAGCATCAGTTTCGACAATGACGGCTCTGAGATCTACACGATTATCGAAGTGGACACCCGCGACCGTCCCGGCCTGTTGTTTGATCTGACCCAGGCGATGAACGCCTCCAATGTGGCGATTTCCCAGGCGATGGTGGCCACATACGGGGCGCAAGTGGTGGACAACTTCTACGTGAAGGACATTTTTGGGCTGAAGCTGTGGTCGAAAACCAAACAGGACGCCCTGGAAAAACGCCTGCGCGATGCGATCACCCGGGCCGCCGACCGCGCCGGGGCTTAGACACAGATCTCGCCCGGACACCCGCCATTCCGTTGCACCCTGTTAGATTGCCCGGGGCGCGATCCGTTCCGAAAAACTGTGCAGGTCCTGCACGGGTGGGGGATTCCCGACCAGACCCGAACGCGATAAGGCTGGGTCAAATAAAACGCGAGCATTCCATGCCACAGGTCCGCCCCTAGATGGCCCCCCGCCTCCTGAAAGGCTTCCTCACCGTAGGGGGCTGGACCCTCTTGAGCCGCGTTCTGGGCTTTGTGCGAGACATCTTGATCGCACGCTTCCTGGGCACATCTGCCGCGGCAGAGGCGTTCTTCATCGCCTTCAGCCTGCCCAACATGTTCCGCCGCTTCTTTGCGGAAGGGGCGTTCAACATGGCATTCGTGCCGCTTTACGCCAAAAAGTTGGAGGCGGAGGGCGAGGATGCCGACGCCTTCGCACGCGACGCCATGGCAGCAATGGTTGTGATCCTGACCGTGTTCACGGTGCTAGGGATCGTTCTGATGCCAGCCCTGGTCTACGCCATGGCCTCTGGCTTTGCCGAGGATGGACGGTTCGATTTAACCGTGACCTACGGGCGCATCGCGTTTCCCTATATCCTGCATATCTCGCTGGCCGCCCTCATCTCGGGCGTTCTGAACTCCAGCGGTCGGTTCCTGGCGGCGGCGGCGGCGCCCGCCTTGCTGAACGTAGTGTTTATCGGCGCCATGGCCTTGGTCTGGTTCGGCGTCGTGCCCGCGCCCGAGGTAACGGCGGAAACCTATGGCAAGGCGCTGATCTGGGCCGTCCCCGTGGGCGGCGGGGCGCAACTGGCCTTGGTCTGGTGGGCGGCCCATCGGGCGGGGCATCACGTGTTGCCCCGGCGACGCCCACGTCTAACGCCGGAGTTGAAGCGCCTTCTGGTGATCGCGGCCCCGGCGGCCCTGGCGGGCGGGGTCGTGCAGGTGAACCTTCTGGTGGGGCGGCAAGTGGCGTCCTATTTTGAGGGGGCGGTGGCGTGGCTTAACTATGCGGACCGGCTGTACCAATTGCCCTTGGGCGTCGTGGGCATCGCCATCGGTGTGGTCCTTTTGCCGGACCTGAGCCGACGGGTCCGGTCCGACGATCTGGCGGGGCAGCGGGCAGCATATTCGCGGGCCACGGAGTTCTCGCTGCTGTTGACGGTCCCCTCGGCAGTCGCGCTTTTGGTGGTTCCGGTCCCGCTTGTTTCGGTCTTGTTTGAACGCGGGGCGTTTGGGCCAGACGATACGGCGGCGACGGCCATCGCCTTGATGATCTATGCTCTGGGCCTTCCGGCGTTTGTTCTGCAGAAAGTATTGCAGCCCCTTTATTTCGCGCGGGAAGACACGCGGACGCCGCTGCGCTACGCGCTTGTGTCCTTGGTGGTGAATGCCGTCGTGGCCATTGGGTTGGCCACGTTCCTGGGCTTCACGGCTGCTGCGTTGGGAACCAGCTTGGCCGCCTGGGCGATGGTGGCGCTGCTGTGGCGGGGTGTCCGCAGTATGGGAGATGTGGGGCGGGTGGACGTGCGCGCCCGGCAGCGGGTGTGGCGTATCTTGCTGTCGGCTGTTCTTATGGGCGTCGTGCTATGGGCGGTGGCGACAGCAATGGGCCCGGCCTTCGGCGGCCCGGGGCGTGGTCTGGCCTTGCTGATCCTGGTCCTGATCGGGATCGGTAGCTATTTCGGCATCGGCCAAGTGCTGGGCGCCGTCCGGTTTGCGGAACTGCGTCAGGTCATGCGACGCGAACGCCTGTAACGTTTGCCAGCGAAGGTATGTCGCCTTGGGCGCAGGCGCAAAAGATAAGGCCGCCCCGAGGGACGGCCTTTTCGATCCAATACGGCGGATGGCTTAGAAGCCCAGGCCCGCGTACTTGTTCTTAAATTTGGAGACGCGTCCGCCCGTGTCCATCAGGCGGGACGTTCCGCCCGTCCAAGCCGGGTGGACGGAGGGGTCGATGTCGAGGGCCAATTGCTCCCCTTCGCCACCCCAGGTGGATTTCATTTGTACCACGGTGCCGTCGACCAACTTGACGTCGATGACGTGATAATCGGGATGCAGGTCCTTTTTCATGACGCCTCTCCTTATTTGGCTTTGGGCGCGCGGTAATTCGTCTGCTCGGCGATACGAGCGGACTTTCCGCGGCGGGTGCGCAGGTAGTACAGCTTGGACCGGCGAACGCGACCGCGGCGCACGACGGTGATGCTGTCGATATTGGTCGAATGCAGGGGGAACACACGCTCTACCCCTTCGCCGAAGCTGATCTTACGCACGGTGAACGACCCAGCGATGCCCGCGCCGTTCTTGCGGCTGATGCAGACACCTTCGTAGTTCTGCACCCGGGTGCGTGTGCCTTCGGTCACTTTGAAGCCGACGCGGATCGTGTCACCGGCTTTGAAATCGGGAAGGTCTTTCCCGAGGGCGGACACTTGTTCCGCCTCGATCTGAGCGATCAGGTCCATGGGACCTCTCCTTATGCTACGCGGGGTTTGCCCCCGGATAATGTCCTGCGCCTTTGCGGCACGGCTTTTCTTTGTTGTCCCAGATGGGATGCGCCCCGTTAGCGGGTGATTGCGCGCCGTGCAAGAGATATCAAGCGGCGCGGCTGCGCCGCAGTCTGAATTGTTCTGGCGTGGGGGCGCTGCCCCCGTCGATCAAGATCGACTCCCCCGGAGGTATTTTCGGCCAGATGACAGACCTATCGCGCCTTGTACTTGGCCCAGAGGTCCGGGCGGCGCTGTTGGGTCAGCGCCTCCGATTGGGTTTGTCGCCACGTGGCGACATTCGCATGGTTCCCGGAGGTGAGGATGTCGGGGACCCTGCGGCCCTCCCACTCGGCGGGTTTGGTGAATTGGGGATGTTCGAGCAGGCCATTGGCAAAACTCTCTTCCTCCGTGGAGGTATGGTTGCCCAGAACGCCGGGGAGTAGGCGGATCGTGGCGTCGAGCAGCGCTTGGGCCGCGATTTCCCCGCCGGTGAGGACGAAGTCGCCCAGAGATATTTCGGCCATGTCGAAGTGGTCGAGCACACGTTGGTCGACGCCTTCAAACCGCCCGCACAGCAGGGTGACACCGGGGCCAGCAGCCAGGCTTTGGGCCATGGACTGCGTAAAGGGGGTGCCGCGGGGGCTGAGGTAAATCATGGGGCCGGGGACGCGCGCCGCCTTGAGGGCGGGGCCGACCACATCGGGCCGCAGGACAAGGCCAGCGCCGCCGCCTGCCGGGGGGGCGTCCACGTTGCGGTGCTTGGTCAGGCCAAAGTTGCGCAGGTTCGTCGTCTCCAGCGACCAGCGGCCGTCGCGCAGGGCCGTGCCGATAAGGGAGTGGCCAAGGACGCCGGGAAACGCGTCAGGAAAGAGCGTGACGACGGAGGCCCGCCAGGCGCCGGGGCGCGCGACCTCTGCCATGAGGTCGCGGGGGCGCAGCGAAGCCCGGATGGATTTCATGCCGTGGGAGCGGGGCGTGTTGGTCATGGGCGACGGATAGACCCCGGACACGGTCTTGGGAAGATGTGTCGACGAGGCGGAATCCCTGCGCCGCTGGCAATGGTTTGTCGGGGGTCTTCCGGATCGTGCCAATGACATCGCCTTGGGCCGGGCGGATTTCGGAGGAGCCGCGGTTCGCGTGCGGCGCAGCTGGATTAACCCTTCGGGGTGTCGTCTTCTGGAAACAAACCTTCGGGCGGGTCGATGACGACCCGGCGGGCGGTCAGGTCCACGGTCGGCACGATGGCATGGGTGAACGGGATCAGAATGGGTGCCATGCCTTTCGGGCGCAGTTCCAGCAGATCACCGGCGCCGTGGTCATGGACGGCATGGATGCGGCCCAGGTCTGCGCCCCCGGTGTCGACGGCGGCCAGGCCGATAAGGTCGCTATGGTAGAATTCATCATCGGGCAGGTCCGGCAAGGCCGCACGCGGCGCCCAAAGACGTTGGCCTTTGAGGGCGTCGGCGGCCTCCTTCTTGGGGACGCCGGACAGGCGGACGGCGTAGCCGCCCTTGATCGGGCGAATTACGGTGACGGCATAGCTGTGGCCCGCATCGTCGGTCAGGGGGCCGTAATCGCCGATGGCGGATGGCTCGGCGCAGAAGCTCTTGACCCGTGCCTCCCCCCGGACACCGTAACTGCCCATGATGGCGCCGAGGCAGACGTGATCTTTCATGGTGTCTCTCTTGGGGTTGCCAGCCGTGTCACAGGGCGCAGACGTTGGCGTGGCCCGGGACGCGGGTCAAGGTTGAAAGGGGCGATGCGTCCCCCGGCGTTGACTGCAGGCCCCTTCCAGGGCGACCCCCTTGGCAAAGGGAGCGTGGTGCCGTGACGTGTTGAGAACCATGGCCCAGGTCGAGAGGCTGATCGGCCACGGCACCCGAGCAGCGTGCCCAGCGGAGGTGAGCGGCCTTCATCAAGGACGCTCCGCCCGGGCAGGTCGGTGATCTGACCTCCATAGGGCGTGGGCTGTTTGCGGGACTTTGCGCTTCGCACGTTTAGTCGGATGACGGGTAGATCGGTGAGGTCCATCGCACGCTGTCGAGGTTCAAACCTCTCCGCCATGAATTGCGCCTTCGGTGGCCGCAGACCACCATCATTGATGGGGATGATTTGCGCCACGGGTGCCAGACGTTGGCCAATGGGGCGGCGCCATCTCTGTAGAATGGGCCGCCTGATCGGTCCGACGACGTCGCGTTGGAAAACATCCTGTTGGGTTACCGGATGCGTCGGGATTTGGAAACGGGGCTGACGACCGGGGCCAAGGGATGGCGCGGTGAACAAGGTCACTTGGCCAAAAGAATCGCCGGGATGGCAACCAAGGACAGGATCGCGACAATTAAGCCCAAAGGGCGGAGCGTGGGCCGTTCGGATTGGACGGCCAGGACGGACCCTATGATGGTCAGAAGGGCCGCCAGGGCCAGGATGATGAGCGTCAGATGGGCCATGGACTGCGGCGGCGGCCCGCATTGGGGCCGCCGCCCGGTGCGTTACTCGGACGAGGCGTCTTCGGCGGGTGCCTCTTCGGCCGGCGCATTCGCGGCCTCTTCGGCAGCGGCTGCTTTGTCCGCCTTCTCCTGGGCGCGCTCCTGGGCTTTCTTGCCCGGCTCGGCCTTCTTCATGTTGGCGCGCTCTTTCTTGGGCAGAACGTCTGCGGCTTCTAGGAAGCGGGCCACGCGGTCGGTGGGCTGGGCGCCTTGGCTCAGCCAGTACTGCACGCGCTCCATATCCATCTTGACGCGGTCCTCGCTGTCTTTGGGCAGAAGCGGGTTATAGGTCCCCAACTTCTCGATGAAGCGGCCGTCGCGGGCCATGCGGCTGTCGGCGGCAACAATGCGATAAAACGGGCGCTTCTTAGAGCCGCCGCGGGCGAGACGAATTTTCATAGCCATGATGTGATTTCCTTTGTTTGGCGTATGTTACGATTGATGTGTCCGGTGATGTCGGATGACTTCCTCGATGATGAAGGCGAGGAATTTCTTGGCGAAGCCGGGGTCGAGCCCCGCTTCGACCGCCATGGCCTCTAGCCTGGCGATCTGTTTGGCCTCACGGGTGGGGTCCGAAGGCGGCAAGGCATGCTCGGCCTTCAGTTTGCCCACCGCTTGGGTGTGCGCAAACCGTTCGGCCAGCGTGTAGACGAGGACCGCGTCCAAACGGTCGATGGAGGCGCGATGGTCCGCCAGGACCTGTGCCGCACGTGTGGTGGTGTCAGTCAACGGGCATCCCCTCTGGCTTCAGGTTGGGATTGGTGTAGTGCTCGATCTCCCGGGCGATGGCCCAGGAAAGACGGGTGTCCCGCAGCGCATCGGGTGCAGGGTGGCGGTAGACGGCGTCGTTGCCGTCAATGGTGGTGGCACCCGTGTCGCGGGTCGCCCCCAACCGTTCGCAAAGCCGGATGGAATCGAGATTTTTTGGGTCAACATAGCTGACCGCCCGATCCCAGCCGCTGGCGTAAAGATGGCGGCGCGCGGCATCGGTCGCCTCCAGGGCGTAGCCTTTGCCGGCCTCATGGGGCCAGATGATCCAGGCCAATTCCCGCTCTGGCCATCCGGCGGGTTGCCAGCCGCCGGCCATGCCCAGCGTGCGGTCATCGGCGCGCGCATGGATCATCCACATGCCGAACCCGCGAATGTCCCAATGGCCGATCTCTGCGGCATAGAGCATCCATGCCTCATACTTGTTAAGCGGACCGCCCATGAAGCGAGAGCGATAGGACGCGAAGGTCGCTTTGAAGTCGGGATAGTCTTCGGGCTCTGGCGCACGCAGGGTCAGGCGCGCCGTCTCCAGGACGGGGATGGTGGCGCGGCTCATGGGCGGACCTCCTGCGCAGGGGGCTGTCCGGTCCTGGGGACGCCGCGGGTGGTGAGACCGGTGTCAGAGTATTTTTGGCCAGATGAGGGACGGGGGATGCAGGGCGAACGGGTCATGCAATGTCCCCATAGGTCCAGACGGTGCAATCGGCATCATGGGCGGGGGGCTGACCGGAGTCGGTCGCCCCCAGACGACGGGCCACGTTCTGGGATGCGACGTTGGCCCGGTCGATATAGCTGACCAACTGGCCCCATTCTAACAGGTGCCCCGTGTCGCGCGCCCAAGACAAAGCCGCCCGCCCGGCTTCGGTGGCATAGCCTTTGCCCGTGCTGGAAAACAGCGACCAGCCAAGTTCCACGTGCCTGCGCCCGGCGGGCAGGTGAAAACCGCAAGACCCGATGCAGCCCGTTCCGTCATCCAAGCTCCACCAGCCGAAGCCGCGCAAGGGCCAATGGCCGCGGTCATTGGTGAGGATTTTCCAGGCGGCGGTCTCATCCTTGGGGCCCCCGATAATGCGGCTCCGCTCCGAAGCGTAGAACGCGGCATAGGCCGCGTGGTCCCGGATGTCGGGCGCGCGCAGGGTCAGCCGTTCGGTCGTGAGCGTCGGAATGGTCATGCCGCCCCCGCTGGCGTGGGGTGGCGCCAAACCGTGACGGTGTTGTCGATCAAAGCGCCATCCGGGGTGGCGCCCAGGCGGCGGGCCAACGCCTCCGACCGGGTGTTGCCGACGGTGATGTAGCTGACCAGGGACGGCACGCGCAGGTCGTTCCAGGCGTAAGCGCGCGCCGCTTTGGCGGCTTCGTGGGCCAAACCCATACCCTCGAACGCCTCGGCCAGAAGCCAGCCCAACTCATGCTCCCGGTCGCCGGGTTCCGTTCCGATCAAGACGAAGCCCGCCACGTCGCCGCCGCCCGTCTCGATGGTCCACATTCCGTGGCCGCGCAGCAGCCATGTGGCAGTCATCGCGCAGAAATCGGCCCAGGTTTCTTCGGGCGTGGACGGGCCGCCTTCGAATGCCCCACGGGCCGTGCCCGTGATCGTGTGGAGGGTGCCATAATCCGTCAGGCGGGGCGCGCGCAGGCGCGTGCGCGGGGTGCGCAAGGTCGGCACCACCGCTTCGAGGGCGGCAGCGCGGGCCGCGGCCTGGGGCGTCACGGGGATGGCGAGCGGGGCGATCATGGTGCGACCCCCCAATGGCGGAAGACATGGGTCTCGGCCGATGTTTCCCCCTCGGGCAACGGGGCGTCTTTGTCACGTACCGCCCCCAGCCGTCCGGCCAGCGCGATGGAGCGGGCATTGGCCGGGTCGATATAGCTTACCAAGCTGTCCATCCTGCCCCGGAGCCAGCCAAGAGCGACCAGCGCGGCCTCGGTGGCGAAGCCGTGGCCTTCGTGCCCGGGGTGAAGGAACCAGCCCAATTCCGGCTCGGGGAAGGGGTCTGGAAGTTGTGCACCAACTTGGCCGATATGTGTCCCTTGGCGCAGATCGACCGACCAGATCCCCCAGCCGTGCAGCAGCCATGTGGCCACGTCATTGGTGAAGCTGTACCAGGCGTGGCGGCGCGACAGCTGGCCCATATACGCGGCCCGGTCCGACGCCATCATCGCGGCATACGCGTCGAAATCGGCCATGGCCGGCGCGCGCAGGATGAGGCGATCCGTGCGCAATTCTGGGATGGTGACGGTCGTCATGGGGACACCGCCGCCGCCGGGACATACGTGCAGAGGCAGGGCCCATGGTCGGGCGGCACGGCCTGCGGATCTTCGACCAGGCCCAAACGCTCCGCCACGCGCCGGGATGGGGCGTTGGCCGGGTCGACGCGGGCCACCAAGGGCGCGCCAGTCCAGGCATCGAGGACGGCGCGGGCGGCTTCGGTGGCGAAACCCTGGCCTTCCTGCGCGCCGTCCCAAAGGGTCCAGGTGATCTCGGCCCTATCGTCAAGGTCCATATGCATGATGCCCACATGGCCGAAACCCGCCCCGCCCTGTGTGATCACATAGCGGCCATAGCCGCGAAGGGCCCATTGGCCTGCCATGGCATGGAACCGGTCCACGACATCGTTGCGGGGCCGTGGCCCCCCGACACCGGTTGTGCGCGGGCCTGTGTAATAGGCCACATAGGCCGCCAGGTCCCCAAGGGCGGGGCGGCGCAAGATCAGGCGCGCCGTGGTCAAGGTGTCCGGCAGATGCGTCATGGCATCCCCCAATGCCGGTAGACCACATCATTGGCGTGCGGCCGCGCGGCGGTCTCATCGCGGGTCGCGCCAAGGCGTACGGCCACGGCCATGGACGCGGCGTTGTCGGGATGGATGTAACTGACGGCGCTGTGCCAGCCCAACCTGTCGCGGGCGAAGGCCATCGTCGTGCGCGCCGCCTCCGTGGCGAAACCCTTGCCCTCATGGGCGCCGGACCAGAGGGTCCAGCCAATTTCCGTTTCGGGCCAGCCTTCTGGGAACCAGGGGCCGCACATGCCGATGGGCGTTGGATCGCCTTGGCGATGGAAAACGAAACTGCCGAAGCCGCGCATGGCCCAATGGCCGATCACATGGCCGAAGGCGCGCCACGCCCCGTCTGCGCCCTTCGCACCGCCGATCCATTGGGCGCGCATGTCGGTATGGAACGCCCGCCAATGGGGCCAGTCGCTGCCCAAGGGCGCGCGCAGCACCAGGCGTTCAGTCCGCAGGGTTGGGGTGTCTGACAAGGCGATCATGGGGCCACCCCTTGCGCGGACGGGTGGCGCCAGATGGTCATGGTGCCAAACCGCCCATGGGTGAACGGGCCCTTTGGCGTGGCCCCAAGACGTCGTGCCACCGCGGCGGAGGCGTCATTGCCCCGCGCGATCAGAGAGATCAGCGTTGTCCACCCGAGCGTGCCATAGGCGTAGGCGCGGGCGGCCATTCCGGCTTCGGTCGCATCGCCCTTGCCCGTCGCCCCCTCGAACAGGTCCGAGCCAAGCTCATTTTCGGGGGAGCCATCGGGGTGGCAGAGACCTACGGTCCCCATGGGTGTGTCATCGCCCCGTTCCGTCGCCACCCACCGGCCAAACCCGCGCAGCATCCACTGCCCAGCTTCCTGGGCCAGCACACGCCAAGACAGCCCCGGCGTCATGGGGCCGCCAGCGAAGGACGCCCGGGGCGAGCCATAGAAGGCCGACAGCGCGTCATGGTCTTCCATCCGCGGGGCATGCAGGGTCAGTCGCTCCGTCCGAAGGGTGGGGATATGGGGCAGGGGCGTCGTCATAGGGCGCGCGTGTCCGTACCCGCGCCGTCGAACAGGGGCCTGGTGAAACTGAGGTCACAGCGCCGGATGCATCTGGTGCGCTTGGCGTGGTCGTCGGCGCGCAGCCATGCTGCATGCTGCCACATCTTCCCTCGATAGGCCCCATAGTCGGCCACAGACGCGAAGGAGAAGTGGCGATAGGCGATGCCATTCGGCCCCTCATGGGGCATGGGATAGCCGTAACGGACGCCGCCCGGTTTCGGCACAAAGTGCAGCCGGGCTTTGGCATAGGTCTTGGACGCGGACAGCTTGTCCGGGTCAATCTCATAGCGGACGGTGCGGGTGATCATGCGGCGGCCCCCCAATGGCGAAAGACGCGGGTGGTGTTCGGCGTTTCCCCCTCGGGCAGTGGCGCATTTCGGTCCGGGGTCGCGCCCAGGCGTTCGGCAACGGCCACGGATCGGCTGTTCGCAGGCGCGATGTAGCTGACGAGGGAGGCCATGCGGCTGCGCGCCCAGCCCAAGGTGGCGCGGGCCCCTTCGGTGGCGTAACCCTGCCCCTCCTGCCCGTCGCAGAGGAGCCAGCCCAGTTCAGGCTCCGGCAGGTGCGCAGGCTGTTGGATGCCGATCCAGCCGACCAAGGGGCCACCCGTTCGGTCCACCGACCAGATGCCCGTGCCGCGCAATTGCCACCCGGCCAGATCGTTGCAGAACACGAACCAGGCATCCCGCCGGTCGAGGCGATCAATGTGGACCATTCGGGCCGACGCTAGCGTGGCGGCATAGGCCTCGAAATCGGCCAGGCTTTGGGCGCGCAGGGTCAGACGCTCGGTCGTGAGGGTCGGAATCTCGATCGTAGTCATGGGCGGGCGCCCCCGGCGCGTGGCCCGGTCAGACGCAGCGATGCGCCCGTCGCGACGTCGGTGTGAGAGTATTTCCGGCCAGATGACAGCCCAGTGGACGCACCAAGACGGGCCGCAGTAGCCGTCTGGACGCACCGGTCCGACCAGGGGGAGGGGCCCCACTCTGTCACTTCTTTTTGCCCATGCCAGGGAAACCGGGCGGCAGGCCGCCGGGCATGCCCCCCATGCCGGGCATCCCTTTCATGGACCCCAACTGCTTGCTGGCGGCCTCAAGGGCGGCGGGGTCCATCTGGCCGGGATTGGGCAGGCCGCCGCCTTTGCCCCCCATCATGGACATTGCCTTTTTGAGCATGCCACCCTTGCCCATCTTCTTCATCATATCCGCCATCTGACGGTGCATTTTGATCAGCTGATTCAAGTCGCTGACGTCTAGGCCCGCGCCCTTGGCGATGCGCTTTTTGCGGCTGGCTTGCAAAAGGGCGGGGTTCGCGCGCTCTTTCTTGGTCATGGAATTTATCAGGGCGATCTGGCGCTTGAGGATGCTGTCATCCAAGCCAGCCTTGTCCATGGCCTTCGACATTTTGCCCATGCCGGGCATCATGCCCATCATCCCCTCCATACCGCCCATTTTCTGCATCTGCTGCAGCTGTCCCTTCAGGTCGTTCATGTTGAACAGACCTTTCTGGAACCGCTTCATCATGCGGGCCTGTGCTTCTTCGTCGGCGACCTCCTGGGCCTTTTCGACCAGGGCCACGATGTCGCCCATACCCAGGATGCGCCCGGCGACCCGCTGGGGGTCGAACTCCTCCAGCGCGTCCATCTTTTCGCCCAGACCGACGAAGCGAATGGGCTTGCCGGTGACCGCGCGCATGGACAAGGCGGCGCCGCCGCGCCCGTCGCCATCCATCCGGGTCAAGACCACGCCGGTCACACCGACCTTGGCATCGAATTCCTCGGCCACGTCGACGGCGACTTGACCGGTCAGGCCGTCGACCACCAAGAGCGTCTCGCGCGGGGTGACTGCGGCGTGGACTTGGGCCACTTCGTCCATCAGCACTTGGTCGATCTGCAACCGGCCCGCGGTGTCGAGCATGTAGACATCATATCCGCCCAGCGTCGCCTGCTGCTTGGCGCGTTTGGCGATGTCCACGGGCATCTGGCCGGGCATGATGGGCAGGGTGTCCACCCCGATCTGGGTGCCGAGGATGGCCAATTGCTCCATGGCCGCAGGACGGTTCACGTCGAGGGACGCCATGAGCACGCGCTTGCCCTCCCGCTCCGACAGGCGTTTGGCCAGCTTGCCCGTTGTGGTCGTCTTGCCGGAGCCTTGGAGTCCCACCATCAGGATCGGAGCGGGCGGGTTGTCGATTTTGAGCGGCTCCAGCCCGTCTTCGCCCGCCAACACGGTCTGCAACTCATCATGGACGATCTTGATGACTTGCTGGCCCGGGGTGATGGATTTGGTGACGGCGGCGCCGGTGGCTTTGGCTGTGACTTTCTTGACGAAATCGCGGGCGACGGACAGGGATACATCCGCCTCCAGCAGGGCGACACGAACCTCGCGCATGGCCGTGCGGACGTCATCTTCGCTCAGGGCACCCTGCTTGGTCAGGCGGTCGAACACCCCGCCGAGGCGGTCTGACAGGCTCTCGAACATCGCGTCTCTCCTCTTGCCGATGACCCCCATGTGGGGGCCGCCTGCGGAATGCACAAACGCCCCCGCGGGCGTATCACGCTGGCGGAGGGCGATCCCCATTGTTGTGGGGACCGGAAGACGAAGCTTCCGGGTCGAGACGGCAGCTAGGCGTGACGCGCAGGCGAGTCAAGCGCAACGGCGGCGGCAAAACTCTTCTGGAAGAGTTTTGGGCACCGTCGCGTTCAGGCGGCGATGGCGTCGATCTGCGACTTGGCCCGTGCCAGGGCGCCATCGGCATCGGTGGCCATGGCGTCCGCGTTGACAATGGTGACGTCCTTGATCCCGATGAAACCCAGGACTTGTCGGATGTAGGGCGTGGCAAAATCTACGGGCGAATCCATCGGTACGCCGCCCGATGCAACGACGACGATGGCGCGTTTGCCTGTCAGCAATCCCTTTGGACCGGTTTCGCTATATTTGAACGTCAGCCCCGCCCGCGCGATCAAGTCAATCCAGGCTTTCAAGCTGGCGGGGACGCTGAAGTTATAGATGGGCAGGGCGATCAGCAGCGTGTCGGCGGCCTGCACCTCTGCCACCAGGGCGTCGGAGAGGGCCAGCGCCTGCCGCTGGTCCGAATTCCGCTGATCCTTGGGGGTGAAGTTCGCATCCACCCAGTCGGCCGTCAGAAGGGGCAGGGGTGCAGCGCCGACGTCGCGGCGGGTAACCTGTCCGCCCAGCCGCGCTTCGATCCGGTCGAGAAGATCGCGCGTGACGGACCCGGCTTGGCGGGCGGACGCATCAATGCGGAGGATATGTGTCATCGGGGGTGGTTCCAGTTCTAAGGAGGGTCGGGTTTGACAATGGCCCTTGCGTCATTGCGCGCAAACACCCCTGCTCGCGCGGCTTATGTGCAAATTTGCGCTGACTTCGCCCACGGCCCCGTCACAGATGGTTTCCAGGTCTGCGCGCGAATGCTAATCTGAAGCGGCAAAAGCGTGGAGGAATGCACAGATGGCTTTCAACGATTGGGATGAAGTCCGCACCGCGTTCCAGGTTGCGCGTCTGGGCACTGTGTCCGGTGCGGCCCAAGCCTTGGGCGTGCACCATGCCACCGTCATTCGCCACATCGACAGCCTGGAAGGCAAGCTGGGCACCAAACTGTTCCAACGCCATGCCCGCGGCTATACCCCGACCGAGGCGGGACAAGACCTATTGAAGGTGGCCCAATCCACCGATGACCAGCTGGCGCAACTGGCCAACCGGATCAAAGGTCGCGGCAACGAAGTCACCGGAGAGTTGATCATCACCTCCATCGCCGTGCTGGCCCCGCTCCTGTCCCCTGCCCTGGCCGAGTTCCGGGAGGCGCATCCCGAATTGACGATCAAGTTCCTGACCGATGAGAGAGTGTTCCGCCTGGAATACGGGGAGGCCCACGTGGCCATCCGCGCAGGCAGCGCCCCGGATGAGCCCGACAATGTGGTCCAGAAGTTCTATCAGCAGGATTTCGCGCTTTATGCGTCCAAGGCCTATCTGGACCGCCATGGCAAACCGGAAAGCTTGGATGATGTGGGGCACCATGTCTTCATTGGCTCGGCAGAGGAAAACCCCCGGGCGCCCTTCTTTGCATGGCTCAAGAAGCATATTCCGGCAGAGAATATTGGGTACCAAGTCAACCAGATCACGGCCATGCGCCCGGCCATGCAGGCGGGGTTGGGGATCGGGTTTTCGCCCACCTGGGCGGAGGCGAACGCCGAAGATATCGAGATGGTCTTTCCGCCCCGTCCCGAGTGGTGCAGCCCTTTATGGTTGGTGACCCATGTGGATTTGCACCGCACGGCCAAAGTGCAGACTTTCGTGAAACACCTCAAGGACGCGTCACTGGGCTGGTCGGACATCGTCAGTTGACGGCAGGGTCCCCCGCCGCGCAGGGCCACGGCGCGATGCTGTTGTTCTCGGCGCTGGTGGCCGGGTCCTTTCCACTGGGGGCTGCGGCGGCCAATGATATCTCTCCGCTGGCGCTAAACGCGGTGCGGTTTGCGTTGGCCGCAGGGATCATCGGGACGCTGGTCTGGTGGCGGGGCGGCGTGCCCCGTTCGGCGCTGCGTGCGCCTTGGCGATATGCGGTCTTGGGCGGCGTCTTCGCCATCTACTTTGTCCTGATGTTCGAAGGGCTGAAGACAGCGGCGCCGGTCTCTGCCGCCGCCGTGTTCACCCTGACACCGATAATGGCCGCCGGGTTCGGCTATGTCCTCCTGCGCCAGGTTTTGACCCCGTGGATCGCAACGGCCCTTCTGTTGGGCGGCATTGGCGCGCTTTGGGTGATCTTCCGGGGGGACCTGCCAGCGGCGCTGGCCTTTGACATCGGACGGGGCGAATGGATTTATGTCTGGGGCTGCATGGCCCACGCCCTCTACACCCCCCTCGTGCGCAGATTGAACCGAGGGGAAACAGCGCTCGTCTTCACGTTCGGGACGTTGGTGGCCGGGGCCCTGTGCGTGACCCTTCTGGGTTGGTCGGACCTGGGCGCAGTCGAATGGGGCAGCTTGCCCAACCGGGTATGGATCGCCATCGCCTACACGGCCATTTTTGCCTCAGCCGCGACGTTCACCCTTTTGCAGTTTGCGTCCCTGCGCCTGCCCGCGTCCAAGGTGATGGCTTATACCTATCTCGTCCCGGCGTGGGTCACGCTTTGGGGAATGGCCCTTGGGCAACCGGCGCCGGATCTTGTGGTGCTGTTGGGGGTCGGTCTGACCGTGTTCGCCCTGTTGATGTTGCTAAGAGAGGGCAGGGGGTCGACCACAAGTCGCCACCCCGTTCCGCCGCCACCACCATAGCGGTCGCTAGAGCATTTCAGCATCAACCTGAGATAGATTCGGAAGCTTTGAAGTAGGTCCAGCGCTCCGTTGGATCGTAGAGTTCGCAGATTGCCCCGATGGCGTCGAAGAATGCCGTAAGACTTGTCGCCCAGACCCGTCGCAGGTGGGCTCTCCGCTTTGAGTACGCCTTTTCAATGGGGTCAAGATCCGACCAGTATGGTGGTAGGTACAGGGACCAACAGCCGTGGTTGCGCGGGGTTTGCGCGGCTTCCGTGTTCCCCTGCCTGGCCAGGTTGTCGAGGAAGACGACCGTTCTGTAAGCAATCTCGGGGGACCAGCACCTCGCGAAAATCGGGCGCGCAGGCGGGGCCCTCCATCGCACCTTGGATGGCTCACGGTGCGATAAGCGGGTTCTATGTCGGGCCGGCAATCAAGGTCTGCGTCGCTCAACTGACAAAGGGCGCGGCCATCGTGCGCTAATAGCTGGCGAGAGCTTCAAGCGTCATGCCGCAGCACGCCGGCTCAACCCGTCTTCAATGCAATGTTGAAATCGCGTCCGGAGCGCGCGTGGTCAAGGTGCCGACATTATCCAACGCTCCAATAAGGGTCGATCACATCGGAACGCTCACGGGACCCCCGCGACTCACGTTAAAGCTGAACCACTTTAGACCGCCAGCCGTTGCAGCAATGCGTCCAGCACAGCGCGTTCCGCGTCGCCCCAAGATGCGTGCCGTGCCCGGAACAGGGTCGCCTGGCTGGGGTGGATCAACCCATCTTCCAGAATTTTCAAGTGATTGGCCCGCAGCGTTTCCCCGGTGGACGTGATGTCGGCAATGGCCTCTGCCGTGCCATTCTTCACTGTTCCTTCCGTGGCGCCTTGGCTGTCCACCAACTGGTAATCGGCCACGTCATGGGCGCGCAGGAAGGTCCGCACCAGGCGGTGATACTTGGTCGCAATCCGAAGGCGGTGCCCATGGGCCGCCCGAAAGGCGGCGGCGACGGCGTCCAGATCATCCAGGCAGGTCACATCGACCCAGGCCTTGGGCACGGCCAGCACCAGATCCGCGTGGCCGAACCCCATGGCGGCCAACGGCTCTACGTGGCTGTCCCAGGCGGCCAGGGTTTCCTGGACCAGGTCGCTGCCCGTGACGCCCAGATGGATGCGTCCTGCGGACAACTCGCGCGGGACCTCGGACGCAGACAAAAGGACCAGCGTCACGTCCGCCCCTTCCACCCGTCCGGCATATTCCCGGTCCGATCCCGTGCGCGCCAGGGTCAGGCCGCGTTTGCCGAACCAGTCGAAGGTCTTGTCCATCAACCGCCCCTTGGACGGAACACCCAGCCGGATCATAGCGCGTCCCCCAACAGGCCGGGCCGGATGACCCCGCCCACAGCCGGGATCGCGCGTCCCCGGCCCAGCACGGCTGTCAGCGCGTCATACCGCCCGCCCGCGGCAAGGGGCGGCAGGTCCGGCCGTCCCGCGGCGGTGAAGGTGAAGACGAACCCGTCGTAATACTCCATGGCGCTGCGCCCGCGGGCGGGGGCAAAGGCCAGGCTGGCGGGGTCGATATTGCGCGCGGCCAAGGCCTCGGCCCGCGCGTCCAACCGGTCCAGCGCGGGCGTCAGGGCGGGCAGGTCCACTGCCAGGTCGCGCAGGGGCGACAAAGCGCCCGCCAGCGTGTCGTCAATTTCCAGGATGGCGTCCAGCACCTCTGCCTCGGCCCTTGGAATGGTCGGCGCCTCCGCGTCGTCTTGCAATGTGCGAAGCCGTGCTTGAATCTCTGTGGCGCTGCGCAATCCGACCAGGGGCCCGGCGTCGGCCACCATTGCGTCCGGGGACGATGCGGCAAGCGCGGCCACCAAAGTCGCGCGTCCCGCAGGGGTCGCACCCCCATCGGCAAACCGGGTCAACAGCTTGCGAAACCGCCGGGGCCGCCAGATGTGCCGGCGCAGGGCGGCCCGACGGTCGACAGAGGTGCTGAGCCCCTCAACCGCCGCGATGAGAATGCCCAGATCGCCCGTGTGCGCCTTCGCCTTCCAGGGGGCCAGTGCCGCCTGAAGGGTCGCGAACACTTCGGCATCCGCCTGGGCCGGGGCCGCGCGGTCGAACACCTCATACCCCACTTGTAGGTATTCGCGGGGGCGCGACGGGTCCTCTTCCTGACGGCGAAACACTTCGCCCAGATAGGCATAACGGGCCGGTTCCGCGCCGTCCTCCATGTGGGCCTGGACGACTGGCACGGTGAAATCGGGGCGCAGCATCGTCTCGCCGCGCAAAGGGTCCGTCGTGGTGAAGGCGCGCGCGCGAATGTCCTCACCATAAAGGTCCAGCAGGGTGCCCGCCGGTTGCAGGATCTCTGTCTCTACGCGCGCGGCCCCCGCGGCTTCGAACTGCGCCAGGATGTCGGCGGCGCGCTGGCGGTCGGCGGCAGAGATCATTGGCCCAGGATGCGGGTCACAAATGAAACCAGATCGGCCAACGCCACTTCGGTCTGAGAGGGATTCTCCTTCCATTCCTCCAGCGTGGCCTCCTGCGCGATCTTCGCCCCCAGGATCAAATCCTTGACCTGGACCACCCCTCGCTCCGCCTCGTCAGAGCCCTGAATGATCGCCGCCGGGGCATTGCGCTTGTCGGCATATTTCAACTGATTGCCGAAGTTCTTGGGGTTGCCCAGATAAACCTCAGCCCGGATGCCTGCATTGCGGAGCTCGGCACAAATGCCTTGGTAATCCGCCATGCGGTCGCGGTCCATGACGGTGACGATGACGGGGCCGGGCGCTGGCACCGCCGCCTGGTCCTTGGCGCGCAACGCGGCCAGCAGGCGGTCCACCCCGATAGAGACACCCGTGGCCGGGACCGCTTGCCCCGTGAACCGCGTCACCAAATCGTCGTAGCGCCCGCCGCCCGCGACCGACCCGAATTGCCGCGGGCGGCCCTTTTCATCCATGATCTCGAACGTCAGCTCCGCCTCATAGACTGGGCCGGTATAGTAGCCCAGGCCGCGGACGACCGAAGGGTCGATGATGATCCGGTCGGGGCCATAGCCCTGCGCGTCCAAAAGGGCGGCGATTTGTTCGAGTTCGGCGACACCGTCCCGGCCCACGGCACTGCCTTCAACAATGGCACGTAGGTTCACCAGCGTCTCGGGGCCGCTGGCCCCCGTTGCGGTCATGAAGGCCATGACGCAATCGCTTTGCCTGTCGTCCAGACCAGCCCCTTCGGTGAAATCCCCGCTTTCGTCCTTGCGGCCATCGCCAAGCAGGGCGCGGACGCCGTCTTCCTTCAACCGATCAATCTTGTCGATGGCGCGAAGCACGATGCCGCGTTCCGCCTCCTTGTCGTTGCCCGCAAGGCCTGCGACCTCCATCACGCCGTTCAACACCTTCCGGTTGTTCACCCGCACCACATAGGCGCCGCGCGCGATGCCCACAGCCTCCAGCGTGTCGGCCAGCATGGCGCAGATCTCCGCATCTGCGGCCACGGACGCCGTCCCCACCGTATCCGCATCGCATTGATAAAACTGTCGGAATCGACCCGGTCCCGGCTTCTCGTTGCGCCAGACCGGGCCCATGGCATAGCGCCGGTACGGGGTGGGCAGGTCGTTGCGATGTTGTGCGTAAACGCGGGCCAACGGCGCCGTCATGTCATAGCGCAGGGCCAGCCAATCGTCGTCCTCCTGGAAGGCGAAGACCCCCGCGTTCGGGCGGTCCACATCGGGCAGGAACTTGCCCAACGCCTCCACGGTTTCCACGGCGGAGGTTTCCAGCGCTTCGAACCCATAGAGATGATAGACCCGGGCAATGGCGTCCAACATGGCCTTGCGCTCAGTCACATCCGCGCCGAAATAGTCGCGAAAGCCTTTGGGCGTCTCGGCGCGGGGACGGCGGGGTTTCTTCTCTTTCTTGGCCATGGGTCTGGTCCTGATTGCTTGGCGCCGTGCATACGGCCCGCCCCCGCGACCCGCAACCGTAAGGAGCCATCGGGATGGAACAGTTTGAGGAACGCATCGCCCATCTGACGCGGGTGGTAGAGGATCTGTCCGACGTGGTCGCGCGCCAGGCCGATGAGATCGCCACGCTTGAGCGTCGCGTCCGCCTGCTGATGGAACGCGCCGCCGAGGCTGAAGCCGCCGAAAGCGGCGGCATTCCTCTGGCCGATCAGCGCCCGCCCCACTGGTAGGACAGGCCCCGCAATGGGTCAGTGTACCGCGACGGGCACCTGTCCCCCAAGCTCATCCTCGATATGCGCCCGCACGATGGCGTCCATGTCCGGCTCGGCGGCAAAGCCCAAGGCACGGGCGCGCTCTGGATTGAAGGCTTGGGGCCAGCTTTCGACGATCTGCGCGATGGTCGCGTCGGGTCGACGGTCAATCAACGCGGTGGCCTTCGGACCCGCCACCCGCTCCAACGCGGCGATTTCCTCGGCCACGGTGGCGTCCACGCCCGGCAGGTTCAGCGCGCGGTCCTGGCCCAAAGGGGCCAAATCAACCTCCGCCGCGCGCAGAAGGAACCCGACCGCTGCGCGGGGCGATGCGAACCAGTGGCGCGTCGTCTCCGGCACCGGCAACACGGCCTTCTGCCCCAAAAGCGGCTCTCGCAGGATCGAGGAATAAAACCCGGATGCCGCCGCGTTGGGCTTGCCCGGGCGGACGCAGATCGTCGGCAGGCGCAGCGACACCCCGTCGAGCAGGCCCTTCCGGCTTAGGTCGTTGACCATTTGCTCGCCCATCAACTTCTGGGTCCCATAGCTGGTCAGTGGCCGGGGTGGCACGTCATCATCGATGATATCCGGCAGCGGGGCGCCGAAGACGGCGATGGAGGACGTGAAGACAAAACGCGGGCAATAGCTGGCCTGATCCAGGATCGCCGTGCACAGCCCGATGGTGCCCGCCAAGTTGACCCCATAGCCCTTGGGCGTGTTCGCCTCCGCCTCGCCAGAGACGATGGCCGCCAAGTGAAAGATCACATCGGGCCGCGTCTCGATCAGGGCCGGGGCCGCGGCAGGGTCGCTGAGGTCGGCGGCCAACGCCGCGCCTGGCATGCCATCTGGCAGGACCGGGGCCACCACGTCGACCAGGGTCAGTTGAGCGATCGCCTGGCCCTGCAGCTGCCCCTTGGCCACAATGGCCTCGGTGAGTTTGCGACCGATCATGCCCGCCGCGCCCGTGATGAGGATATGCATGTCTGTGTCCTTTCCGGCTGGCCCACGTATCGACTGACGTCACGAATGCCCAGGCTGCGCCATCCGCCCTGGGTTGGTCCAACGAAGACTTGGCCCATGGCGGCAGATGCCGCAAGTGTCCCCCCCCAGGGTCAATGTTGCGATGCCGGGGCTCGCCCGTATCACGGTCACCAAGGCGCCCAGTCGGGCGCCCTTAGATATGCGGAACGTGGCCCCTAACCGAGGCCCTCTGCCCGGAACAGGGCCGCGATGTCTTCGGCGGGACGGGGGCCCATATGGCCGATCACCTCGCGGGCGCACACGACACCCATGCGGGCCGCAACCTCTAGCCCTTTGCCGGTCGCAACCCCGAACAGGAACCCGGCGGCAAACTGATCGCCCGCGCCCGTGGCGTCGACGACCGGAACGGGGGTGACGGGGGCGGCGACCGTCGCGCCCCCCGACCGGACCCAAACATCTGCGCCGGACCGGGTGCAGGCCACGACCTCGCAGACCTCCGCCGCCAGGCCGAGCGCACGATCCAGATCATCGGTCTCGTACAGCGTCGTCCATTCCGCTTCATTTCCAATGGCGATGTCCATGTCTTCCGCGATCAACCGCTGAAAGTCGGCCCGATGGCGTTCCGCGCAGAACGGGTCCGAGATGGTGATGGCCGAACGTCCGCCCGCGGCTTTCATCTTGCCCGCCGCTTCGCTGAACGCGGTTTTCCCCTCGTCCTTGTCGAACAGATACCCCTCCAGGAACAAAAGCCCCCCGCCCGCGAACACATCCGGCACATCCGCCGAGGAGATATCGGCCCCTGCACCCAGATAGGTGTTCATCGACCGCTCGCCGTCGGGGGACACAAAGATCATTGACCGCGACGTGGGCAATTCCACTGTCTGCGGCGCCAAGGGAAAGGCCGTCCCCGCCGCGTCCAGCGCATCGGCGTAAAACCGGCCCAAGGCATCGTCTTTCACTTTGCCAATGAATGCCGTCTGCAGGCCCAGGGCGCCGATGCCCGCAATGGTGTTGGCGACCGATCCTCCGGGCGCCTCCGTCCGGTCTTTCATCGCCGCGTAGAGAAGCTCCGCCCGCTCCCGATCGACCAATTGCATGATGCCTTTTTCGATTCCCATATGGTCGAGGAACGTGTCCTCCCCATGGGAGATGACATCCACCATGGCATTGCCAATTCCGATGACGTCGTAGGAATTACCCATTCAAGTCTCGCTTTCGATAATCGCGTCTAGTTCAATTTCCACAAGCCAATCCGGGTCGATGAACCGGCTGACTTCGACGAACGTGCAGGCGGGGCGGACCTTTGCAAAGATCGCGCCATGGGCCGCCGCCCCCGCCCGCCACCGGGTGATGTCTGTCAACAAAATGCGGCTGCGGATCACGTGGTCCGGGCCTGCGCCCGCTTCTGCCAAGGCCTGTAACCCGATCCGGAGACAATGTTTCGTTTGGGCGGCCATATCGCCCACGCCCACGGTCGCCCCATCCACGCCGATGGGGGCGGTTCCCGCCACGGCCACGTGGTTTCCGACGCGGACTGCGCGGCTGAACCCGATCTCCGGCTCAAGCAGGGATCCGGAAGAGACCAACAGCCGACTCATGACGTCTTCTCGGGGAATTGGCACAGGTCGCGGATCAGACAGGCCCCGCATTTCGGCTTGCGGGCCACGCAGATGTACCGCCCATGCAGGATCAGCCAATGGTGGGCATGCTGCTGATAGGCCACGGGCACATTGTCCTCGATGGCCCGCTCCACGGCGTCCACATCCTTGCCAGGGGCCAGACCCGTGCGGTTGCCCACGCGAAAGATGTGGGTGTCCACGGCCTGCGCCGGATGCCCCCACCACATATTCAACACCACGTTGGCCGTCTTCCGTCCCACACCCGGCAGCGAAATCAACGCGGCCCGCGACGACGGAACCTCGCTGCCATACTCCTCCACCAGAATACGGCTCAGCTTGATCACGTTCTTGGCCTTGTTGCGGAATAGGCCGATGGTTTTGATGTGTTCGATCACGCCCTCTTCGCCCAGGGCCAACATCTTTTCGGGCGTGTCCGCAATCTGGAACAGCGCCTCCGTGGCCTTGTTGACCCCCACATCGGTGGCCTGTGCGGACAGGGCTACGGCCACCACCAAAGTATAGGCGTTCACATGGTTCAACTCGCCCTTCGGCTCCGGCTCGGCGGCGTGGAACCGGGCGAAGGCGTCGTTGACGACGGGGTAGGGCAGTTGCTTGGCCATGGCCTTGTCTTGGGCCTTGTCAGGCGAAGGGCAAGGGCCAAGGCGCCGCCCAAGCCCAAGAAACGACCGAAGTGTAGAAACCCGGCACCGGTCCCCGCCGCCGCGCAGCTTCGCGATGCCGCAAGAACTGGGTCGCGGTGGCACGGGCCGCCCGCTAAACCAACCCCCATGATGCAAGATGATCGATACCACTTCCACGTGATCCGCCGCGCCATCGCCGAGATTGACGCAAGCGAGGGGGGTCTTTCCCTGGAAACGCTTTCCGCGCGCATGGACATGAGCCCCGCCCACTTCCAGCGTGTCTTCTCCCGCTGGGTTGGTGTCAGCCCGAAGAAACTTCAGCAATACTTGGCCCTAGGCCACGCCAAAGCCCTGTTGCAGGACCGGTTTACCCTGTTGGACGCGGCTGCGGAAACGGGCCTGTCGGGCACGGGGCGCCTGCACGACCTGTTCCTGCGGTGGGAGGCGATGTCACCCGGCGAATACGCCCTGGGCGGCGCTGGTCTGACCATCCGCTACGGCTCGTTCGACAGCCCGTTCGGAGAGATGCTGGTCATGGCCACCGATCGCGGCATCTGCGGCCTGGCCTTCACGGCCGAGACGGGGCGCGACGCCGCCTTGGCCGATATGCAAAGTCGATGGCCCCAAGCCGTGTATCAACACGACCAAACTGCCGTTGCCCCCCTGGTACAGGACCTTTTTAGCCCCAAGCCAGCGGCCAAGCTCCACCTGATCGGCGCCCCTTTCCAGATCAAAGTATGGGAGGCGCTGATGCAGATCCCCTCGGGCCATGTCACCACCTATTCTGAAATCGCGGGCGCGGTCGGCAACCCCAAAGCCGTGCGCGCCGTGGGCACCGCCGTGGGCCGCAACCCCGTCAGCTATCTGATCCCCTGCCACCGCGCCCTGCGCAAATCCGGCGGGCTGGGCGGCTACCACTGGGGCCTGCCGGTCAAACGCGCCATGCTCGCCTGGGAAAGCAGCCGCGCCGACGCCTCCTAACCTCCGAAGGTTCGTCGAATTTTCCTTTTGTTATTGCCTATCGGCGGACGTGTGGTCATCTCCGGCGAGGCATCGCTTACCGAGCAGGCCCAACGGAGAGGCGCTGGTACCATATCGGCAGATATGCCTTTTCCCCGATAGGCGATGAAGAATAACAGTCGGAAAGAAGACAATGACACGTTTGAAAACACCCCTGATCGCAGGCTTTGCGGCCGTCGTCACTTTGACAGGGTGCGTCACGGCCCCCCCGGGTGAGCCGAACCGCACGCGGGATGGCGCCTTGATTGGCGCGGGCATCGGAGCCGCCGCAGGCGCGATCCTGGGCGATGGCAGCCGCGCAGACGAAATCGCTGCTGGCGCCATTGTGGGCGGCCTTGTGGGGGGCGGCATCGGCCAATCCCTGGACCGACAGGCCGCCGACCTGCGCCGCGAACTGGGTGACGACCGGATCACGATCCGCAACACTGGGTCGGAACTTGTGGTGACCATGCCCCAGGACATCCTGTTCTCCACGGACAGCGCGGCACTGCGCGCCGATCTGCAATCGGACATCCAGGCCCTGGCTCGCAACTTGCAGCAATACCCCAACACCACCGTTCAGGTGATCGGCCACACCGACAACACCGGGTCGGCCCAGTACAACCAAGACCTGTCCGAGCGCCGCGCCCAAGCCGTGGCCGGCGTTTTGTTACAACAGGGCGTGAGCGGCAGCCGCATCCGGTCCATCGGTCGGGGGGAGGCGCAACCGATCGCCACCAACCAGACGCCCGGTGGTCGGCAACAGAACCGCCGGGTGGAGATTATCATCACGCCCACGGCCTAACGGCAGCATCAGAACAACCCGCCCGCCAAGCGCGCCTTGGCGGGCGTTTTCACGGGCGCGCCTAGGCCGCGTCTCAATGCGGCGTTGATCTCCCCCAAGGCTGGTCATATCTTTTGACCAATCGCTTTGCACCGGACCACCCCCATGCCATTTCAGCCCATCCACTCGGAAAAACTCGCCACGGCGGTGATCCGACAAATCGAGGGGTTGATCCTGAAGGGCATCCTCCGCCCTGGCGAACGTCTTCCGTCCGAACGGGAATTGGCGGATCGGTTCGGCGTCAGTCGCCCGTCGCTGCGCGAAGCGGTCGCCGAATTGCAGCAGCGGGGCTTGCTCGACACCCGCGCCGGGGCCGGGATCTATGTGGCCGATGTGCTCGGGTCCGCGTTTTCGCCCGCGTTGATCAAACTCTTTGCCAGCCAAGACGACGCGCTTTTTGATTACATCGCGTTTCGTCGCGACCTTGAAGGGCTCGCCGCCGCGCGGGCGGCCCGCCAGGGCAGCGATTCCGATTTGGCGCTAATCGACACGATCCTCCGCAAGATGGAGACGGCCCACTCCAAGCGCGATCCTTCGGTCGAAGCGGCGCTGGACGTCGATTTCCATATGGCCATCATCGAGGCGAGCCATAACGTCATCATGCTGCACATGATGCGGTCCATGATGGATCTGCTGCGTGAAGGCGTGTTCTACAACCGCTCGGTCATGTTCAATCAAAAGTCGACGCGCGATGTCCTGTTGGATCAGCATCGGCAGATCAATGACGCCCTCCAGGCGCGCGATGCCGATGGTGCGAAGGCGGCGGTCGAACGCCACCTGACCTTCGTACGCCGCTGCCTTACCGACCAGAGAGAGGCCGACCGCCACGAAAGCACGGCGCGCCTGCGGCTTGAGCGGGAGGCCGCACGGTAGCGCGCGCCTATCGGCTCCGCAGGTAGTCCATGATGGCGGGCCGCACCGTCTGCTCCCCGCTTTCGCGGGCATCTTCGATCACCTGTTTCACCTCGGCCAGGTTCGCCCGTAGCAACATATGCTTCACCGGCCCGATCGAGGCGGGGCGCATGGACAGGCTCCGCAGTCCCATGGCCGCAAAGCACAGCGCCTCCACGGGCCGACCCGCATCCTCACCGCAGAAACTCAGCGGTGTCTCCGTCTCCGCGCAGCGGTTCACGATCTGCTGGATCAGCGACAGAAACGACACATTCAACGTGTCATACCGGCGCCGCACGCGCTCGTTCTCTCGGTCAGCGGCAAAGAAGAACTGTTTCAGGTCGTTCCCGCCGATGGAGATGAAATCCGCTTCCTCAAAGAATTTCTTCGGGCTGAACGCCATGGACGGCGTCTCTAACATTGCGCCCACGCGGATGCCCTCTGGCAGGGCATGGCCCAACGACTTCTCCCGGTGGATTTCCCGCCACAAATGGCCCCGCGCGGCAATGAACTCCTCGAGCTGGGCGATGAACGGGAACATCACCGAGAGGGGCCGCCCGTTGGCCGCCCGAAGCAGCGCCTGCAGTTGCATCCGCATGACGCCCCGCTTGTCCAGGCCCACCCGGATCGCGCGCCACCCAAGGGCCGGGTTCGGCTCGTCCTGTGCCTTCATGTAAGGAAGCACCTTATCTGACCCGATATCGAGCGTGCGAAACGTCACCGTTTTCTCGCCCGCCGCATCCATCACCCGGGCATAAAGCGACGCAAGCTCCCCTCGGCTGGGCACCTTGTTACGGGTCAGAAACTGCAATTCCGTACGGAACAGGCCCACGCCTTCCGCCCCCGATGTGGGCAAGGACGGCAAATCCGCCATCAGCCCGGCATTCATCAACAGTTCGATCCGCTGCCCATCTTCCGTCACACAGGCCCTGTCGCGGATCGACAGGTACCGTTTCTGCGCCTCGGCTGCCATGGCCAGCTTTTCACCAAAGGCGGACTTGACCATGTCGTCGGGCCGCAGATGGACAATTCCCTGATCGCCATCCACTAGGATCGGATCGCCCGACAACGCCTCGGTCGTGATGTCCTTTGCCTGGATCACCAGCGGAATCGCCCAGGCCCGCGCCACGATGGCCGCGTGGGACCCGACCGAGCCTTCCTCAAGGACCACACCCTTCAGACTGCGCCCGTATTCCAGCAACTCCCCCGGGCCGATATTGCGCGCCACCAGCACCGCATTGTCCGGGACCGCGCCCTTATCGCTGCCTTGGCCGGTCAACATCCGCAGCAGGCGGTTCGACAGGTCATCCAAATCCGCCAACCGATCCCGCAGATAGGGATCGGCCCCCGACATCCGCGCCCGCGCCGCCGTCTGTTCCTTTTCCACCGCCGCCTCAGCCGTCAGGCCCGCGTTGATGTCTTCTTCCATGCGGCGCAACCAGGACCGGGAATAGGCGAACATGCGAAAGGCTTCGATCACCTCCAACTGCTCCCGGTCGCCTGCCGCATTGCTCAACATGGCATCGACCGACACGCGCAACGTCTCGACCGCGCCGGTCAGGCGCTCCCGCTCCCTCTCTGGGTCGTCGGACACCGGGTTCGTCACCACCACACGCGGGTCATGCAGATGCACGACCCCCATGGCGTTGCCCTCCTGCCCGCGCACCCCCTTCACCATCACCTGCTGGGCATGGCGGGGCTTCAGCGCCTCGCCTTCGCCGGTAAAGGCCCCCAACTCCGCCATCTCGGCCAGGACCATGGCGACCACTTCCAGGGCATAGACTTCGTCTTCACTGAACTCGCGCGGGTCCTTCGATTGCACGACCAGAACGCCCAAGCGCTCCCCCAGGCGCAACACCGGCACCCCCAGGAAGCTGCTGAACACCTCTTCCCCCGTCTCCGGCATATAGCGAAAGCCCGTCGTCCCCGGCGCATCGGGCGTGTTGATGGGCGCCCGCCGCTTGGCCACACGGCCCACCAAGCCTTCGCCAAGGCGCATCCGCGTTACGTGCACAGCCGCCGCGTTCAGACCAAACGTCGCGCACAGTTCCAGCGTCTCTGCGTCGCGATGCAGATAGATCGAGCAGACCTCTGTCCCCATGGACGACGCCACCAGATCCACGATCCGGTCCAACCGCTCCTGCCCGGCGGCGGCTTCGGCCATGACGGCCTGCAACCGCCTGAGCAGCTTGCGACTTTCACTGTCTTTCGTCTTTGGCATCTTTTGCGCATCCAGCCCCATGGCTTGACCCTATACGGGATGCGCCTGCGGAAGGGGAGAGGGTCGCAGGCCCACAGCGCCCCTTTCGTCCGGATGGCAGGGCGCAGGTCGGCAAAGATCGGCCCAGACGCGCCCGCGGTCACGGATTGGGCAGACCGCAGACAACCGCGCTGCTGACCGCGCCCTAGATCGGGGCGCCCGCGAAGAATGGCTGCCAGGCCGACAGCACGGCCTGCGGACATTCCTCCGCCAGATAATGCCCGCCCGCCAGGGGGTGCCCCCGCACATCCGCCGCCCGCTCCCGCCACAGGGCCAGGCAATCGAAATGCGCTGCAATCGCCCCCTGTGCGCCCCACAGCGCCAAAACCGGCATGGACAGCCGGGTCCCATCCGCATCGTCATGGGCGATGTCGATGCCGTAGGCGGCGCGGTAGTCCTCGCAAGACCCATGGATCGCGGCGGGGTCTGCAAACGCGTACAGGTATTCGGCCAGGGCCTGTCGCGCGAATGGCGCCGGACCGGCGGACCCAGAACAGCATTTCTTGATCAAGAACGCCCGCGGGTCCGCGCCAATCATCTGCTCCGGGAACGGCGCCGGTTGGATCAGCCAGTACCAATGCCAATAGGTCGCGGCAAACGGCGTGCGCGCGTCGCGATACATCTCTCGCGTGGGGGCAATGTCCAACACCGATAGGGCGCGCACCCGCTCTGGGTGGTCTGCCGCCAGCCGATGTGCCACCCGCGCGCCGCGATCATGGGCGCCCACGAGGAACCGCTCGTGCCCCAAATGGTCCATCAGGGCCAGGGCGTCCGCCGCCATGGCCCGCTTGGAGTAGGGCGCGTGGGCGGCATCCGTCGCCGGCTTGCCGGACCGGCCATAGCCGCGCAAATCCGGGCAAATCACGCGATATTCCCGCGCCAGAACCGGCGCCACCCGGTGCCACATGGCCGATGTCTGCGGGTACCCGTGCAACAGCAACAGCGGCGGCCCGTCCCCGCCCACACGGGCAAAGACATGGCTGCCGGGCACCTCGATCCTGACCTCCTGAAAGCCGTCAAAGAACGCTGGCGCCTCCGGCGCTTGTGCCAAAATCGCGTCGGGGGTCAGGCCCATGGGCTCACGTCTCCAACAACAGCCAGGCGGCGCTACAAACGACCGCGGTCAACGCTAAGAAGATCGCCGTCCGCGTCCTTTCATTGCGCAAATGGACAAAGCGTGGCTGGATCGCCGGGTCCACCTCCTCCACATCTGGGCCAAGCTGCGCCAGCAATGTCCGCCGCACAAGGATCCCGGTGACGGGCCGCGCAATGCGGAACGTGACCTGTTCGTCCACCAAAATCGGCAGAAAACAAAACACGCCCACCGCGAAGGCGGATACGAATGCACCGGACCCCGCCGCGCTGGCCTGGGACAGGATCGACGGCACCGCAAGCAGACAGACAAGATACATCAGCATCCGTTCCGGCCGCGACAGGCCCATCAACCGCATGCGCAGATAGCGCAAGTAGGGGTCGCGCACCTCTGAGCTCAACAGGACCGGACTGGCCCAATGCGACGTCGCATCATCCGTCCACTGCGCCATGTCCGGCTGCGCGCCCAGGCGATCAAAAGCAGCTTGCGCTAAATCCGGGTCCCGAACGATGGACGGGTGGGACTGCGCAACCGCCGTCAACAGATCCTGAAACGCATCCGCCGCCCGTTGGTAAATCTCGAATGCCCGCAGCAGGATAAACCCGCCAATGACCGAGATAAAGGTGATCTGCGTCTGGAACATATCCGGCGACAGGCGGAACGATTGCAACATCGACTCCTCGGGGGCCAACCGCAACAGCACCGCGCCAGAGATCAGCGCGAATAGGAAGACGACAAAGGACAGGTCGTCGATTTGCCGCTGATGCAACAGGACATTGCTAACCACGACCCCGGCCAGGCAGAACACGGTTACTTCGTCCAACGTATCTACACCCAGGGCCGCCAAATAGAAGGCACCCAGGACGGGCGATAGGTAGAACAGGCTCTTGAGGCTGATCGCAGTATAAAGCCGCGCGGCGCGCAGCCAGAACGCCTCGCTCAACCAGTTCACCATGACCCCGATCCAGAGGACGCCCAGGATAACGGGCCAGACCGTCTCTGCGCTCAGCCCGCCCCACAGCGCGAGGTCCGGCCGCATTTGGTGCATCAAAAGCAGCGCGCCCCCCTGGACGATGGCCGATGCAATGAACAGCCAGCACAGCACCCCCCGCTCCTGGCTGTGCTCCAACCCGGCCCGGTCCGTCACCACCTGGATCAGCACGACGTAAACGCTTGCCACCGCCGACACCAACGCCACCGCAAAGATTGTCGGCGACAGTTGCGCCAGGTTCGACAGCGGCGTCAGCAACACGATGGAGACGAAGCTCATCGCGAACAGCAACCACTCTTTCCAGGTCAGCCGTTGATACGCCGCGCCCAGCAGCACGCCACCCAACAGTGCGTTGAACACTGGGTACAGGTACACGATCACCGTCGCTTCGATCTGCCGAGAGGAGATGATCGCGTAGTAAAACGCCAAGTCGTTGATGACCTTCAAAACGATGGCCACCCAGAACCATTTTTGTGCGAACAGGTCCCGCCACAGCGCCAGGTCCGCCCGCCCGCCGCGCGCGATCAACACACTGGCCGTGACGACCGAACAGGCCAGCGAAAACACCAAGGGCGAGACGCCCGCCCCCGCCAAGATCGCCACCGTCGCGTTGGACGACAACAACGCAATCGACACCACCGCCAGCAAAAACGCCGAATTGCGCCCAGAGATTTGATACACCCGCAGAAAACCCCATTTTCCCCTGGCGATAGGTCTGCGGGCGGGCACCGGCCTGTGTCAATCGCCCGCAACCCCTTTCCGAAGCCCGGCGCGCGGGTTATCTGCCCGTGACCCCAAGTTAAAGGCCGATCCATGACCGACCTCTCCCGCATTCGGAATTTCTCCATCGTTGCCCATATCGACCATGGAAAATCCACGCTTGCCGACCGCCTGATCCAGGAAACCAACACCGTGGCCGAGCGGGACATGAAGGCGCAACTTCTTGACGCCATGGATATCGAGCGGGAGCGGGGCATCACCATCAAGGCCAACACCGTTCGCATCGACTTCACCGCCGCCGACGGCCAGGATTATGTGCTAAACCTGATCGACACGCCCGGCCATGTGGACTTCGCCTATGAGGTCAGTCGTTCCATGCGCGCCGTCGAAGGCTCCCTCCTGGTGGTGGATTCGACGCAAGGGGTCGAGGCGCAGACGCTCGCCAACGTTTACCAGGCCATCGACGCCGACCATGAAATCGTCCCCGTCCTCAACAAGATCGACCTTCCCGCCTCCGAGCCGGAGCGTGTGGCCGAACAGATCGAGGATGTCATCGGCCTCGACGCCTCTGGCGCGCTGCTGGTCAGCGCCAAAACCGGCCAGGGCATCCGCGAAACCCTGCAATCCATCGTCGACCACTTGCCCGCGCCCCAGGGCGAACCGGACGCGCCGCTCAAGGCCATGCTGGTCGACAGCTGGTATGACAGCTATCTCGGCGTCATCGTCCTGGTGCGCATCATCGACGGCCACCTGCGAAAGGGCGACCGCGTCCGCTTCATGTCCAACGACACGATCCACCATGTGGATCGCATTGGCGTCTTCCGCCCAGCCATGCAGCCCGTTGAGGTACTGGGCCCCGGCGAAATCGGTTTCCTCACCGCGTCCATCAAACAGGTCCGCGACACCCGCGTAGGTGACACCATCACCCATGAAAAGAAGGGCGCGACCGAGGCGTTGCCGGGCTTTAAGCCGTCTCAGCCCGTGGTGTTTTGCGGACTTTTCCCCGTGGACAGCGCCCAGTTCGAAGACCTCCGCGATGCCATCGAGAAACTGGCCCTCAACGACGCCTCCTTCTCGTACGAGGTGGAATCGTCCGCGGCCCTCGGCTTTGGCTTCCGTTGCGGATTTCTGGGGCTGTTGCACCTGGAAGTCATCCGCGACCGGATCGAGCGTGAATACGATATCGACCTCATCACGACTGCACCCAGCGTCGTCTACCACGTCTATATGAAAGACGGAGAGCAGACAGAGCTGCACAACCCTGCCGACATGCCCGACCTCACCCATGTGGACCACCTGGAGGAGCCGCGCATCAAAGCCACCATCCTGGTGCCCGACGACTACCTGGGTGACGTGCTGAAACTTTGCCAAGACCGCCGCGGCATCCAGTTGGACCTGACCTATGCGGGCCCCCGGGCGATGGTTGTCTATGACCTCCCGCTCAATGAAGTTGTGTACGACTTCTATGATCTACTGAAATCGGTAACGAAAGGTTACGCGAGCTTCGACTATCAGATGATCGGGTATCGCGAAGATAGTCTGGTGAAGATGCAGATCTTAGTAAACGATGAACCGGTCGATGCCTTGTCCATCATGGTCCACCGGGACCGCGCCGAAACCCGTGGCCGCGCCATGGTCGAGAAGCTCAAAGACCTCATCCCCCGTCATATGTTCAAAATCCCGATCCAAGCGGCCATCGGCGGCAAAGTCATCGCGCGCGAAACCCTGGCCGCTTTGCGCAAAGACGTGACGGCAAAGTGCTATGGCGGCGACGCGACCCGGAAGAAGAAACTGCTGGAAAAGCAGAAAGCCGGTAAGAAAAAGATGCGCCAATTCGGCAAGGTGGAAATCCCGCAATCGGCGTTTATCAATGCGTTGAAGATGGATGGGTGAAGGCGCGGGAATAGGGCGCGCGTAAACTGCACACCGCACTTGCACGATGAAAGCCGTCGCACGGCATCCGTTAAGTGAGCTTTGAAGGCTCTCGGAAAGACTGTCGCGCTTACCGGAGCGGCGATACTTCTTTGGCGCTTCGAGTCCCATGAAGACACAGCATCAAAAAAAGATGCGATTAAAGTGCTTCGAACGCAATTGGCGATTGTTCCCGAGCCTCTCCGAAATGGAAGAGGAAGGGTGACAGGCGCGAATGCGAACTTAGGACGATTACCAATGACGTGGGAGGGGCGCAGCCGCGCTGGTGACACCCGATGCGCGAACGCGACAGTTGAGGTCTTCAGGTAAACGCAGACAGGCCCGCCATAGCCGACATGACGGTTTGCCTGAATTCTTCAAATGTGTCGGGACAGCTGTCGGTCAGCGCCCCGGCAGTGGGGCGCTGACGCGGTTAACTCACCAGTGGTGGTCGCAGGTCACAAAGGCCGTGACACTGGCCTCCTGAGCGCCCGTGGGGCGGCCGGACCGGTTGGTCAATTCCACCGCCCAGGTCCGAGTTGTCTTGGGATAACTGGCCGTAATAACCAATGGCCCGTCCGGTGCCAGGCGATCCCCGGCAGAGAACCCCCCCGATATCGAGAAATGATGTGGCGGACACCTGATCTCGACCTCGAGCGTGTCGCCCGACCCCACGACCGGAAGATTAAATGTCTCGCTAAACACATTATGCGCACCAGCGGACGTTGCAAATGCAAGGCTTGCCGCAAGGATTGCGACTGCTTTCTTCGATGTAAACAATGTAAAAACCCCCAGGTATTTTGCTTAACGGTTGAATTGTGCACAGTTCGTTTCCGTATGGTCAACGGTTTTTCGCACGATTTTCGCCGAAAAGTCGCGCCATCGGAGGGGTATAGGATGCGCAGGCCTGTGCCCGGGACTGTGTGCAAATAAACCCTCAGACGTTTGCAAGGCTTTGGCCCGTTGACCGGCAAGATCGGCGGCCACCCCCATCCCGCTTATGGTCTGGCGCCCGCCGGGTCATCGACCTACCTTTGAAAAAAGGAGATCGCCATGACCAATCCTCTGCTGGCCCAATGGGAAACCCCGTTCGACCTTCCGCCCTTTGATACCATTGAAGATGCCCATTTTGAGGAGGCGATGGAGACCGGCATGGCCGAGGGGCGCGCCGCCGTGGCCGCCATTGCAGATGCCGCCGATCCGGCCACCTTCGAGAACACAATCGACGCGTTGGAACTTGCCGACAAAACGCTCGACCGGGTCGCGGGCGTGTTCTTCAACCTGGCCGGGGCCGACAGCACCCCCGCGCGGGAGGCCTTGCAACGAGATCTGGCGCCGAAGCTGTCAGCCTATGGGTCGGAAATTACGAACAATAAGAAGCTGTTCCAGCGGATAGAGGCGCTTTGGCAGGCGCGCGACACACTGGACCTGACCCCCGAACAGGCGCGCGTGCTGTTCCTGACCCGCCGGAGTTTCGTGCGCGCCGGTGCGGCCCTGGCCGGCGATGACGCGACGCGCCTGACCGATGTCAAAAGCCGTCTTGCCACGCTGGGAACAGGGTTCATGCAGAACCTGCTGGCAGATGAGCGCGCGTGGTTTACGGATTTGTCCGATAGTGACTTGGAAGGCTTGCCAGATTTCGTCATCTTGGCCGCCAAAGCCGCGGGTGCAGAAAGGGATAGGCCCGGCGCCGTGGTGACGCTCAGCCGGTCCTTGATCACACCATTCCTGCAGTTTTCCCCCCGCCGCGATTTGCGGCAGAAAGCTTATGAAGCATGGGCCGCGCGCGGGGCCAATGGCGGGGAGACGGACAACCGGGCCATCGCCGCGGAAACCCTTCAGCTGAGGGAGGAGCGGGCGAAGCTGTTGGGCTATGACACCTTTGCGGCCTTCAAGTTGGAGACTGAAATGGCGAAAACGCCTGGGGCCGTGCGTGACCTGTTGATGGATGTCTGGCAACCGGCGCGGGCCGCGGCCGAGGCCGATGGCAGGGCCTTGGAAGACTTGGCCCGCGCGGATGGCATTGACGGCCCGCTAGAACCCTGGGATTGGCGCTATTACGCGGAGAAGCGGCGCAAAGCCCTCCACGATTTGGATGAGGCAGCGCTGAAGCCATATCTGCAGCTGGATCAGATGATCGAAGCGGCATTCGCCTGCGCCAACAGGCTGTTCGGATTGGAGTTTGCGCCACTTGAAGTGGACCTCTACCACCCGGATGTTCGCGCCTGGGAGGTGACGCGCGACGGGGCCCACGTGGCTGTGTTCCTGGGGGACTACTTCGCGCGAAGCTCAAAGAGATCGGGGGCGTGGTGTTCGGCCATGCGGTCCCAGTCGAAACTGGATGGGGACATTCGCCCGATTGTGGTCAATGTCTGCAATTTCGCAAAGGGGGAACCGGCGCTGCTGAGTTATGATGACGCGCGGACCCTGTTCCATGAGTTTGGGCACGCGCTGCATCAGATGCTGAGCGATGTGACCTATGGCTCCATCAGCGGGACATCCGTGGCGCGGGACTTCGTGGAACTGCCCAGCCAACTGTATGAGCATTGGTTGGAGGTGCCCGATGTCCTGACGGAATTCGCCCTGCACGCAGAGACCGGAGAGCCCATGCCGGATGATTTGCGGGATCGGGTCCTGGCGGCGGCGACCTATGACATGGGGTTCCAAACGGTGGAATATGTGGCGTCCGCGCTGGTGGACTTGGCCTTCCACGATGGGCCGGCCCCGGCGGACCCAATGCAGAAACAGGCCGAGGTTCTGGCAGAGATCGGCATGCCCCATGCCATTCGGATGCGCCATGGGACCCCGCATTTTGCCCATGTTTTTGCCGGGGATGGATACTCCTCCGGCTACTATTCCTACATGTGGTCAGAGGTGATGGATGCCGATGCCTTTGCCGCCTTTGAGGAAGTGGGCAACCCGTTCGACGCCACGCTCGCCAAGTCGCTGGAGGACAATATCCTGTCCCGTGGCGGGTCCATGGACGCGGGGGAGCTGTATACGCGGTTCCGTGGTCGCCTGCCGGGTGTGGATGCGCTGTTGAAGGGGCGCGGCCTCGATCGCGAGGCCGCCTGATGCCCCTGACAGAGCAGCAGTCGGACGCCATCATCGCCGCTGTTCGGCGCGTGGCCGCGGATGAGATTTTGCCCCGTTTCCGAAACCTGGGCCGCAATGACGTGGATGCAAAGTCCACATTTGACGACTTAGTGACCGTCGCAGACACGGCGGCCGAAGTGGCCCTGACCGCTGAGATCGAACGGATCCTGCCCGGCGATACCGTCATCGGGGAGGAGGCCGTGTCCGCGGATCGCAGTTTGTTGGCAAAGGTCGGCGAAGGGCGTGTCACCATCATTGATCCCATTGATGGGACATGGAATTTCGCCCATGGCGTCGCCAATTACGGCGTGATCCTTGCCGTGGTCGAGGACGGCAAAATCGTTTGGGGCCTGCTCTATGACCCGAGTTTTGACGATTGGGTTATGGCGGCTGTGGATCAAGGGGCCTGGTTTCACCGCAACGGCACGGCGCGACAGTTGCGGACGGAACAGGACGTGCAGGACCATGGTCATCTGCGGGGCAATGTGGGCGCCTACATGTTCCCCGAGGCGGAGCGCTTCGCCCTGTCGGCCACCACCGGGCAGTTCCGCAGGGCCACGTCCTACGGCGCCAGCCTGCATGAATACCGCCAACTTGTGCTGTCGGCGTCCGATTTCTGTCTGAACGGGATGTTGAACGTGTGGGACCACGCTGCAGGGGTGCTGATCCTGTCGGAGGCGGGGGGACATTCCGCGTTGTTGGACGGCAGCCCGTACTCCCCGATGATGACCGAAGGCCGCTTGCTGAATGCCCGGTCAGAGGCGTTGTGGCACAGCTTGGCCGACACGTTTAACGGGGCATTGCGGGCCGCCTCGGGCCAGCAGGGACTGTCTTGACCGCGGGCGGTTGGACGGAAACCTGACCCATAGGCAAGGGATCTTTCGGAGATATCAGATGCTGCCCAGGGAATTGACCATTGGCCAAGTGGCGGAGCGGACGGGCCTGTCGATCAGCACCATTCGTTTTTATGAGAGGAAAGGCCTGATCGCACCGCCGCGCAACCGCGATGGGCAGCGGCGCTTTCCACGGGCGGAGTTGCGGCGCCTGGCCTTCATCCGCGTGGCGCAGCGGCCAGGCCTGTCTCTGTCGCGCATCCGGGATGCCCTGGGCCCAGTGACCGGGCGCCCGCCATCGCCGAAAGAGTGGACGCGCATCGCCGAAGGCATTCGGGCAGAATTGACCGACCGGATCGACACGATGACGCGTCTTCGCGCCAACCTCGATGGCTGTATCGGCTGCGGGTGTTTGTCGATGGACGCGTGTGCCCTTTACAACCCGGATGATCGCAAAGGGAAGGATGGCACGGGGGCGCAAATCGTAGAGGGTGCGCCGTGGCCTGATAGATAGCTTTTAAGATCAAGTGTTTGGGGCGACGTCGCCTTCGGCTACTCTCTGACCTCGTCCGGGTCCACCCCCCAAAGCGCTGAGGTTGGAGCCCAACCTTTGGCGCCCTGAACTTCGAGGGCGCACCACCCGCTGCCACATTCCCCAAGCCACGCCACCACGCCAGCCTCAAGCCTGGCACTGATGCCCGCATCCGCGCGGGGTTTGCGGCGCAGGTCCAACTCCAGCGCCTCGATCACTACAGTGCGGTTCCCGGACAAAAGGGAATAGTGCATCCAGCCGCCAGCCCCTTCGAAATCCTGGACACGCCGCCAATGACCGTATTCGGCCACAACTTGCAGGGGCATATTCCGGCGCTTGAACACCCAATCGATGCGATGCGTGCGCGACGGGCCGCGGCGGGCAAAGCCCTCGGCGGCCTTCATGGACACGAAGCGCGGCAGTGGCAGGTTCGTCACCGGCCCCCGTTCATTTGCGCCCGCCGACCCAGAGGCCAGTACAAGTACGACCCCAAGGGTCATTATGAGAAACCGTCGCATGACTGCCCTGTCTTGCCGTACCACCGGGGTCTGTCGCCCCTTGCCTATGCGTCCCATGATGCCATCATGTGACCCCAGAGCAAAAGGGGGAGGGCAGGGCCCGTGCCAAACAGCCGACTGAGTGTTGTCGTCACGCGACGCTTACCCGAACCCGTCGAGACCCGGATGGGCGAATTGTTCGATGTCGCCTTGTCCACCCGCGAAACACCCATGTCGCGAAACGATTTGGCCGCCGCCATGGCCGAGGCCGATATTCTTGTCCCCACGATTACCGATGTGATCGACGCCCCGCTTTTGGCGGGGGCCGGGGACCGGCTGAAACTGATCGCGAATTATGGGACGGGCGTGGACCATATCGATGTGACGACGGCGCGCCACCGCGGCATCCTTGTGTCCAACACGCCGGGCGTCCTGACGGAGGATACGGCGGATATGGGCATGGCCCTTCTGCTTTCGGTGATGCGACGGGTCCCCGAGGGGATCGCGAAAATGCAGCAGGAGGTTTGGGAGGGTTGGGCGCCAGAGGCCCTGCTTGGCACCGGGCTGGGCGGCAAACGTCTTGGCATTCTGGGCATGGGACGCATCGGCCAGGCCTTGGCCCGGCGGGCAAGGGCCTTCGGGATGTCGATCCACTATCACAACCGCCGCCGCCTTCACGAAGGGTTGGAGGCGCCCCTGGAAGCGACCTTCTGGGAGAGTTTGGATCAGATGGTGTCCCGTGTGGATGTGCTGTCGATCAATGCGCCCCACACGCCGTCCACGTTCCACTTGCTCAATGCACGGCGCCTGAAACTGATGAAGCCGTCCGCAGTGATCGTGAACACCTCCCGCGGGGAGGTCATCGACGAGAACGCGCTGACCCGCATGCTGCGTGTGGGGGAATTGGCGGGTGCCGGTTTGGATGTCTATGAGCGTGGCAAGGGCGTGAACCCGCGCTTACGGGACCTCCCCAATGTTGTCCTGCTGCCCCATATGGGCTCCGCCACGCGAGAAGCACGCTTGGCCATGGGAGAGAAGGTCTTGATCAATATGCAGACCTTCGCCGATGGCCACCGGCCCCCCGACCTTGTCGTGCCGTCCATGCTGTGACGCCCCAAGCGCGGGATTGTAGCGATACGTTATTGGTTTTGACTTCACTGTCCCGGGCCCTCCTATCTTGGTCTGAGATCGGAGGGGTCGGAAGATGCGCGTCTTTATCAACGGGTTTGGTCGAATTGGGCGGTCCATCCTCCGGGCGCATTTGCAGGGGGCCGGGGACCGGATCGAAGTTGTCGGGATCAACGACATCGCCCCGCTGGCGACCTGTGCCTATCTGTTCAAGTATGACAGCGTGTTCGGCCCCTGGCCCGAGGATGTGACCGCGGAGGAGGGGCATCTGCGCATCGGCAGCCAGGTTATCCCCTTTCACCGCACCCCGGACCTGCGCACGCTTGCCTTGGGTGACGTGGATTTGGTCATGGAATGTACGGGGCGTGCGGACACCCGACCGGAGGTGGAGCGGGGTTTGCTGGCCGGGGCTGGCAAGGTGCTGATGTCTGGGCCGTCGGCAGTTGCAGACGCAACGATCGTCCTTGGGGCGAATGATGGCACGCTGGCCCAGGATCACCGGATCATTTCCAACGCCTCTTGCACGACCAATGCTGTCGCACCGCTGCTTGCGACTCTCCATGGCGCGTTCGGGGTGCAAAGCGGGTCCATGACAACGATCCATTGTTATACCGGGTCCCAACCCACCGTTGACATGCCCATGGGCACGGCCCTGGCCCGCAGCCGGGCCGCCGCGCTCAGCATGGTGCCCACCACCACCAGCGCCGGTCGTCTGGTGGATCAAGTCCTGCCACACCTGGCGGGCCGGGTGCCCTGCCACTCCGTCCGCGTGCCCGTGGCATCAGTGTCCGCCGTGGACCTTGTCTTCCTGCCAGAGCAGCCTGCACGCGCGCGGGATGTCGTCCAGCATCTGCGCGGCGTGGGCGGTGTAATCGGGGTAGAGGACGCGCCCGTTGTCTCCTCCGACCTTCGCGGGCGCCCTGAGAGTTTCATCCTCGCCGCCGAAGAGGTGCGGGAGGCGCAGGGCGGGCTCCTGCGGGTGTTCGGGTGGTATGACAACGAATGGGGCTTTGCGAACCGCATGTTGGATATGGCCCGCATGATGATACCCGCGGGTGGGACGGGCGCGAACGGGTCGACCGTTTAACTGCGCGCTTGGCGTATGACCCCGGCAGCGGGGATCGTGCCCCCTTGGAACGGCTGGGCCTGTGGGCTGTAGTTAAAGATGAAACGCTCGCTGCCGGTGTCGCGGATGCGAACGCCATCGGGCAGGGTCTGGGTTGGGATCTTTGCGGCATGGGCCAGATCCCGCAGAATGCGGCGCGCGGCCTCTGCATCCGGCCATCCCGCCAGATGAAACCGCTTGCCGTCGCGCAGAAGGATCGGTGTGCCGTCCGCCGTCCGCTCCACCACGCCATAGTCTGAGGTCACATGCTCTAGCCATCGGGTCACGGTGCCGCCCCGTTCCAATGGGCGGGCGCCAGTGGGAGGCAGGGTTTCTTGCATGGCCGACCGGAGGGTCAGCCCAGGCAAATCGGGTCCAAGGGGAAGCTTCGTGCCCAGATCATGGGTCTTCAGATCCGTGCGCGGGCCAGTAACGACAACACCCGGCGCAGCCTTGATTGCGGCGCGCAACGACGGGGACAGGGACAAAAGGCCAGGCACCAGTGTCAGCTTGCGGTCGCCCAGGTCGCCCGTGTCGGGCGACAGGATATCGACGCTGAGACCCAAGGACCGGCATGCGCGGTACAGGGCGAAGCAGAGGGCGAAATAATCGAAATCCGCGCCCTGTGGCTGTGCCTCCCACGCCCATTGCGACGTATAATCAAAGACCATGGCCACCGGCGCCGTGCCTTCGCTGACGTCGGGCGCCTCGGCCAGTTCGCGGGCCACGGCCTCCGCCTCGGACCAGCCCATGGCGGGGCTGTCGTCGGAATGGCGCAGGCCCGCATGTTGCTGTTCTTGGGCAAAGGGCGCCTGGCGCCAGCGGAACCAGCACACGGCTTCGGCCCCGTGGGCAAAGGCCTCCCACGACCAAAGGCGGACCATGCCCGGCAGGGGCGCGGGGTTCCAGGTGGCCCAGTTCACCGGGCCAGGCTGCTGTTCCATCACCCACCAACGTCCCTGACCCACGGCCCGGTATAGATCGTGATGGAAGGCCTGAAAATCGGGGTCGCCTTGCCGCAGATAGGTGCCCTGGTCGCCTTCGGGCACCCGGTCCAGCAGGAACCCCATGGGGTAGCTGTCCCAAGAGGCAATCTCCAGGTCGGCGCCCAAATCGAAATGGTCGAAGTCCAGAATGCGGCCCATGTAGTTATGGGCAATGGGCGCGCTGGAATGGGCGCGGATCGCATCCACCTGGGCCTTGTTCCAGCGGACGACTTGGTCCGAGGTGAAGCGCCGGAACGCCAGCACATGGGCCGGGTTCGGCTCCGTCACGGTCAGGTTGGGCAGGTCGATGTCGGACCAATCGCGATAGTCCATGGACCAGAACACGTTGCCCCATGCCACGTTCAGGGCGTCGGGCGTTTGGTAGCGATGGCGGAGCCAGTCTTGAAACGCGACCCGGGCGGCCTCGGAATAGCTGATGGTGGTGTCGTGGCAGCCGTATTCATTGTCGGTCTGCCAGGCGGCCACGCGTGAGCCGTACCGTTCTGCCATGGCGCCTGCCATTTCGGCGGCGGCGTCCCGATACCCGGCATGGCTGAAGCAGTAGTGGCGCCGCGACCCGAACTTTCGCGGCCTTCCGTCTGCCGTGACCGCCAACATGTCTGGGAAGCGATCCAGCATCCAGCGCGGTGGCGTGGCCGAAGGGGTGCCCATAACGACCGATAGGCCCGCGCCCGTCAGCACATCGACAGCACGGTCCAGCCAGCCCCAATCCAACGCGCCCGGAGACGGCTCTAGCCGTGACCAGGCAAATTCCCCGATGCGGGCCCAAGTTAGGCCAAGGTCAACCATCCGCGCGGCGTCGCTGGCCCACATCTCCTCCGGCCAATGTTCGGGATAGTAGCAGGTGCCAACTGTGCGTTTCACAGCACCACCCGATGCTCGGCCTGGCCACGGATGCCGGGCGCGGCTTGCCAGGTTTTGCCTGCGCCGGGTTGATAGGTAAGGGCCGCTTCACCAAGGCCATCCGCCGCCGAGGTGACAAACAGATCGGAAAGGGTCGGCCCGCCGAAGGAAGGGCAGGTGGCTTGGCTGGCGCCCACATGGACCTGCCCCCGGAAGCTGCCATCGGGCCCATGGCAGGCCACCCGCCCCGCGCCCCATTGGGCCACCCAAAGGTTCCCATCGGCGTCGCAGACCGCACCATCGGGGCTGAGGCCCGCGGCGGAATAGTCCACAAACACCTCCGACTTGCCTGACGGCCAACCGGCCTGGTCGATCACCTGCCGCCAAATGGCCCGCTGGGCCGTGTCGGCGAAATAGGCGTGCTTGCGATCGGGGGCGAAACAGATCGCATTGGGGATGGTGACACCTTCATAGAGTTTTCGCACCTCTCCGCGAAAGTACCGGTAAATCGCGCCCGCCCCGTCTTCGGCCCCAAGGCCCATGGTCCCAACCCAGAACCCCCCGACCGGATCGGCGCGGCCATCATTGGATCGCGTGTTGGGATTGTCCGCCTCAAGGTCCAGAAGGCGGGTCTGGGCCCCAGAGGCCAGGTCGATCTTCCAAAACCCGGACTGTCCGCCCACCAGAAGCGTGTCGTGATCGACCCAGCCCGCGGCGCTGACCATCTCTGGGAAAGTCCAAGTCTGGTCGCCGTTCGGGCTTTTGGTCAGCAATTGCCGATTGAGAATGTCGAACCAGAACAATTGATTACGCTCCGGGTGCCATAGCGCCCCTTCGCCCAGGGCGCACACGCGATCATCGAAGACAGTCCCATGGCTCATGCGGCAGCCGCGTCATAGGCCGCCACGATGGCCGCAGCGCGCGCGCGGATATCCCCCAGGCTAAGGCCGGGCACATAGGCCGACGTGCCAAGGCCAAACCCATCCGCCCCCGCCGACAGCCATTCGCCAAAGTTGTCTGGACCCGCCCCCCCGACCGCATAGACGGGGACATGGGCGGGAAGGACGGCTTTCATCGCCTTCAGGCCGCTTGGCCCAGCCATGGACCCCGGGAACAGTTTCAGGCCCGTCGCGCCCAAGCCAATGGCCGCAAAGGCTTCGGTCGGGGTGAAGATGCCGGGCCAACTTTCCAGCCCCAGGGCGACGGACTTGGCAATCACGTCGGCGTCCATGTTGGGGGACACGATCAACTGTCCCCCGGCCTCTGCCACTTGGGCCACATCCTGCGGCGTCAGCACCGTGCCCGCCCCGATCAGTGCCGCGGACCCGTGGGCCTTGGCCATCGCCGAGATGGAACGCAGCGGATCTGGAGAGTTGAGCGGCACTTCGATTTTGGTGATCCCGGCGTCGATATAGGCGGCGCACGCGTCAACGGCCTCGTCCGGTGTGATGCCGCGCAGAATGGCGATAAGGGGCCGGGTCATAGCGTCTCTCTCAATGCGGATAGGCCTGCCAAGGTCATGGCATCGGCTGGTAAGATTTTTGGCGTGATCCCTTGGGCACGTAGGGCCGCGCCATAGGCTCTGGTGGTCTTGTCGGAGCCGGTCAGTACCACGTCGCGCCCCATCCACCACGGCTTCGTCGCGGCCAATTCCGCCCCGATCAAAAGGCCCGAGAGGATGGATCGCCCGATGGCCGCATCCTGTCCCATCAACAGGTCTGCTGCGCGGATCTCAAAAAGGCGCGCCGGAAGGATTTCTGGCCGGGACTGCGCGTCAGACACGCTGGCCAAGAATGTCCCCTCATCCCACCCGTCCTCATCAAGCGAATGGCGCAAGACGGTCTGGGCCGACAAGGTGGCGAACAACTCGCCGGTCATCACCGTGCGGAAGCTGACGACCTCGTGGGCGCTGATATGGGTCCATTTCGTATGCGTGCCGGGCAAGCAGGCAACGCCCTCGAACCCGTCCAGCGTGCTGATTATTCCGGCAATCTGCGTCTCCTCCCCGCGCATGACGTCGGGGTGGGGCACGGTTTGGCTGACGCCGGGCACGATATGGACATCCAATCGCGGGTCTTGGGTGGGAACTTTGGTCATCGGCCCGTCGATGGGGGCGCAGGGCACCTGTCGGTACGGCGCCTCGGCCCAGCCTTGCCGCGCCCCGGCCATCCCGCAGACCAACACTTGGGTGGGCGCAGAAATCCAGGACCCGGCCAACGCAAGGAAGGTCCGTTCAAACGCGTCCTTAGGGGTGCTGTTCATGCCATCCGCACTTTGCCGTCGGTCAATCGGCCGATCCCCCTCCATGAGGATCAGGCGCAGGGAACTTGTTCCCCAATCAACGGCAATCCAGCGCGACATCTCAGCCTGTTACCACAACCCCACCATCCACGACCATGGCCTGTCCCGTCATCATGCGAGAGGCCTTGGACGCAAGGAAAAGCGTCGGGTTCACAATGTCATCGGGGGTCAGATGATCCTTCAGGCATTGGCGGTCCAAGTGTGCGGCGAGGCTGTCGGGGTCAGCCCATTTGTCGAGCTGTTTTTGCGTCAGAACCCATCCCGGTGCCAGGGCGTTGACGCGGATGTTGTCCGGCCCGAATTCCCGCGCGAGGGACCGGGTGAGCCCGTTCAAGCCCGAGTTCGAGCCGGTATAGAGCGCATAACCCGCGTTCCCCATCATGTAACTGATGGAGGTGAAGTTCACGATATGCCCGTGGCCCACGGTCTTCATGCCCCGGATCGCGTGCTGACAGGCGAAGAAATAGGCTTTGAAGTTGATGGCGATGGACCAATCCCAGAACGCCTCGTCCACCTCTAGGGAGCCATGGCGCTGATCGTTGGCCGCGTTGTTGATGAGGCGGGTGATCGTCCCGTGTGCATCCGCAGCCTGGTCCATCGCGGCGCGAAGCGCGCCGATATCCGTGATGTCCCCTTGGACGAAAAGCGGGCGATTGCCCGTGGCCTCGGCCATCTCTTCGACGAAGGCGGACGCGTCGGACCGACCGATGAAGGCCACCTTCGCACCCTGGCGCAAGAACCCCTCTGTGACGTTCGCCCCGATGCCAGAACCACCGCCAGTGATGAACACGGAGGCGCCGGACAAGTCTGGATAGGTCGCAAAGTCACTCATGGGGCGGTCTCCGAAAAGGGGGTGGGCCAACAGTTCGCCGCGCGCCGTGACACCTGTGGCGACCCCGTGGCTGAGGACCTTCGGCCAAGGGAAACTCGGGTCATAGACGCTGGCCTTCGACGACCCACATCGTCTCCGGGAAGTTCCATGGCAGGGTCAGTCCATGGCTCATGAGCCAAGCGCCCGACACCTCGATGGGACTCTCCTTTAGGATGGGGAACCCCCGGCTAAGGGCGGGGGCGGTGTTGCGGTTGATCAATTCGATCCGATACGTCGCATCGGGCGTCAATTGCGTCAGCCGGATGGGGCGCGGGGCGATCTGCGTCGACGTCCTTGCCTTGCCCGCGAACACGACGAACCTGTCGCCATCCCGGTGTTGCTGCTGCTCGGCCAGGACGGCGGGGTCCGGACTGTCGAGGCGGTGGATGTCGGCCAAGGTCATCCAGTGGCGATTGTGTTTCCACCAAGATGTGACCTCCCGCAGGACCGCGCTTTCGCGTTCATCCAACTCTCTCGGGTCCATCTCGAACCCCATGTGCCGCTGGGCCGCAACCCAAGCCCGGAAGCTGATGTCGAACATGCGCCCCGACGTGTGACATCGGCGCGGTCCGACGTGGGACCCGGTGACGGCAAGCGGCAGGAACAGTGCGCTGTCATGTTGGATGCGCAACCGCTCCAACGCATCGTTCGAGTCCGACAGCCAGACCCGCTGTGTCCGCTGCATGATGCCAAAGTCGATCCGCCCGCCACCGGAGGCACAGCTCTCGATCTCTACATTGGGAAAATCCGCGCGAAGCTTGTCGATCAGCGCGTAGGAGCCCCGGGTCTGATCCGCGTCGGGCATGGGCAAGACACGGTTATGGTCCCACTTGATGTAGTCGACATCGTGGTCGCGCAGAATCGTCGCCATCCGCTCATAGATAAAGTCGCGTACCTCTGGCAGGCCCATGTTGAGCGCCTTTTGCTGGCGGCCAAGGGTCTGATCTTCTCCCCCCAAGGCCCAATCGGGGTGGGCGCGGTGGATGTCGCTGTCGGGGTTGATCATTTCTGGTTCAAACCAGATCCCGAAGGTCATGTCCCGTTTATGGACATGGTCGATCAACGGGTGAAGACCGTCGGGATATTTGCGCGGGTCCACATTCCAATCCGACAAGGATCGGGTGTCGTCGTCGCGGTTGCCGAACCAACCGTCATCCAACACGAACCTTTCGGCGCCCAGGTTGGCGGCCTGGTCCGCGATGTCCTTCAGGACCTCTAGCTTGTGATCGAAATAGACCGCCTCCCAGCAGTTGTAGTGCACGGGCCGTGGCTTGTCGGGCTTGGGCCATGTGACGATCCGGTCGCGCAAATGGCGTTGAAACGCGACGGCACAGCCATTCAGGCCGTAAGGGGAGTAGGTCACATAGAGGTTGGAGCTTTCGAACCGGGTGGCAGGCTGCGTCTCCATCCTGGAGGCATGCCCCCATTGGACCTGACGACGGCCATCGGGCAATTCTTCGGCGATCATCCGATGCCCCCCCGACCATCCATAGTGGAAGCCGTAGCATTGCCCTTGGGTGTTCGTGGCCCCCGTGCAGGGGACCAACAGACCTGGGAAATGCTCGTGTCCGGTGCGACCGGTCCGGTTCTCTCGGTACCGGATGCCGGCGGACCAGGCGGTGCGGTTCAACTGAAACTCCCCGCACCAGCGCCCAGACACGTCGATCATGTCGTCCGAATGTTGCGGCCCTGGCAGGACGGGTGCCGCCAACCAGTGTAAGTGGATCGGGGCGTCCGACGTCAGGACGGTTCGCGCCGTGATGATCCGGGTGGAAGGATCGGGTTGGAACAGAAAACTGATGGAGAGGCCCGCATCCTCGTCGCGATAGCGCAAGACCAGGCCGTCGCTTTCGTCCACATCCACAAAGCAGAACTTCGGCAGAAGGGGACAGCCATCCTGCGACCGGACGATCAAGCCCGGCTGGCCGGGAAAGGTGCGCACCGCTTCGGGGCAAAGCGTCAAATCGGGGTTGTCGTCTAGCATGCCGCCCGTGACGTCCAGGACCGCCGCATCGTGCAGAACCTCAAGATCGGCATTGGCGGGCAGGGGGTCCCCCCAATAGACGACCTGGGGCAGACGGTCACCCTTGGCCGAGAGGACCATGGTCTGGCGCCCCTCGCCCTCGGCATTGACATCGTCCAGCCGCCACGTTCGCACGGGCGCAACGATGCGGGCGCCTTTGGCGCCCACAGGAAGTCCAGTTTCGCTCATCTTACTTAACGGCGCCTAGGGTAAGGCCTGCGATAAAGTGTTTTTGCATCAGGAAGAACATCAGCACGGGGGGCAGGGCGGCTACGATCGATCCGGCGCTCATCAGGTGATAGGCGGCCCGGTATTGAGAGTTGAAGGCAGTGATGCCCGCAGTCACCGGCTGTGCGTCCGGGCCTTGGGTCAACACCACCGCCCAAAAATAGTCATTCCAGATGAATGTAAAGATCAGAACCGACAATGCCGCAATGGCGGGCTTCATCAGGGGCAGGACCACGTAGACGAAGATCCGCCATTCACTGATCCCTTCGACCCGTGCCGCCTCGATCAAGGGGAACGGCAGGGCCCGGATGAAATTGCGCATGAACAGGGTGCAGAACCCGGTTTGGAACGCGATATGGAACAGGACCAAACCTGTCTTGGTGTCGTAGAGGCCAGCATCGACGGTCAAGTTGCGCACCGGCACCATCAAGATCTGAAACGGCACAAAGTTGCCCGCGATGAACATAAAGAAGATCAGCAGGTTGCCCTTGAACTTGTAGATGCCCAAGGCAAATCCGGTCATGCATGACAGGGCGACGGCACCGATCACCGTCGGCACCGTGATGAGGACAGAATTCCAAAGGTATTTCGGCATATCCGATTCCAGGAACACTTTGGAGTAGTTCGGGATCAGGTCGAAACTGGTGGGCAGACCCCAGTAGTTGCCGTTGGTGAAATCCGCGTCGGGCCGGATCGAGAAGACCATCACCGCGATAAGAGGAAGCAGCCACAACCCCAAAGCGACGGGCAGAAGCGCCTTATACGTTCGCTGTGCCGCGACAGAGCGTTTTTCGATAGGGGTTGGGAACATCAGGTCGTCTCCCTTGCTGGCAGGGCGTCCCGCTCGGCCTTTTTTAGGCTGGCGCGGATGAGGTCATAACTCACAGAGAGGCGGTGGCGCCCCTCCTCCAGATCTGTGGTTTCAAACGGAAGACGCACCCAGGATCGGTGGAAATACGGGGCTTTCACCGCGGCACCGGCGTCGATCAACATGGACGCGGTCTCCACGCTGTCGGTCTTGACGGACACGCCGGTCATACTGCTCTCTCCGCCGAAGCAGGCGAACATCTTGCCGCCCACTTTCCAACTGACCAGTTCCGGAGGAACGGCAGGGGTTGCGCCGGGGAAAGCCTCACAAATGCTGTCCACCTCGGCGCGCGTCATTTGATCAGGTCCATAAGTTCGGTGAAGGTCGCCGTGGCCTGGACATTCACGATGTTGGTTTCGCCCTGCATCGTCGCGATGTCGAGATAGGTCATCAGGCCCACCCCGGTTTCGACGTAGTAGATCGTCGCCCGGCTGTAGATATGTGGCGCCAAATGCCCGGCATAGACCGTTTCACAAGAGGTGAAAGGGACGCCGATGGTGCGAAACTGCTCGACCATGCCATCGACCATCGCGGGGTCGAACATCGGCATTGTGGCACCCACGGCGCCCCAGTCTTGATCTAAGAAGGCCTGCTCGAACGCGGAGATATTATCCGTCGCCGGCCCGTCCACCGGGCCGCAGGGCGACGCGACCGCTGGGGCCGCCCCAAGGGCCAACACCGTGGCTGCGATGGCGGGCATGCGCCGGATCATCGGCGCGACGCCCGTTCATCTTGGTACATCGACCAAAGGAAGTAGGTGATGAAGATCAGCATCAGAAGGAACAGAACGACCGCAATCGCGGAGCCATATCCCATGCGGAAGCCGAACTCACTCAACGCTTCTTCGAACATGTAGAACGACAGAACGCGGGTCGATCCGAAAGGCCCGCCATTCGTCATGACCGAGATCAGGTCGAAGGACCGCAGCGCGCCAATAATCGTCACCACGAACGCAATGAAGGTCGCGGGCTTCAGCTGCGGCAGAATCACATACCACAGCATTTTGCGCCCCTTGGCCCCGTCCAATCGGGCGGCCTCGATCTGCTCTGGGTCCACGGCATTCAGGCCCGTGAGGTAGAGGATCATGCAATAGGCCGTCTGCGGCCAAAGCCCGGCGGCGATGATGCCATAGGTGGCCATGGTCGGGTCACCCAGGATGTTGACGGGCCCCATCCCGAACAGACCGATGAACGCATTCAGCAACCCTTCCCGCGGGAGGTAGAACCAAGAGAAAACCAAGCCGACCACGACCTGAGACAGGACGAAGGGGAAGAAGAACATCGACTTGTAAAGCCGAATGCCCCACACGGTCTGGTTGAGGAACAAAGCGATGAACAGCCCAGCCGGGATCGCCAGCAGATAGAGAACCAGCCAGCGGATGTTGTTCCAGAAACTGACCTCGAACTTTCGGTCACCGCCAAGCAGGCGATCATAGTTGGCCATCCCAACAAACTCGCCATTCTCTCGTAGCGTGCCAAGGCCGTCCCATTCGTAGAAAGAGATTTGGAAGCTTTGAAAGATCGGGATGATCACATAGACCGCAAAGAACAACACGCCCGGGACCAAGAACAGCCAGGGCGTGACGGCGATTTCGTTGCGTTTATACCAAGAGCGTGAGTCCACGCTTTGCCTTGGGCTCTCCACGGGCGCTGTTGTGGTCATGGCGTCCTCCCAGATCGGCGCATGCGAAAGGCGGCTGGCCTTGCGGATGGGTCGATAGAGGGGTGCCGTAGGGCGGAGGCGTTTCCGCCCTACGGGTCTTGTCTCAGATCACTCGTAGATGCGCTGACGGGCGTCTTCGAGGCGAGCCAGGATGTCGTCCAGATTGTCTGGGAACACCATGAACTCCTGCAGGCCTTCCATGCCGACCGAAGCCATCTCGGCCGGGAAGTCCCGGTCGAAAAACTGGGCGATGCCGCCCGTGGCATTGTTCGACAGCATCTCAAAGCCCTGTTGGATGAACTCATCATCCGCGACCGTTGAGTTGGCGTTCACAGGCAACTGGCCCAGCTTATCGCCCCCGTTGATGTCCGACTGCACCTCGGCCGAGGCGACGAACTTCAGGAACTCGCGCGCGGCGGCCTTGTTTTCCGCCCCTGTGGGGATGTGGAACGTATCTGTCGGCGCGTCTTCCCCCATGGCGACATCTGCGATTTTGGGGAACTGGTAGAAGTCCAGTTGATCGTCGGTCAGACCGCCATCGCGCAGGGATGCAACGGCGAAGTTCCCAATCAGGTAAGCCGTGGCTTCCCCGTTGACGACGAAGGGCAGGGCCTCCTGCCAGCTATAGTTCTGGTGGTCGTCAATGAACGCGCCCATGTCGATCAGCTTGCGCCAATTGGCGAAGGTCTCTTTCACACGATCATCGGTCCACGGCACTTCGCCTTGAGCCAGTTGCATATGAAAGTCGAAGCCGTTGGTCCGCATGTTCAGGTAGTCAAACCAGCCACCGGCAGTCCAAAGGAACTTGGACCCGATCGCATAGCATTTGCGCCCCGAGTCAAGGATCGCCTGACAATTCGCGATTTCTTCTTCGAACGTCGCTGGTTCCGTCAGGCCCAACTCGTTGAAGATGTCTTCGCGGTAATAGATGCCCCACTGATAGAACGTGTACGGCACGCCCCACTGCTTGCCATCAATGGTCATGGCGCCTTTCACGGCATCCAAACCCTCGAAAGAGCCATCTTCCCACATATCAGAGATGTCTTCGAACAAGTTGGCGTCCACATAGGGACCCATCCGGTTCGCGGCATACCAGTTCACGACGTCGGGCGGGTTGGCGCCCAAGGCGTTCCGGATTTGCGTTTTCCAAGCTTCGCGGTCGACGATGGTCACTTCGACCGTCAGGTCGGGGTGCATCTCGTCAAACTTCGCCGCCAACTCTTCCATGACGGCGCGGGGCGCCGGGTTGGACATGTCCGAACTGATCTTGAGCGTGCCGGACAGCGCGGCATGGCCATCCGCAAGCGCGGCGCCGGTCAGCATAGTGGTGGCGGCCAAAGCCGTCAGGATGGATCGCATGATTACCTCCCAGTTGCGTCCAGTGAACCGCGTCGCGCCCTACGTTAACAGGTTCCAAATATTGAGACGCGGTTTCTTATGTTGAAAACGGTCCAATATTCTGCCTAGGCTGTCAACAGGTATTGAGAGTTGGGAGGCTCGATTGAACCTTCAGCGGGAGGGAGGAGACGGCACCGTGGGCAAGGCCCTTGAGGTGCTTGACCGCGTGGCGGCCTACGGGCGGCCTGTGCGGTTTTCCGAGTTGCTCGCCACCTCTCCGTTTCCAAAGGCGACACTGTACCGCCTGCTTCAAACACTGACCAGTCAGGCCATGCTCAGCCATGATCCCGACCGCGGCACCTATGCCCCGGGCATGCGTCTGGTCCGCATGGCCCATGCCGCCTGGGCCCAGTCTAGCTTGGCCCCAATCGCACGAACGCATCTGGATTGGCTGAGCCGGCACGTGGGGGAGACCGTCCATTTGGCGCAGCTTGATGGCGGGCAGGTTCTGTACGTCGATAAGCGCAACGCCGAACGGCCCGTTCAAATGTATTCCGAAGCGGGCAAGGTGGGCCCTGCCTTTTGTACCGGCGTCGGCAAGGCGATGATGGCGTGGTTGCCGGAGGCGGAGTTGACCGCCGTCCTCAACCACCAAAGTTGGCATCCGTTCACGCCCTCCACCATCACCAGTGCCGCAGAGATGCGCAGCGAACTGCAGGCGATTCGCGCGGTCGGCCATGCGTTTGACCGCGAAGAGCATGAGCCCGGTATCCACTGCATCGCCATGCCGGTCCTGTCTGCCACGGGCCGCATCCAGGGCGCCGTCTCTGTCACGTCTCAAACACTGCGGGGCAGCCTGCAAGATCTAGAGCGCCACTTGCCCGCCTTGCGGGACGCCGTGGGCCGAATTGAAGGGGATCTGCGCGATTGGCGCTTCCCCGACCAACGGGAGGATTAGGAAATGTCCGGAGTTCAGTTGAGGGACGTCATCAAAAGATATGGTGACGTTCAAGTGATTCACGGCGTCGACCTGGACATTGCAGATGGGGAGTTTTGCGTTTTCGTCGGCCCCTCCGGCTGCGGCAAGTCCACGTTGTTGCGCATGGTCGCCGGCCTGGAAGAAACCACGGACGGCCAGATTCAGATCGGCCCCCGCGACGTGACGAGAGAGGATCCGTCGCAGCGCGGCGTGGCCATGGTGTTCCAGACCTACGCCCTTTACCCGCACATGACCGTGGAAGAGAATATGGGCTTCGGCCTGAAAATGAATGGGCACCCGAAGCCCGCGATCAACGAAAAAGTCTCCGAAGCGTCGCGCATCCTCAAACTGGACACCTACCTCAAACGCAAACCCGCCGCCCTGTCCGGCGGTCAGCGTCAGAGGGTCGCCATTGGCCGTGCCATTGTGCGGGGCCCCGAAGTTTTCCTGTTCGATGAGCCGCTGTCGAACCTGGACGCCGAATTGCGGGTGGAGATGCGGGTGGAGATCGCGCGTCTGCACAAAGAAATCGGCGCCACCATGATCTACGTGACGCATGACCAGGTCGAAGCCATGACAATGGCCGACAAAATTGTCGTGCTGCGCGACGGCCGGATCGAGCAGGTGGGCGCGCCGCTTCACCTCTACCGCGACCCCGACAACCGCTTCGTCGCCGGGTTCATCGGATCGCCCTCCATGAATTTCCTGAAGGGCACTGTGAAGGGGGGCGCGGTGGAATGCCCCGCCCTCGACACCACGGTCACGCCGCACGTCTCGCTGCCCTACGACGGGTCGGATGTCATTCTGGGCATGCGACCGGAGCATATCGAGATGGACAAGGCCGGTGGTCTTTCCGTGGATCTTACCGAGGCTTTGGGAGGCGTCAGCTACGCCTATCTGACGGCCCCAACGGGTGAAAAACTGATCGTGGAGGAGCGCGGCGACATTCGGTCCAGCGAAGGGGACATGGTCAGTGTTACCATCGACCCGTCCCGCATCTACGTGTTCGACGCCAACACCGAACAGCGCATCCGGTAACGCGCACGTACCCCGTCAGTCAGCATCGCTGCGCCGGTCAATCCCACGCCCTCGTCGTCCGGGGGCGTGGTCCTTGGTGCCCGTCCCGCAAGACATTCCCACTCCTAAGACATGCGTCGCATGGCCCCCAAAAAGATAGCTGACAAAATCAGTCAATAATTCCGCTTGCTTTCTCTGACTATTTTACTCAGTTTATATGAGAAGCCAGCCAAGATAGCTTTCGGCAAGCCAAACACCCGACACCCCCAAAGGGAGTGGGACAATGACATCTGTACCGATTGACCTGGCCTTTCTTGGCACCGGAGCGCGCCTTTTGCCCACCCAATCCGATCCACGCGGGACGGACTCCAAGCGACGGGGCGGATCATGGGTGTGAACATCGCAAGGGAAACGACGCAGCGGACCGAAGATATGGTCCCCGTCTACAATGCCACCGAATTGACGAAGGGTGGGGGCTTGGCCCGCATCCAGCTAGAGGATCAGCTTTACACGCTCCGGATCACCCGGGCCGGCAAACTGATACTGACGAAATGAACGCGGTCCCACGCCATCGCGGGGGTGCACCCGTGGGCTTCGTCGCGGAGCTTGATCCAGTGGAATCCAGCGCTGTCCTCTATCTGCGAATGTGGTGTGACGGTCCCGATGCCCAGGCGCAGGTCTGGAATGATTTTGCGACAATGCTCGGCCCGGAGGCGGGGCAGCAAGCCCTTCGCTCTTTCGAGGCGCTTTGCGATCTTTGCGCCTGCCATGCCCGCAGGCCCCTGATGCGCCACTCCGTGACGTGCAAATGTCTTGGCGCAGACGAAGCCTGCTTCGCCAACTTTGTCGGCTACGCCAGCGAAGGGGAACGGGAAGACGCGTTGCTCATCGCGACCACGATGGTGCGACCAGGCATGGCGCCTGCCCTGGTGGCATGCGCGCAGCAGGTTGGGCTGGCGCTAAAGCGGATAACCAGCCGGATCGAACGGCGGCAGAAGGCGACCCATCCCCCGACATATCACTAGCCGACCCTCCCATTCGGTTTCGAAACTCGTTTCGCAATTGACGGTTTCGTTTCTTTCGAATTAGCTGACCGGGCGGGGGAGTCGGGGATGCTGAGCCAGCGGCAGCGAAAGATTTTGGCGCTGTTGGAAGATCGGCAGCGGGTGCGCGTTGATGATCTGTCCACGCATTTCGTCACCTCGCCTCAGACGATCCGCAAAGACTTGCAGAAATTGGCGGATTTGCACCATGTGGTGCGCTTCCACGGGGGCGCGGCCCTGGTGGGCGGGTTGGAATACGCCGCCCCCGCACAGCGACAGACAACGGCGCAGGCGGCCAAACGTGCCATCGGCGCCGCCGTGGCGGCCCGCATTCCGCAAACCTGCGCGATGTTCCTCAATGCTGGGACGACCACGGCCCAAGTGGCGCAAATGCTGATGGGTCACCAACAATTGCGGGTGATCACAGACAACGTGGACCTGGCCGCGGACCTGCGCAGCGCGACGGGGGTGGAGGTGATCGTGCCCGGTGGCGCCATTCGCCGCGTGGACGGCGCAATTCTTGGGGCCGACGCCGTGGACTTCGTCCGACAGTTCCGCGTGGACTTTGCCGTCATCGGCGCCGCTGCCTTGGCCGAGGATGGGGCGCTGCTGGACTACGATCTGGCCGAAGTGCAGATCTGCCGGGCCATGGTGGCCAATGCGCGGCACGTCATTCTGGCCCTGGACAGCGGCAAATTCGGCCGCGCAGCACCCGTGTGCCTGGGCGACCTTGGGCAAGTTCACACATTGGTGACAGAAACCTGTTCCCCTCTGTGGGTGGCGCCCCTGTGCGCCGCCCACGGGGTGGAGTTGATTTTGGCCGAAAGGTGAACTCTTCTGTTGACAGGGGGTTTCGACTTCGCCGAAATCGAAACTAACGCGCCTTTGATCGCGCGGTGGGAGGAGAAATGGCCGGATTTATCGGCACTCTGCGCGGCTTGGCTGCGCTGAACGGCGCCATGCTCCGCGCGGGGCGCTGGCTCGGTATCCTGTGCATGGCGCTGATGGTGGCCTTCATCCTGGTCCAAGTGTTCTGGCGCTACATCCTAAGCAACCCGCTGCCCTGGCCAGAAGAGGCCGCGCGTTTCCTCATGCTATGGCTCATGGTTGTGGCGCCCACTGCCCTGCGGCGCGGCGGGTTCGTGGCCATTGACATGATCCAATTGGCCCTGCCGCGCATGGTAGGGGGCACACTCACACTTGGCCTTTTGTTGCTCTCGCTGCTGGTCCTGGTGGTTGCCGCGCAAATCGGCTGGTCCGAGGTGACGGGCTTCTCCGGCAAATTCAAAACCTCCGCCCTTTACTATCCGACCACCGACGGGTGGGAAAAGATGCCGCGCAGCTGGATGATGGCCTCCCTGTTGATCGGGATCGTTATGATGGTGTCCGTCACCGTCGAACTGATCCTGCGCCAGATCGGCATCATGGCGGGCCTAGAGGATCAATTGCCGATCATCCCCGACACAGACGCCGTGGGGGCGGAATAGATGCTGGTCTGGTTCCTCCCCCTCTTCCTGCTGCTGCTGATGGTGGGGTTGCCCGTCTTCTTTGCCCTTCTGGCGGCGCCGGGCGTGATGCTTTGGCTCAATGGGCAAGAGAAGGACCTCGTCCTTCTCTATCGCAACACCTACAACGGGATGGACAGCTTTCCGTTGATGGCTATCCCTTTCTTCATGCTCGCCGGAGAGATGATGAACCGGGGCGGCATCACCATGCGACTGGTGGAATTCAGCCAAGCCTTAGTGGGCCATTTCCGGGCGGGGTTGGCGCAGGTGAATATCCTGTCCTCCATGCTGTTTGCGGGGCTATCGGGCTCTGCTGTGGCCGACACATCCGCGCTTGGGTCCATGTTGATCCCAGCCATGGAGAAGGAAGGCTATACCCGTAAATTCGCCGCCGCAGTCACTGCCGCCTCGTCAGTGATTGGCCCCATCATCCCGCCCTCGGGCATCATGATCATCTACGCCTATGTCATGGAGCAATCGGTCGCGGCCCTGTTCCTGGCGGGTATCGTTCCCGGCATCCTGGTGGGGACGGGGCTGATGGTCGTGACCAACGTGATCGCGCGGCGAAACGGCGGGGCAGACTTCCCGGACTTGCGCCGTCGCGCCACCTGGCCGGAAAAGGGACAAGCCTCGCTCAAGGCGTTCTTCCCGCTGCTGACCCCGGTCATCATATTGGGCGGCATCCTCGGCGGGGCCTTCACGCCGACGGAGGCGAGCGCTGTGGCTGTGGCCTATGCCGCGGTGGTGTCCCTGTTCGTATTGCGGTCCATGTCGGTCAAGGATCTGCCCGATGTGCTGCTCAAGGCGGCGATCACCTCGTCGGTGGTGCTGTTGCTGGTGGGGGCGGCCATGGCGTTCAAAACCGTTGTCAGCCTCAGCCACGCGCCCGAGGCGTTGGCCGCCTTCATCCTGTCGCTCAGCCAGAACCCCATCATCCTACTCCTGCTCATCAACCTACTTTTGTTCGTCATCGGCATGTTCCTGGATGCGGGGCCCGCGATCATCATTTTGGGTCCGATCCTGGGCCCGATCTTTGTCGATCTGGGCGTGGATCCGGTGCATTTCGCGATCATCATGTCCGTCAACCTGACGGTGGGTTTGGCCACGCCGCCCATGGGCCTTGTGCTGTTTGTCGCGTCGTCTGTGTCGGGCGAACGGGTGGAATCCATCGCCCGCGCAATTTTGCCGTTCTTGGCCATCGAAATCTTCGTGATTTTCCTCATCACCTATGTGCCTGCCATCTCGTTGGCAGTGCCGGGCTTTTTCGGCTTCCTATAAAATCGGTCCAATCAGGGAGAGAGACCATGAAACTGACGAACATGCTCAAGGCGACCGCGCTGGCAGCGCTTGTGTCGCTGCCCGGGGTAGCGGCGATGGCGGATGGCCATGCCATCAACATCCGCGCCACCGCCAATTCGAACGAGAATGACGAAGACTACGACGGCCTGGTTGTCTTCAAGAACTATGTCGAGAATGCCTCCAACGGGGCCATCACAGTGGAGTTGTTCATCGGCACACAGCTGTGCTCCAACGGGGCGGAGTGTCTGCAAGGTGTGGCCGACGGGTCCATTGATGTTTTCGTGACGACATCCGGTGGGGCCGCGGGCATCTTTCCTTATGTGCAGATTTTCGACCTGCCCTATCTGATGGCCGATGACCGCATCGCCGAAGAGGTGCTGACGGCCACGCCCCTGGTGTCGCAACTGCGGGCCAAGGCGCTTGAAGACAGCGGCGACACGATCCGTATCATGACCGTGGGGAACACGGGCGGGTGGCGCAACTTTGCCAACACGCAGCGCGCCGTGCAGGAACCGGGCGATCTGGCGGGCCTGAAAATCCGGACTGTGGTCGCGGATCTGCCGCAGGAACTGGTGCGCGCGCTTGGCGCGTCGCCCACCCCGATCCCGTGGCCCGAATTGTTCACATCCTTCCAGACCGGTGTGGTCGAAGGGTCCAAGAACGGGATCACCGATATCATGGGCATGAAGTTCCCCGATGCCGGCCTGCAATATGTGACGCTGGACGGGCACGCCTACATGGCCGCCGTCTGGGTCATGAACAATCAAAAGTTCATGGAGATGGACGACGCCTTGAAGCGCGTGATCGTGGACGGCTTCTCGGCCCTGCAGCAGGCGACCTTCGCCTCGCCCAAGCGCAAGTCGATCCAGGCCTATGAAGAGTTCGTGGCCGGGGGCGGCAACCTCTATGTGCCCACGCCCGACCAGAAAGCCGCCTTCCAAGAAGCGGCAGCGCCCGTCTATGATTGGTTCGCAGAGAACGTGGATGGCGGTGAAGAGATGCTGGCCAATTTCCGCGCCGCAATCGCGAGCGCCGAAGAAAGCATCAACACGCGCCGCGCCGCGGAAATGCAGTGATCTAGCAAAGCCGGGGTGGCGCCCAGTGCGCCGCCCCTTCCTCTCCCCCTCTCGATTTTTTCAGGCAGCGTGCGGGTCTTGACCTTGGTCCATGTCAGTCGCAGACGCGGCGATCACGAATTTTCCAGCCAACCCGGCCAACCCTTCCGTCGCGCGCTCAAGCGCCGCAGCGGAGGCCACGCTGGCATGCGCGGTGCTGCGATCGTTTTCCGTCGCAGCCGAAAGATCCATAAGAGTCGTGTTGATCTGTTTGAACAGCGTCTCTTGCGCGGCGTTCCCGGCGACAATCTGCGCGGCGATGACCTCGACCTCGTCAAGGGTGCCGCGAAATTGTTCGATGGCCGCCCCGGCATCGGCCGTCCATTTTCGGCTCTTGGTGACCTGCGCTGCATTCTCTTCGGCCAGATGGCTGATGCTTTCCGCGCTCTCTGTGACGCGTCGTGCAAGGGTTCGCACTTCGGTCGCCACGACGGCAAATCCACGGCCCGCTTCGCCTGCGCGCGCGGCCTCCACGGCGGCATTCAACGAAAGAAGCTGCGTCTGGTGCGCGATGCCATCAATCAAGCCGGTCAATTCTCGCACGGCGTTGCTGCTCCGTTCGACAGATTCCATCCCAGTGCTCAGGCTATCCATACCCTGCACCGCACCCATGGCCGACTGCCGCATCCGGTCAAGCGCGACCGAAATCGCGTCTGCCGTTTGGTCGTTTTCACCCAGCACAGCCTGGAGCGCGTCCGCGCCTTCCCGAAGGAACGCATGACCGCCACTGGTTTCTTCAGCGCGGTACAGGATGCCCTCGGCCGCGGACTGGAGGGCACCCGCCTCCCGCGAGATATGATCGGTCGTCGCTTTAATCTGCTCAATCACGGAACCTGTTGCGTGGTTGGACGCCGCAATGTTGCGTTGCAACGCGGCGAAATCCCCTCGGAACGCCCCGGCCATCTGTGCCGTCAAGTCACCGCAGGCCACGTGATCCAGCGCCGTCATCGCCGCCCTCAGGCCCCGTTCCACATGGTCGAGAAGATCGTTCAACGCGGTCGCGATCCCGAAGATAATCGGATCGTTTTCGGAAACCTCGATCCGTTTCGACATGTCGCCGTCGGCCACGGCGCCCAGAACGTCAGAGAGCGAGGCTTGCAAGGCCAAGGCAAGGGCGGTCCGCTGCGCCTCCCGCGCTTCATCTTCAATGGTATTGAAGGCACAGAGCATGCCCATCAACTCGGAATTCATGGTTTCCAGAAAGGCGGCGGCCCCCGCGTCGCCAAGACCCAGGTAGCGGGATGTCCGCGTGACCAGCTTTTGCAGCAGGAGGGATTGTAGGTGCTGATGACGCTTTGCAAACGCGTCGTAACCTTCGCCGCGCGCCACCATTGCGCGGGCCCGGGTGAGGTAAGTTTCCGCCCTGTCGGGAGAGTCGGGATGGAGAAAGCAGTCCCGAATGATCGCAGCCTCCGCCGCAATGACGTCGTCGAGCGCTGCCCCGTCGAGGTCATCGCCAGCGGCGGAATGGACAGATCGAAGGCAGGCGTCCAGATCGAGTTTACAGAGGGCAAAGACGTCCTCGGCATTGGCCGGCGGACCTGGGCGTCGAAGGCGACGCTGCCCTGCGTCATGTCGATTTTGGTCTTTGCTCATATCAAGCGCGTGTACCTCACGCACATGAACAGGCGCTTAACGAAACGGGTACATCCACACTTTATAATCGTCGATCAACTCATGGGCCTTGGCAATTTCCTCTGCCGTCATCTTCTTGATGACTTCTTCCTGGCTGATCGCCGCATCGGGGTCGCCGCCAATGGCCGACAGGGCGTACCACATATAGGCGCGAATCAGGTCGGGGGCGGGCATGCCCAGCCCCACCTCGTAGTACCAACCGACACCCGATTGCGCGCCCGGGTGGCCCTTCATGGCGCTGCGCAAGTACCACTCGAACGCGCGGATCTCATCGCGCTCGACGCCCAGGCCCAGGGCATACATCACGCCGATCAACTCCTCCGCATCCGCATTGCCGGACCGCGCCGCAGGCCACAGCGCGGCGTAGGCCTCCTCGAAGCGGTTCGCCTCCATCAGATCGCGCGCGTCTTCAATGTCGGCCAGGGCTGGACCCGCCAAAAACGCCAAGGCCATCAGATACTTCATGCACTCCTCCTCGCCGCCCTTGTGCCGCTGACACCCGCCCAGGCCGAGGAGGTTCCCTTCCACCCCTTCGACCCAGCCAAGGCCCAGATCGGGCAGCTTCTGTTCTATGATCCGATTCTTTCAGGGAACCGCAACATCTCTTGCGGCACCTGCCACCACCATGATCGCTTCTCTGGCGACGGGCTTAGCCTGGGCATCGGGGAGGGGGGCACCGGCGTGGGCCCCAATCGCACGGCTGGTATGGGCGCGGGTGCCATTCGCAAGCGTGTGCCGCGCCACGCCCCCGCGCTTTGGAACATCGGCGCGACCGAGTTCACCCATTTCTTCCACGATGGCCGCGTCAGCGTCGCCCCACAATACGGCAACGGCTTTGACACCCCGGCGGAGGAATGGCTGCCCGACGGGTTGCCCCATATCTTGGCGGTGCAGGCCCTGTTCCCCCTGACCGCGCAGTTCGAGATGGCCGGCAACCCCAAGGAAAACGAAGTCGCCGGCGCCATCCATGACCGTGTCGACAATGCCTGGCCCATCCTTGCCAAGCGGGTGCGGACCATCCCAGCCTATGGCGATGCCTTCGTCGCCGCCTTCGACGACGTTGCCACGGCGGATCAGGTCGACATCACCCATATTGCCATCGCCCTCGCGGACTTCATGGGCTCGGAATGGCGGTCTTTGGATGCGCCCTACGATGCCTGGCGCGCGGGCGAGGGGGGCCTGACAGCCCCCCAGAAGCGCGGCCATGACCTGTTTTTCGGGCGCGCCAACTGCGCCGGCTGCCATGGCGGCCCGCTGTTCACGGACCACAAGTTTCACGCCCTGGCCCTGCCGCCGTTTGGCCCCGGGCGCACCCGTCGCTTTGACCCCTTGCCCCGCGACGTGGGCCGCATGGCCGAGACCGATGACTTGGCAGATGCCTACCGCTTTCGCACGCCGTCCCTGCGCAATGTGACCTTGACGGCACCCTACGGCCATAACGGCGCCTACCCCACATTGGGCGGCATCATTCGCCACCACGCCGATCCGCTGGCCGCGCTGGACGCCTGGGACCCGTCCTTGGCGCGCTTGCCCGAGGCGCCTTGGCTGCAGCCCATCGACTTCGTCATCCAATCGGACAGCCGCGAAATGGCGCGGGTCCGGTCGCGCGTGGACATTGCCCCAGTGCCCCTGTCCGACGCGGACATCGCAGACCTCATCGCGTTCCTTGGCACTTTGGAAGGTGGCAACAGCGTCAAGGGCCGCCTGGGCCGCCCGGAGGCTGTGCCAAGCGGCCTGCCGGTGGACAAATGAACGCGATCCTTCGCAACCAGGCGCATTTTCTTCCCGAAGAAAATGCCCAGGAAGACCCTTCGGGAAGGGTCTTCCCACCCCGTCCCGCATGACACGCATTCTGGTCACAGGGATTGCGGTGATGGATTATGTCCACCGCGTTGAGATGCTGCCCGAAGGCGGGGCCAAGCATCGCTCCACCGCGTTCGCGCGGATCGGTGGCGGCTGTGCGGCCAATGCCGCCGTGGGTGCCGCCCGTCTTGGGGGGGAGGTCACGTTGATGACGCGCCTGGGCACCGATGCCACGGGCGATGAGCTTGCAGATTTGCTGACATCCTCCGGGGTGACGCCTGCCTTCGCCCGGGGCGGGGCCACCCCCCTCTCCTCGGTCATGGTGGACCGCTTGGGGGAACGGATGATCATCAACTTCCCGGGCGCCGACCTGCCCACCGACCCGCCCCCTGTCCCGGCCTTCGATGCGGCCCTGGCTGATTGCCGCTGGCCCGAGGCGGCGGACGTCACGCTCCGGGCGGCGCAATCCGCTGGCACGCCCGCCGTCCTGGACGGGGAAAAATACACGCCGGAACCGCTGGCCGCGCTGGCCACCCATGTGGTGTTCTCTGCCCCCGGGCTGCGCGACTTCACCGGCGAAGATCACTTGCCCACCGCCTTGGTGCAGGCCGCCAAGCGCCTCCCCGGCCTCGTCGCCTACACGGATGGCCCAGACGGCGTGCACTGGTCCAACGGCCTGCATGTGCCCACGCCCCAGATCACGCCTGTCGATACGCTGGGCGCCGGCGACCTTTGGCACGGGGCCTTCACGCTGGCGCTTGGTCGCGGCGACACCCTTGAGACCGCGAGCCGCTTTGCCAACGCAGCGGCCGCCCTGAAATGCACCCGGCCCGGCGGCTGGGACGCGTACCCGACGCTGTCCGAATTGGAGACGACATGACCCGCACCCTGACCCCCGGCAAACAGCTGGGCTTCCGCCGCATGGCCGACGCCGCGGGCCGGTTCAAGATGACCGCCGTGGACCAGCGCCCGCCCATCAAGGGCCCGGTCGAGGCCCATCACGGTGCCCCCCACTGGGAGGATGTGGCCCGGGTGAAAACGGAACTGCTGCGCGCATTGCAGCCCCAGTCCACGGCCATGCTGCTGGACCCCCATTATGCCATCCCCCATGGCTGGCAGGTGTTTGACCCGCGCAAAGGGTTGGTCGTGACGTTGGAGGATTCCCTCTTCAAGGACACCGGCCAAGGACGCTACTCCGCCGAGATTGACGATTGGTCCGTCGCCAAGATCAAACGCATGGGCGGGGATGCGGTGAAAGTGCTGGCCTGGTACCGCCCCGACATCAGCGCCCAGGTGAAAACCGCCCAGCACGACTTCGTCAAACGCACGGGCGAAGCCTGCGCCAGGTGCGACATCCCCTTCCTGTTCGAACTGCTCGTCCACCCGGTGGACAGCGATGCAGAACAGACCAGGGAATACACCGAAATGGCCACCAAGCATTCGGATCACGTGCTGGCCTCGGTCGAGGCATTCGCGGGCGACGACTACGGCGTGGATGTGTTCAAGCTGGAAAGCCCCGTCCCCGCCAAAGGCATCACGCCCGGTGACACGGCGATCCAGGACCTGTTCCAACAGATGGGCAAACTGGCCGACCGCCCCTGGGTCATGTTGTCGGCGGGCGCGGGCAAGGGCGACTTCCGGACGGTGCTGGAATACGCCTATGCCGCCGGGGCGTCCGGCTATCTGGCGGGGCGGGCCATCTGGCTTGACGCCTTCAACAGCTACCCCGACTGGGACGCCATGCGCGCAGGTCTTCAGCGCGACTCGGTGCCATACATGGCCGACCTGAACGCGCTGACCGATGCCAAGGCCACACCTTGGGCCGCCCATGCCTGCTATGGCGGTGATGGTGGCGCGTTCATGGACCCCACGGCGGGCTTCCGCCACGGCTACGGGGGGCTGTGATGCGCATCGGCATCCTCCCGCTCGGGCGTCCGACCTTCGATGTGCCCTATGCCGAGGAGAAACTGGCGGCCATGTTGGCGCAGTTGGACGCAAGCGGTCATCAGATCATCGGCCCCCGTCACCTGTTGATGGAGGCGGATGAGGACGCGCTCGCCGCCACTGCCGATGCGGATATCCTCTTGATCCTGCAAGTGACGTTCACCGATGCCGCCTTCGCCACCCGCGCCGCCACCGGCCATACGGGCCGCGTGGCCATCTGGGCCGTGCCAGAGCCGCGCAGCGGCGGACGGCTGCGCCTCAACGCGTTCTGCGGGCTTAATTTGCTGAGCCATGCTTTGGGCCTGAATGATCGTCGGTTCGCCTGGGCTTACGGAGATAGGGTGGACCTGGAGGCGCTTCTCACCGGCCCGGACGTGGCGCCAAAACGCGGCCTCGATAGCACCGCCGCCGCCCGTCCCATCAACCGTGATCTGCGGATCGGGCGCATCGGGGAACACCCTGTGGGCTTCGACACCTGCGCCTATGACAAAGCCGCCTTGAAATCCCTCACCGGGGCCGAGGTCACCGAACTGGCCTTGCCCGACCTCTTCGACCGGGCCCGCGCCCTGCCGGAGGTGCCGCCCGCCTATGCGGCCATTGCCGCGGATCTGGGCGGCGTCGACACGCTGGACCGAGGGGAGCTTGACCGCTCCCTCCGCTTGGCGGGCGCGCTGGATCAATTGAAGGCGGAGCACCAATTCGATGCCATGGCCATCCGCTGCTGGCCCGAGACCTTCACCGATTACGGCGGTGCAGTCTGTGGTCCCGTGTCCATGCAGGGGGAGGCGCGCACCCCCTGCGCATGCGAGGCGGATGTCTACGGCGCCGTGACCCAAGCCATCCTGCAAGACGTGGCCGATGCGCCCGTGTTCCTGGCGGATTTGGTGGATATGGACGACGACACCGGCGTGGTCTGGCATTGCGGCCAGGCACCTGCGTCGATGGCGGCGACCGCGCCGGACGCCACCGTCCACACCAACCGCAAACAGGCGCTTTTGCTGGAATTCCCGCTGAAGGCCGGGCGCGTGACGCTGTTCCGTCTGAGCCAAGCCTACGGTCAGCCCCAGGCGGTCATTGCGACGGGCGCCGTCTTGTATCGTCCCATGGCGTTCACCGGCACCTCGGGCGTGGTCCGTTTCGACGCGCCTGCCCGTGCGGTTTGCGACGACGTCATGGCCAGCGGGCTGGAACACCATATGGCCCTGACTTACGGCGACCACGCCGACGCTTTGCGCGGCGTGGCGGCGGGCCTGGGCATCCCGGTTTTGGAGTTAGGCAGATGATCCGATACGGACTGATCGGCGCGGGTATGATGGGGCAGGAGCATATCCGCAATATCAACATCCTTCCGGACGCCGCCGTCACCGCAGTGGCCGATCCGGACGAACGCATGCGCCAGCTTTCGCTTGCCACGGCCCAGTCCAACAAAGGCTACCTGACCGCCGACGACATGATCGACCGCGAGGACACCTTTCTAGACGCCTACTTGGTTGCCGCGCCCAATGACCTCCATGCGGGGTTGCTGCAACGGCTGATGGCCACCGAAAAACCCATCCTGGTCGAAAAACCGCTGGCCACCACCACCGCCGATTGCCGCGACTTGCTGAGCATGGCCAAGGGCCGCCGTGCGCCCATTTGGGTGGCCATGGAGTATCGCTATATGCCGCCCATCCAACGCCTGCTTCAGGCGCTGGACCAAGGCGCCGTGGGCGAACAGCGCATGATCTCCATCCGCGAACACCGCTTCCCGTTTCTGCCCAAGGTGGACGATTGGAACCGCTTCAACGCCCGGACCGGTGGAACCCTGGTCGAGAAATGCTGCCACTTTTGGGACCTGATGCGCCTGACCCTGCGCGCCAATCCTATCCGCGTCTATGCCAGCGCCGGGGTGGATGTGAACCACCGCGATGAACGCTATGCAGGCCACATGCCCGATATCGTGGACAACGCCTATGTCATCGTCGATTTCGAGAATGGCGCGCGCGGCATGCTGGACCTGTGCATGTTCGCCGAAGGGTCCCATTGGCAGGAATCCGTGGCCGTCACGGGCCCCAAGGCCCGGTGCGAGGCGTTCATTCCCGGCCCCGCCCGCTTTGCCCCCGATGGTCAGCCGCGCGAGGCCGAGTTCGTGACCTCCATCCGCGCCCTCAAGGAAGAAATCCGAGAGACGGTGCACACCCCTGAGGAACTGTTGATCGCGGGGGACCACCACGGCTCCACCTACTACCAGCATGAACGCTTCGCCAACCTGGTCCGCGCGGGCCAAGGCGTCCCCGAAGTTACGCTGGAAGATGGCTATTGGTCCGTTCTGGTGGGCGAGGCCGCCGAGGAATCCGCGCGTTCCGGCCAAGCCATTGACCTGCGGGGGCGCGGCGCTTGATGTCGTCCTGGCTTTCCAAATATGCCTGCGCCACAGGGGCCAAGGGGGCGGACGCATGATTTTGATCACCGAATTCATGGATGAGGGCTGGGTCAACTGGCTCCGCGCACGGACGGATGTCGTGTATGAGCCCGACCTCCCGGACCGTCCCGAAGACTTGGCCAAGCTTGCGGCGGGACGCGACGCCATCATCGTCCGCAATCGCACGCAAGTGCGGGGCGATCTGCTCGGGGCGGGCTTTTCGTGTGTGGGGCGGCTGGGCGTCGGCCTCGACAATATCGACACCGCGGCCTGCCGTGACCAAGGCATCACCGTCTATCCAGCGACGGGGGCCAATACCCATTCCGTCGCCGAATACGTCATCACCACGGCCGCGATCCTGCTGCGGGGCGCTTATCTGATGCGCCCGCAGATGGAGGCGGGGGACTGGCCGCGCGCCCAAGCCGGGCAGGGCCGGGAGATCGCGGGAAAGGTCATGGGCCTCATCGGCTACGGTGAAATCGCGCGCCATACCGCCGACCTGGCGGCGCGCATGGGCATGACCTGCATCGCCTCTGACCCCTATGCCACCGATTTCCCCGGGGCCCAGCGGGCGCGCGTCGAAGAGGTTATCGCCCAGGCCGATGTGGTCTCGCTCCACGTGCCCCTCACCGACGAGACGCGCCACCTGATCGACGCCAAAGCCCTGGCTTCCATGAAGCCTGGGGCGATCCTGATCAATGCGGCGCGCGGCGGCGTGGTCAATGAGGCCGCGCTTTGCGCCGCCCTCCGCTCTGGTAATCTGGGCGGTGCCGCGCTCGACACGTTCGAGGCCGAGCCGCTGGCCGCGACCAACCGCTATTCCGGTGTGCCCAACCTGATCCTCACGCCCCATATTGGCGGGGTCACGGCCGAGGCCAATGCCCGCGTCTCCGAGATGATTGCCCGCAAAATCGCCATTCACCTGCGCCTCGACTGACGACCCCGCGCAGGCCCTTGGGCGGGGTTAAAGCCCAATCCCCCCGCAGCGGCCCACATGCCCACCATGGTGTTCATCGTATCCATGGGCTTCGGCGGCAGCTTGCAAAGCGCGGTCGCCTCCTCCACCCTGGCATCCCGTCGCGCGGCGCCTCCATGGACCGCTCGAACAGGACTCGGCTTTGCGCCATCTGCGCGCGCGGCTCCATCTGCAACCCCGGCTCCGGCCTGGCGATCCCTAGGCGGCGGGCGCCGTGGCACAATGCGGTGACCCCCCCATCTAAGAGAAACATCCCGTGGGACAGGCGGGCCCGCCCGCCCGCCGGTGCAATCCCCTCTGCCGCGCCGCTATCGAATCCAAGGGATACCCAGTTCATGCCGCCTTTTGCACCCGGTAGCGCCGGGGCCTACTGAACTTTGACAGATCAATCTGACGGCTGGAATTGCCGCCACTCACCATTTGCGAGAGGAGGAATTTTCTATGCTACCGCTCTTGCGATCCCCTTTTCAGGAGTTGGGTAAGTCTTCTCACCAAAGTCTATAAATACAGACTCCATCGCGCCCAACCGCCGGGGAAGTGACCGCCCACACCGAAAACTGGGCAAGCATTCGGCCCAATTCCAGCCGCCCGCCGTCCATTTGGCCACCGTGCCAGCGTCTGCGCCTTGTCTTCCCTGCGCGGTTCGCACACATCTGACCCTGGAGGTAGGGGAGGCTTCGTCGCGTGACATTGAAAGACTGGACGATAACCGGCCACGGGTTGACGGCGCGCTTCACCAATTGGGGCGCATCGCTCGTGGACCTCCGCCTAGAGGGGCACCGCCCGCCTTTGGTTCTGGGGCTCCAATCTCTGGCCGATTACAAGGCCGGGCACGCAAGCTATATGGGGGCCACCGCTGGCCGCTTTGCCAATCGGATCGGGCAGGGCCGCTTCGCGTTGGACGGGGTTGCCCATCGGACGGATCCCAATTTCCTCGGGCGTCACACCCTCCATGGCGGCAGTGTCGGTATGGGCAAACGGATCTGGGACCTGCTCGACCAAGAACGGGACGCCCTGCGGTTCGGCATCACCCTGGCCGACGGAGAGATGGGGTTCCCCGGGACCATGCGCGTCGAAGCCCTGTTTACCTGCGCGCCCGATGCCACGTTGCGCATTGACTATCGCGCCACGACCGACGCGGTCACACTTTGCAATTTGGCGCATCACAGCTATTGGACCCTCGACGGCCAGGACACCATCGCAGACCACATCCTGACGATCCCCGCCGACCGTTATACCCCCGTTGATGACGATCTTATCCCCACCGGCGTTGCGCCTGTCGATGGCACGCCCTTCGACTTCCGTCAGGGCCGCCCCTTGCCGGGGCAGGGGCTGCTGGACCACAACCTGTGTCTGGCGGATGGGCAGCAACCGCTTCGTGATATCGGCACGCTCCATTCCACCGTCAGCGGGCTCACCATGACCATCGCCAGCACGGAACCCGGCTGCCAGGTCTATGACGGGGCCAAGCTGAACACGCCCGTTCCGGGTCTGGACGGGCGCCGCTATGGCGCCCATGCCGGGGTCGCGTTAGAGCCGCAGACCTGGCCCGACGCGCCGAACCATCCCGACTTCCCCGACGCGACCCTGCGCCCCGGGGACACCTACAAACAGATCACCAGCTTCCGCTTCACGAGAGGATAACCCATGGCCTTCACCGATTGGATGAAACAAGCGAACCTGATCGACGGCCAATGGGTCGGCGCGGCCAGCGGCGAAACCATCGACGTCACCAACCCCGTTGACGGCGCGGTCATCGGCACCATCCCCAAAGGCGGCACCGCCGAGACGGAGAAGGCCATCGCCGCCGCCTCCGCCGCCTTTCCCGCCTTCCGCGACATGTCGCTGATGGACCGGTGCGCTCTTCTGTGGAAGCTTCACGACGCGCTGATGGACAACCAGAAAGACCTGGCCGAGTTGCTGACGGTCGAGATGGGCAAACCCATGGCCGAAAGCATGGGGGAGATTGCGATCGGCGCCCAATATGTCCGCTGGTTCGCCGAGGAGGCCCGCCGCGCCAAGGGCGAAATCGTGCCCGCCGGGGTCAATGGCCGCCGCATCCTGGTGACCAAGCACGCCATCGGCGTCGTCGGCATGATCACCCCCTGGAACTTCCCCAGCAGCATGCTGGCCCGCAAAATCGCGCCCGCCCTGGCCGTGGGCTGCACGGTGGTGGCCAAACCCGCCACGGCAACCCCCTATAGCGGCCTGGCCTGGGGCGCCCTGGCCGAGGAGGTGGGCTATCCGAAGGGGGCCGTGAACGTGGTCACCGGCTCTGCGCGAGAGATCTCGAAGGCCATGATGGACGCGTTCGAGGTCCGCAAGATCACCTTCACAGGCTCCACTGAGGTCGGGAAGGAGTTGATGCGCGGCGCCGCCGATACGGTCAAAAAGGTGTCCATGGAGTTGGGCGGAAATGCCCCCTTCGTCGTGTTTGACGACGCCGATTTGGACAAGGCGGTTGAGGGGGCCATGGTGTCCAAGTTCCGCAATGCGGGCCAAACCTGTGTCTGTGCCAACCGCATCTATGTGCAG
>JBCBVM010000009.1:0-131150 GCA_039817645.1 Pseudomonadota bacterium | reverse complement strand
ATCGGCACCACCCCGGTCGTCCAGAAGGCGAAAGAGATGGGCATCCCGTCCCTCTACTTCACCAACCTCATCTCAGCCCGACCCCTCATGGGGCCGGCGGGTGCCGGCTCGCTCCAACAGGTGGTTAACGCTGCGATGAGCAACCGCGACCGCATGTCCAAGATGCGCAGCTTCTTTGACGGCGTGGGCCATGGTGACACTGCGGGCATATGGGAAGGCGACCCGAACCTGCGGCCGGACTTTCGCGCCGCCCATCAAAAGAAACTCGACAAGAGGGCCCGGGCTGACAAAGCCGCGCAGATGATCTGAATGCTAGTCCAAGACCACGATAGAGCCGGGGGATACTGGGGGGCCGTCTACGCCTTCTGTGCCGTCAAAGGTCTGCAGGTCGTCATCGACGGCCCGGTTGGCTGTGAAAACCTGCCGGTCACTTCCGTACTCCACTACACGGACGCGCTTCCGCCCCATGAGTTGCCCATCGTCACGACGGGCCTCGGCGAGGAGGAGTTGGGCCGCGACGGCACCGAGGGCGCCATGAAGCGCGCCTGGGGCACCATGGACCCTGCCTTGCCCGCCGTGGTGGTCACCGGTTCGATTGCCGAGATGATCGGCGGCGGTGTCACCCCCGAAGGCACCAACATCCAGCGCTTCCTGCCCAGAACGATCGACGAGGATCAGTGGCAGGCGGCCGACCGCGCCATGACCTGGATCTTCACCGAATACGGCATGACCAAGGGCCGGATGCCCAAAGAGGTTAAGCGCGAAGATGGGGCCAAACCCCGCGTGAATATCCTTGGGCCCATGTACGGCACCTTCAACATGCCGTCGGATTTGGCGGAAATCCGGCGCCTGGTCGAAGGCATCGGGGCCGAGGTCAATATGGTCATGCCCCTGGGCGCCCACCTGGCCGAAATGCGGAACCTGGTAAACGCCGACGTCAATATCTGCATGTATCGGGAATTCGGGCGCGGCCTGGCCGAGGTGCTGGACAAGCCTTACCTGCAAGCGCCCATCGGGGTCGAAAGCACAACGCTGTTCCTGCGCAAACTCGGCGACCTTCTGGCTCTCGACCCGGAGCCGTTCATCGAGACCGAGAAGCATTCCACTCTGAAGCCGGTCTGGGATCTGTGGCGCTCCGTCACGCAGGATTTCTTCGCGACGGCCAGCTTCGGCATCGTCTCGAACGAGACGTATACCCGCGGCATCCGCCTCTTCCTTGAGGAAGATTTGGGCCTGCCCTGCGCCTTCGCTATCCCGCGCCTGGCGGGCAAGAAGACCGACAATGACGCCGTGCGCGACGCCATCCATACCAAGGGTGCCTTGGTGGTCATGGGGTCGATCAACGAAAAGATGTACATGGCCGAGATGTCGGGCGGGTTTGGCCCCAAGCCGACCTTCATCGCCGCTGGCTTCCCAGGCGCCGCCATCCGCCGCGCCACGGGCACGCCTTTCATGGGCTATGCCGGAGCGACGTACCTGCTGCAGGAAATCTGCAACGGCCTGTTCGATGCCTTGTTCCATATCCTGCCCCTGGGCAGCGACCTCGACAACACCGAGGCGACGCCCAGCCAATTGAAGCGCGACTTCCCGTGGGAGCCTGAGGCGCAAGCCCTGCTCGACCGGATCGTCGCTGACTTTCCCGTTCTGACCCGCATTTCCGCCGCAAAATCCCTGCGCGACGCCGCCGAGCGCGCCGCGCTGGAGGCCGGGGCCGCGCGGGTCGACCCAGATACCGTGGCGCGCCTTGCGCCCCGTCATTTAGATACCAAGGAGGAGAGCCATCATGTCTGACATGACGTCCAACACCCCCATGCCGCGCAGCCGCCGCGAACCGGGTTGGGAATACCGCCTCTATTTCGTGCCCGTCTTTGCCGTCAGTCTGCCCGTGGCAGCCTTGCGCGCAATTGGCGCGGCCATCCAATCCGACGCGTCCCCACGCAAAGGCATCATTGCCGACGCGTATCAACGGGCGCGGGATGTGACGACGACGATCTGCTCGATCTAGGGCTGGTCTTTGTCACCTAAGGCCGCGCGTCAGACACGGGGCTCTTGCAAAATGGGTCCGGCAGCAGGCCGGGCATCGCCGGACCCATTCATTCATGCATCCCTTTGCCGGGATGTGTGGAAATGGCCGGTGGGGAATGACCTTCACCGGGGCCCGGCCGCAGGGTGTGCGGCGTTGGCTAATGGAGGTTTCCAATGGCTGACAGAACTGACCTGTCCTTTACAGGTCTGACCGACGAGCAGGCCCAGGAACTGCATGCGGTGTATTTGAGCGGGCTCTGGCTGTTTTCGGCCGTCGCAGTCGTGGCTCACTTGCTCACGTATACTGTGTTCCCGTGGTTCTCGTTCTGAGGGGGTAAATCATGGCTAAGTTCTATAAGATCTGGCTGGTCTTCGACCCACGGCGGGTATTCGTGGCACAGGGCGTGTTCCTGTTCCTTCTCGCTGCGATGATCCACCTCGTGCTGCTGTCGTATGACGGGTACAACTGGTTTGAGTTGAGCTCGGCTGCGCGCGCAGGCGAATAAGTCACGGCTGCGGGCGGGCTTACGCTCGCCCGCACCAACCACCGAACGACCATCGGTTTCCCGGGTATGCCCCGCAGGTGCCTGCCCGGGCTGAAAGCCCTCAGACGTCCCGACAAACTGCTGAGGCATCACTGACGCGCACCTGATCTTGGATCGGTGCGCGTTTTTTCATTTGGGGCAATGCTCAGGCGCGGTCGGCATCGCCGGGCCGTCCGAGTCGCCCCGCCCCGGACCTTCTGCTCAAGTTTCGAGATACAAACACCCGATGCCGGAGTATCGGATGCGTCACATGGAGGCCAATGACCTTCTTGACCGCCTCGCTAAAAAGGGCCGCTCCGCGGACGAAGCTGACTTTGGCTTGGGCCTCGCCAATGGCCGCTATCATATGATCATACCAAGAAGCGGTTGCAACCATACAACTGCTTGAATCTATTTAGTGTATGGCTTCCAATACGAGTATGGCCATTATTGTAACGCTCTCCTTTGCTGGGTTCCTTTATCTGATTGTTGCCCTACAGGTCAGTCATGGTTTTCCTCCCCTATACGAGAAATATCAGGGGCCAATCGAAGATGAGATCAAACCTGTTTTGCCGTTTGTTTTTGCATTGATGGCAATCATGCTCGCGGCCACCGTGTTCTCGCCCATATTTTTGCTCTTCGGCGTTGTGTCCGCATGGTGCGGATTGCGAATTCGAAAATCTGTTCAAGTCCGAACGACCGGGCCCCTGCCTTGGCTACTAAATCCGCTGACGATCGGCTCATTCAACAGATGGCCGATGCTCGCATTCGATGTTTGGACAATTGGTATCATTGCCTTGATGGGGGCACTGGTTCTGATGTCTGGCTGAACAAAGCCGCCATTCGTGCAACGCGCGGCATCGGTACCTTTGGGCTCTGTCCGGTCATTTGGTTACACAGCGAAAGCTCGTGTCTTGCGCCTACACCCAAATCTGAAAGCCGAGACCTCCACGCGATAAGTGAAGCGCCTTGTGTCAGACAGAACGGATTTTTCTCAAAATCAAGTTTCGAAAGGCACGTCATAGCCGCCGCCGCGATGCCAGACCTCAGCCTGCACGCGGCGAACTTATTGCTTTTCGAGAACATGACACAGAAAGGGTCATTTACTCAGGCGCGGTTCAATACCCCAAAAATCGCGTCCATGTGGTCGCGCATGTAGATCCGAAGCCATGGGGTAAAGCGATCGGGGTGGCGCTTGGCCTCCGCCGCCAGGTCGTACAGGTCCACCCAACGGGCCGCCTGTACCTCCGATGGGTTCAGCGTCATCGGCAAGTCGGCCTTGGCAGGCGCCAAGAAAACATCGACCACCTCATGCTCCACCAGGCCATCGCCCACATCGGCGCGATATTCCAAGGTTCCCCGCCGATGAAGCTCCAGCCCGTGGATCCCCATCTCCTCGCCCAGACGCCGGGCCGCGCAAACCGCGCTATGCTCCTGCCAATGGGGGTGGGTGCAGCAGGTGTTGGCCCAAAGGTTCGGGGTGTGGTATTTGCACGCCGCCCGCTGTTGGATGAGGACACGGGGCCCGTCCATGACAAAGACGGACACCGCCTTATGGCGCAACCCGCGCTTATGGACCTCTAGTTTCTCTACGGGCGTCAGCGTTCCATTGACCCAGGCAGGGATCATTACTTTCATGTGCTGCGCGCTCCGGTGGCGGAAACAATGCCAAGCAAGTGGGCCAAGTTCTTGATGCCAATTTTGATATGCGCCAGCGGCCTGGCCTTCACGAGCTCCTTGTTCATATAGGCCTCGAAGGTCAGTCGTTGCACGTCGACATCATGACACAGCGTCACAAACCGTTCCCGCCGCTCGTCGCTGCGGTAATAGGCGTCCTGCATGGCGCCAAGGATCTTGAAGACGGCTTTGTGGTCCTTCATGAACAGCTTGCGCGCCAAGGTCAGGTGCTTGGCCTGACCCGTTGCCAGAACCTTCTCGCAGGCCACGGCGGCCACCCGGCCCCCGACCATCGCATAGAAAATCCCCTCGCCCGAGGATGGTGCGACAACACCCGCCGCGTCCCCAGCAAGAACCAGGTCACGACCGTTGTCCCATTTCTCTAGCGGCTTCAACGGGATCGGCGCGCCTTCCTTTCGGATGGTCGGGCAATCCGCCAGGCCAGAGGCCGCGCGCAACGCCGTCGTCGCCTCCTTCAGGTCGACGCCATCCCGCCCCGTGCCCATGCCGACGCTGGCCGATTTGCCATGGGGAAAGACCCAACCATAGAAGTCGGGTGAAATCGCGCCGTCATAAACCACATCGCACCGCGCCGGGTCATAGCTGCCCACGGCTGCGGGTGCTTCGATGATCTCATGGTAGGCGATGACATACGGGATTTCCTTGCCGCCCGGCACCTCTTGGCGCGCGACGTTGGACCGGGCGCCGTCGGCCCCAATCACCAGCTTGCAGGACAAATGCCGCGTCTCGCCCGTCTCCTTGTCGCGATAGTGAACAACGGGCATGTCCCCACGCTCCACCTTCAAAAACGTGCCGGTATGCCGCGCCGCTCCAGCGTCCGCTGCGCGCACGCGCAGGAACTCGTCGAAATGCTCCCGATCGACCATGCCGACATAGCCGTCCTCGATGGGGATATCGACCTGCCGACCGGTGGGGGAAATCATGCGGGCGGTGTTAATCTTGGCCACAAGCTGGCTGTCGGGAATGTCGAAATCCCGGATCAAACGGGGCGGCACGGCGCCGCCACATGGCTTGATCCGACCGGCTTTGTCGATCAACGCCACGGACCGGCCCTGTACGGCCAAGTCATGGGCCGCCGTCGCGCCACAGGGCCCGCCCCCGATCACCACCACGTCATAGACATTATCCATGTGTCATTCCCCCGGAACAGCAGCAGGCGCAGGGCCCAGAATACGGGCGGCCATCAGGGCCGCGACCAAAAACAATATCGCTTCCAAACCGAAAACCACGCCATAGGCGGCGGTGTAGGGCAGGACCAAGTGCAACAGCCCCACAAGGCCCGTGGCCGTCAGACCCGCGATGCCCGCGGCGATGGCCTGGGCCGCACCAAAGACACCCATTCGGGTCCCGGCCTCCCCCTCCCTCTCGGAGGCGAGGCGCATCATCGACCCGATGGCGCCGACAACAAACAACCCGTTGCCAAGTCCCAGCGTGACGATGGCGGGGACCAACGGCAAACCCGCGCCCAGAAACACAAGGCCCAGGGCCGAGATCACACAGCCCACAATCGCCCATAAGCGGAGCGACCCAAAGCCCAGCGTCGCCAAGGTTCCGCAGGCCAACATCCCGACCAACGCGGCGCCATCCTTGGCCCCCGACAGTTTGGTGGACGCCTCCGGCGGCAGACCGTGTACGTGGCCGATGAACGGCTCCAGGATCAACTCGGACAGGAAGAAGGCGATGATGGACAAAAACACGAACCCCGTGAACCGGGCCGCCGCCGGGTCCGCCATGGTGTGTTGCAAGGCGGCGCGCAACGGTGGCGCGGCCGCGATGGCGGGGGTGACGTGATCCATGCGGAGGGTCGCCAAGTAGGTTACGCCCACTGCAATCAGGGCCGTCAGGCCGACAACGTCCAACAGTCGCTCCGGCGAGTAGGGCTCGAGCGCGATGCCCACGCCGACGGATGCGGCAATGGCCCCCGCGATCAGCATCAGCCACGCCAGTGTCGCCGCCGCGCCGCGCCGGTCCGCCGGGGCCACGATGGCCAGCAGGGCCAGGAACGAGGTGCCTGCGGCGCCCACCCCCACGCCGATGGCGGCATAGGCAATCACCCAGACCAGTAACGCCCAACCGGTGGGCAACCCCACGGCCCAGGCGGCGGCGACGACACCCGCCGCCAAGACGGCCATGCCGGCCAAGATCACGGGAACCCGGGACCCGGCGCGATCCGACCGATGCCCCCAGACGGGACGACTGATTTGCACCCCATAATGCAGCGCCACAAGCAGCCCAGGCAGAATGGCAGGCAGGAACAGATCGACCGTCATCAGCCGATTGAAGAGGTTCAGCGGCAGCGCGGTCAGCCCCCCGATGCAGGCATTCACCAGGCACAGACGTGCCAATCCAGCCCAGCCCATCACATCCCCCTTAGGGCCACGGCGGCCACCATCATGCCAGAGACTGACAACAGGACGCCCGTGCCGTTATACCAGGGTGCCAACCCCTTGGGATCGCGCAACATCTTCCGCATCGCGGCCAGTTGCAGGGCAACCAATGCCGCGATGATCGCGGCATGGATTGGGGCATTCCACATCCATAAGGCGCCAATGACCGCCAGTTGGGGCAGCGTCATAACCCAGCATGCAACTTTGGCCGCCCGCTCTGGGCCCAGGGTGACAGGCAGGGAATTGACACCCAATTGGCGATCCCCCTCCAGCGCTTTGAAATCGTTCAGGGTCATGATGCCATGGGCGCCAATGCCATAGGCCAACGCCACTGCGATAATCCGCCAATCCGGCGCACCCGCGGCCAAGACGGCGGCCCCTGTGATCCAGGGCAGTGTTTCATAGGACAGCCCGACCAGGCCCGGCCCCCAGATGCCGGATCGTTTCAGCCGCACCGGTTCGGCGGAATACGCCCAAGCGGCCATCACGGCCAACACCGTGGCGCCAGAGCCCCAGGGGCCAAGTTGCCAACCGACGGCGAGGGACAGAACGGTCATCGCCAACGCGATCCACAGGCCCCAACGGCCCGGCACGCGGCCCGACGGGATCGGGCGGTCCGGCTCATTGATGGCGTCCACGTGACGGTCGCACCAGTCATTGGCCGCCTGGCTCATGCCGCATGTGATCGGCCCGGCCAGCAAGATGCCAAGCGCGACCATCCAAGGATCCACCAAGGGGGAGAGTCCGGTCGACACTGCACCGCACAGATAGGCCCACATCGGCGGGAACCATGTCACCGGCTTGATCAGCCGCACCAAGGCGGACGGGTCGGGGGTGCGTCGCGGCTGTAAACTAGAGGTGACAGTCATGCCTGTATCGTAGCAGACACAACCAAACTGTCAAAACAGGTTTACACTTTCTGTGACAGGTTGCCTCAGCGTTCGTCGCGTTGAAGCAAGCCGTATTTCCGCAGTTTCACATAAAGGCTCTGACGGGACAGTCCCAGCATCTCTGCCGTGGCCACACGGTTGTTGTTGGTCAGCTCGACCGCCGCCTCAATACATTGTTTTTCCAAGACATCTGTCATGGACGCAACAATGTCGCGCAGCGGGGCTGACCCCACCAGGGACATCGCTTTTGACACCGCCGTGGCGTCGCCAGCAGTGACGTCATGGGCTTCTTCTACATGACCCCGCCGGGCCAAATCGCGGAAGACCAGGCCGAACCCACCCTTGCTTTTGGCGTCCGGCAGGGATGTCGACGTGATCTCCACCGACCGCTGGGTGCCAAAGACCGATGTCAGGTGAGTCGGGTGGGACGAAATCTGTGTGTCGTCGGTCAGGACCTTCAGGTCGACCAAGCCACGGGACAGGAAATCCGCCAGGGGCCGTCCCCGCAGCTCCGAGGCCGAGTCGACCTCCATCAGCGACAGAAACGCCTCATTGGCCATCGTAATCCGGTGGTCGCCGTCGATGAAAACCATGCCGTCGCGGGCTTGGCGGTATTGCTCCACCAGCTGCTCAAACAGAACGTCGACGCCAGTCTTGCGGGGCGCATTGTCGTCGCTCTGCACGCTCAACCGGCATAGCAGCACCCGCTCACCTGCATTGCGGAACACGATAGGATGGAGCGTCACATCGGTGTCCACGTGGCGCAGCCGAGCCGTAACTTGCGCGCCATCTTCTTCTTTGGCGGCGCGGCATAGGTCGTCCAGAAATTCCCCGCGCTTGCGGACGTCAAATTCCTGCGCGAAGGACGTGCCGACCATCCCCTGCTGCTGACCGCTGAGCAGATGGGCGGCGTTCGTGTTCAGATCCAAGATCTTCCCGGTGCGCACATCAATCAGCACGACCGCGTCGGACGTCGCATCCATCAGGACCCGGAAGCGCGTTTCGAACAGGCGCTGCGCTTCGTAGTCCTTCTCGATGGCGGCTTGCGCCCGCACCAACCTCTGCTGCAACTCCGCGACTGGGCGCATATCGCGCCCTAGCATCAGAATGCGCCCTTCGCGCCCGGTGTTGTGCAGCGTGTAACGGACGGGAAACGCCCATGCGGCGCCGTCCATATGGTTCACTTCAATGGCGGCGGGCCGATTGTCGGCCCCGCGCCCCACGGCCTCTAGCTGCGCCATGACCTTTTTTTGACTGTCCAGCGCCAGAAATTCCGACATGTTCCGGCCTACCCAGTGATCCAACCGTCCGACGGCGGAATTCAGCGGGTTCGTGGTAATCGAAATAATCGACCCATTTTCGGTCAGCACGATGGCCAAATCGGCCGCGGTTGCGACAATATCCCCAAAATGTTCCGGAGCGATCCGCGGGCCGGAACGTTCGTTCCAGAAGTCGCTCTCACGGGTGTTCATTTCGAGCCCCTTTTCTATTGGGCGGGTTTGCGCCGTTTATTCAACCTTACCGTGTTAAGAAGGTAGGTCAAAGCCGCAGAAACTCAACGCCTTTGTCAGATCATTGGTTACTGTATCGGCTCCAATGGCCTGTGCGCGGGGCAGGTCACTGTCGACAATGGGCCCCCCCAAGACAATGGGGATGGCCCGCGCGACGTTCTTTCGAATGTCTTGAACCAAGCCTTGCATCCGCCCCAGGGACCCGCTGGACCCGCAAGACAGTAAAAGACCCGAAGGATTTGATCTTTCGATCAGAAATACCAGTTCCGCCGGACCACATCCGGCAATCAACCGTGTGGCAATCCCTTGCCGTCGCAGATGGTCCGCGGCCAGCGTTCCCGGCAGCGTATGCTGTTCCCAGGCGGGCACGATCAGGGCCAGAGATTCCCGATCCTTGTCCAAAAGTGTAAACCGTCCGAGACGGCGAATACTGTCTTGCAGGCGTGTCGCCGCGATGGTCACGTCCACGAAAGACAGCCGATCCTCCATCCAGCCATGGCCCAACCCTTGGGCCACATCGGCAAATACGTCGTCCACCAACCAGGCATCCAGGGCAGGATTGCTGCGCGCCAACGACAAAAGCGCCCGCAGGGGCCCGTCGTCGGAATGGGTGACCAGCCGTTCGACCAGACGTCCAATATCCGCGCGCGGAAGGTCCGTGGTCGCCAGGGACGCCGCCATACGGGCCAATTGGGCGACCGACGCGTTCAGCGCTGCGGTGCTGTACCCGTCAGGGACAGCCGGTAGAAGGAATTGTGTCTTCCCCTTCACGTCACGCCCTCCTGTCGAGCACCTGCATCCATCAATCCTGCGGCAGCTTTTGCGCGCAGGCAGGATGTGTCAACCTTATGTTACACTATTCGCCGGGCTTCGTCTAGCGAGGGTGACAAGGTGGGATACCATGTTGTAAGTTAAAGTTGACATCACAGGCGTAAATACGATGATACGACCTGAATATGGGGAGAGTCGCAGCCGTGCCCGCGCCGCGTAATTTCGAAAAAAAGCAAACGCTTTACACCGCGGAACAGCGGATGCGCCGGGACGCGACTGTTTGGACGACCATCCAGGGCGTACTCGCGCCGATCCAGTTTGTGGTCTTCCTCATCTCCCTCGCCCTGGTCCTCCGGTTTCTGATCACCGACACTGGCTACGCGCTGGCGACCGGGTCGATCATTATCAAGACGGCCTTGCTTCTGGCGATCATGATCACAGGCTCGATCTGGGAAAAGGTCGTGTTCGGCCATTGGCTGTTCGCCCCCGCGTTCTTCTGGGAAGACGTCGTCAGTTTTGGCGTCATCGCGCTGCACCTGGCCTATGTCTGGATGCTGCTTGATGGCGGTTTCTCTCCGCGGGCTGAAATGGCCTGCGCCTTGGCCGCCTATGCCGCCTATGTCGTCAATGCCGCGCAATTCCTATGGAAGCTGCGCGTTGCCCGACTGGAAGGGGGGGCTTTGGCATGAACGACCACGCCCCCATCGGATGCACGTCGACACCTGTCCTGCGAGAACGCGGTCAGCATGAGGTGTTCTGCGGCCTGACAGGTATCATCTGGCTCCACCGGAAGATGCAGGACGCGTTCTTCTTGGTCGTCGGTTCGCGCACCTGCGCCCATCTTCTGCAATCCGCCGCTGGCGTCATGATCTTTGCGGAGCCGCGTTTCGGCACTGCCATCCTGGAGGAGGGCGATCTGGCTGGCCTCAAGGATGCCAATGACGAACTCGACCGCGAAGTTGCGCGCCTGCTTGATCGTCGCCCCGACATCAAGCAGCTTTTCCTGGTGGGGTCCTGCCCGTCGGAGGTCATTAAGCTGGACCTTGCCCGCGCCGCCGAACGCCTGACCGAAGCGCACGCGCCCCATGTGCGGGTTCTCAACTACTCCGGTTCGGGGATCGAGACGACATTCACCCAAGGCGAAGACGCCTGCCTTGCGTCCATGGTTCCGATCTTGCCCCGGACGCAGGCCGCAAATTTGCTTCTTGTGGGTGCCCTGCCCGATGTGGTGGAAGATCAGGCCCGCGACCTTCTGGCCAAAATCGGGATCCAGAACATCAGCGTTCTGCCGGCCCCCCGCGCCGATGGAACGCCGGCCATCGGGCCAAACACCAAATACGCCCTGTTGCAGCCCTTCCTCGGTGATACCTCCGCCGCGCTTGACCGCGCGGGGGCCACACGCATCCCCGCGCCGTTCCCCTTTGGCGCCGAAGGCACGACCCTCTGGCTCAAGGTCGTTGCCGCCGCTTTCGGCATCGCGCCGGATGTGATTGACCGTGTGACCGAGGCGCCCCAGGCCCGCGCGCGCAAGGCGCTGGCCGCCGCGTCTGATACGCTCCGCGGCAAGCGCATTTTCTTTCTGCCCGACAGCCAGCTGGAAATCCCCCTTGCCCGGTTCCTCACCCGCGAATGCGGGATGGAGGCGGTGGAGGTCGGCACCCCCTTCCTGCACGGTCCGATCATGGAGCCGGAATTGGCCCTGCTGCCGCACGGCGCGCGCCTGTCGGAAGGGCAGGATGTGGAAAAACAGCTGGATCGGGTCCGGGCCGACCGGCCCGACATCACCGTCTGCGGCTTGGGCCTTGCAAACCCGCTCGAAGGCGAAGGCCTGACAACGAAATGGGCCATCGAGTTGGTCTTCACGCCCGTCCATTTCTATGAGCAAGCGGGCGATCTGGCGGGCCTGTTTGCCCGCCCCCTCAAGCGGAAAGCCATTTTGGCAGGGGGCGTGGCATGACGCAGGTGCACCGAGACATTCGGGGGTGCGTGACCGCGCTGGACCGCGTCAGAGGCGGCCACGCGCCGTCGCCGTGCCAGAGGCATTGGGCATGAAACTGACCGTCTGGACATATGAGGGCCCGCCCCATGTGGGCGCCATGCGCGTGGCCACCGGGATGGAGGGTCTGCACTACGTCTTGCACGCGCCCCAGGGCGACACCTATGCGGACCTGTTGTTCACGATGATCGAGCGGCGCGGCAAGCGCCCGCCGGTCACCTATACCACCTTCCAGGCCAGGGACCTTGGTTCCGACACGGCCACCCTATTCAAAGACGCCTGTTTTGCCGCCTATGAACGCTTCAGGCCAGAGGCGCTGATCGTCGGCGCATCCTGCACCGCAGAGTTGATCCAAGACGACCCCGGCGGGTTGGCCGAACGTTTGGGCCTGCCGGTGCCGGTTATCGCGCTTGAGTTGCCCAGTTATTCCCGGAAAGAGCTGTTCGGCTCCGATGAGACCTTCTACCAGCTGGTCCGCCATCTGGCGAAACCGTGCGAGCGGACGCCAGAAGTGTCCTGCAACATCCTCGGGCCCCTCGGCCTCGGCTTCCGCCATCGCGACGATGTGGTGGAGGTGACCAAGCTGCTCGACCAGATGGGCATCACCGTGAACTGCGTCGCGCCCCTTGGGGCGCGCCCCTCGGATCTTGCCCGACTGGGCGCCGCCCATTTCAATGTCCTGCTTTACCCCGAACATGGCGAGGCCGCCGCCCGGTGGCTAGAGCGGGAACACGGCCAACCCTACACCGACATCATCCCAATCGGCGCCAAGGCCACTGAAAAGTTTGTACAAACCGTACAATCGCTGGCTGGAAGTATGTCCAACCCAGACAAAACGGACCTGCGACAGCCCTGGTGGAGCGCATCCGTCGACAGCACGTACCTTACCGGCAAGCGCGTCTTCATCTTCGGCGACGCCACCCATGCCATGGCCGCGGCCAGGTTCGCGCGGGACGAAATGGGGTTCGAGGTGTGCGGCTTGGGCTGCTACAACCGTGAATTTGCGCGGCCTGTCCGGGCCTTAGCCAAGGAGTTTGGCCTGACGGCCTTGATCACCGACGACTACCTAGAGGTTGAACGCGCCATCGCCGACGCCGCCCCGGAGATGATCCTTGGCACGCAGATGGAGCGCCATATCGGCAAACGCCTCGGCATCCCCTGCGCCGTCATTTCCTCCCCGGTTCATGTCCAAGATTTTCCCGCAAGACATTCCCCGCAAATGGGAATTGAGGGCGCGAATGTGTTGTTCGATACTTGGGTTCACCCCCTGGTGATGGGGCTGGAGGAGCATCTTTTGACGATGTTCCGGGAAGATTTCGAGTTTTCCGACGAAGCGGGCCCGTCGCACCATGGGGGCTCTGCCCCCATCGCCAAAGGCGATTCCCCCGGAGGTATTTCTGGCCAGATGACATCAGAAAGGGCGTCTTTGGGCGATGTCGTTTGGGAGGCGGCCGCCGAGAAGGAACTTCGCAAAATCCCCTTCTTTGTCCGGGGGAAAGCCAAGCGCAACACCGAAGTCTTCGCGTCCGAGCGGGGCGTGTCCGAGATTTCCGTGGATACACTTTATGAAGCGAAGGCCCATTATGCGCGGTGATGGTCCCCTTCCTTACCGGGTCGCCATCGTGACCTTGGACATGCACGCCGCGGGCCCCGTGTCCCGGGTCGGTGCGCGGATCGCGGCAGAGTTTCCGGGACTCGAAGTCTCCGTCCATGCCTCGGCCTCCTGGGCGGAAACGCCCGAGGCGCTTGAGGCGGCAAAAATTGCCGTAGATCAAGCTGATATGATCATCTGCGGCCTGTTGTTCATTGATGAGCATATCCAGGCGATCCTGCCCAACCTGTTGGCGCGCCGGGATCATTGCGATGCCTTCGTCGCCATGGTCAGCGACCCGTCCATTGTGAAACTGACGAAGATGGGCGACTTGGATATGGGTCAGCCGTCTTCGGCGGCAGTGACGCTGTTGAAGAAGCTTCGCGGGACCAAGCAGCCGTCGGCCACGTCCGGTGAGAAGCAGATGAGGATGCTGCGCCGGTTGCCGAAACTGTTGCGTTACATCCCTGGAAAGTCTCAGGATTTGCGGGCCTGGTTCCTGTGCATGCAGTACTGGCTGGGTGGTTCGGACGAGAATTTCGAGGGGCTATTGCGGTCGCTTCTGGGGCGGTATGCGCCGGATTTTGAGACCACGGCCGCGGCCCCCATCACGTACCCGGATGTGGGGCTTTATCATCCAGATGCGCCGGTCCGCATCGTTGCGGCGCCTTCGGATCTGCCCAAGCAAACGGGTGACGTGACGATCGGCCTGTTGCTGATGCGATCCTACGTTTTGGCGGCGGATACGGCCCATTACGACGCGGTGATCCGGGCCTTTGAGGCCAAGGGTGTGCGTGTTCTGCCCGCCTTTGCGGGTGGTCTGGATATGCGGCCGGCCATTGATCGCTACTTCACCGAAGGTCGCGTGGATGCGTTGGTCAGCCTGTCCGGGTTCAGTTTGGTGGGCGGCCCCGCCTATAATGACAGCGATGCGGCGGTGGACGTGTTGCGAGACTTGGACGTGCCCTATGTGGCGGCGCATCCATTGGAGTTTCAAACGCTAGGCCAATGGGGGGCGTCAGCCCACGGGTTGGGCCCGGTCGAGACGACAATGCTGATCGCGTTGCCTGAAATTGATGGCGCGACCTGTCCCACGGTCTTTGCGGGGCGGCACGATACAGATGGCTGCGCGGGCTGTGCCTTGGCGTGCCGCGGGTCAGACAGCAAAGAGATGGCGCCCTGCCCAGAGCGGGTTGTGACTTTGGTAAATCGGGCCTGCAACCTGGCCCGACTGCGCCGCTCGCGGAATGCGGATCGGCGGGTTGGTGTCGTGTTGTTCAACTTCCCGCCCAATGCGGGGGCCAGCGGGACAGCGGCGTATTTGTCGGTCTTTGAAAGCCTGTTCAACACGCTCAACCGCCTGGCGCAGCAGGGGTATGACTGCCCGGTGCCGGAGAGTGTGGATGCCCTGCGCGCCGCTTTATTGGACGGCAACGCGGAGCGGTACGGCCAAGATGCGAACGTCTTTGCCCATGTGCCCGCAGACCGGTTGGTGGCCGAAGACCCGTACCTGGCCGAGAGCGAGGCCGCCTGGGGGCCCGCGCCGGGCAAACAGCAAAGCGACGGGCGCGGTGTCTTTATCTTGGGGGCGCAGTTTGGGAACGTGTTCGTGGGGCTGCAACCGGGCTTTGGCTATGAGGGCGACCCGATGCGGTTGCTGTTCGAGAAGGGTTTTGCCCCGACCCACGCGTTCAGCGCGTTCTATCGTTGGTTGAAGGCGGATTTTGAGGCCGATGTGGTGCTGCATTTCGGGATGCATGGCGCGTTGGAGTTCATGCCTGGGCGCCAGGCGGGACTGGGGGCCAAGGATTGGCCCGACCGGCTGATTGGCGACATGCCAAACGTGTATCTTTATGCGTCCAACAACCCGTCCGAGGCGACGCTTGCCAAGCGCCGGTCCGGCGCGGTGACGGTGACTCATGTGACGCCGCCTTTGCTGGCCTCGGGTCTTTATAAGGGACTTCAAGCCCTCAAGGACAGCGTGCAGCGGTGGCGGGGCGGGGACCGCTCGGCCGATCTGGCGGTCCTTATCGCGGAGCAGGCGGCAGCGGTCGACTTGGATGGGGCACCGGATGATCTGTGGCTGACCTTGTTGGAGACCGAAGCTGCGTTGATCCCCGACGGGTTGCATGTTGTCGGCCGGGAACTGACCGATGCACAGGTGGCGGCCTATGTGGCGAACTTGCCCAAAGACGCACGGCCCCGGGCCGAAGAGGCGCTGCGTGCAGATGCAGAGATGACCGGCTTGCTGCGGGCGCTGGAAGGGCGGTTTATCCCGCCCGTTCCCGGCGGTGATCTGGTCCGGTCGCCCGAGGTTCTGCCCGCCGGGCGCAACATCCACGCGTTTGACCCGTTCCGGATGCCGACCGCCTACGCCATGCAGGACGGTACGACCCAGGCGCAACTGCTGCTCGACACCCACGCGGAGGTTCCGCGGTCCGTGGCCCTGGTCCTTTGGGGATCGGACAATATCAAGTCGGATGGTGTGCCCGTCGCGCAGGCGATGGCGCTGATGGGGGCGCGTCCTCGGTTTGACCATTACGGGCGGCTATGCGGGGCGGAGCTGATTCCGCTGGTGGAGCTGGGGCGTCCACGCATTGACGTCGTGATGACGCTCAGCGGTATTTTCCGGGATCTTCTGCCGTTGCAGACCCGCATGCTGGCCGAGGCCGCTTGGCTGGCCGCAAGCGCGGATGAACCGCCGGAGCAGAACTTTGTCCGCGCGCACGCCCTGGCTTATGCCGAGAAGGTGGGTTGCGATCTAGAGACGGCTTCGCTGCGCGTCTTCTCGAACGCAGAAGGCGCCTATGGGTCCAACGTCAACATGCTGGTCGATAGTGGCGCGTGGGATGACGAAGGTGAATTGGCCGACGCCTACGAGGCGCGCAAAGGGTTCGCCTATGGGCGCAACGGCAAGGCGCAAGCGCAGGGCAAACTGCTCCAAACTGCGCTGGCCGATGTGGATCTGGCCTACCAAAATCTGGAGTCCGTCGAACTGGGGGTCACGACCGTGGACCACTACTTCGACACGCTGGGCGGGATCAGTCGCGCGGTGAAGCGGGCCAAGGGGTCCGAGGCGCCGGTCTATATCGGCGATCAGACCATGGGTGCCGCCAAGGTGCGCACGTTGCAGGATCAGGTGGCCCTTGAAACCCGCAGCCGGTCGTTGAACCCCCGTTGGTTCGAAGGGCTGCTGAAACATGGCTCCGAAGGGGTGCGCCAGATCGAGGCGCAGGTGACCAATACACTGGGTTGGTCGGCGACGACTGGCGCCGTGGACCCGTGGGTCTATCAGAAGATTTCCGAGACATTCGTGCTCGATGAAGAGATGCGCCGCCGTCTGGCGGATCTAAATCCCAAGGCGTCCGCCCGGATGGCGAACCGCCTGCTAGAGGCCGGGGACCGCGACTTCTGGCAACCCGACGCTGAAACACTGGCTGCTTTGCAAGATGCCGCTGACGAGCTTGAGGACCGGCTCGAAGGCATCATTGCGGCGGAATAGGAGACGACCGATGAAGGATATTCCCGATCTCAATGGGCTGGACGGCGAAGGCTCCGTCCAGGTGCATCAAGATCCTGCGGCTCAGATCGAAGGGGCCAAAGTGTTCTCGGTCTATGGCAAGGGCGGCATCGGCAAGTCGACGACGTCGTCGAACCTGTCCGCGGCGTTTACCAAGCTGGGCAAGCGTGTGTTGCAGATTGGGTGCGACCCCAAGCATGACAGCACGTTTACCCTGACAGGCAAGCTTCAATCGACGGTCATCGACACGCTGAAAGAGGTGGATTTTCACGCCGAGGAACTGCGGCCCGAGGACTTTGTGACCGTCGGCTATGGCGGCGTTCAATGTGTCGAGGCTGGTGGCCCCCCCGCGGGTACCGGCTGCGGCGGCTATGTGGTCGGCCAGACGGTCAAACTGCTGAAGCAGCATCACATGCTGGAAGACACCGATGTGGTGATCTTTGATGTGTTGGGCGATGTGGTTTGCGGTGGCTTTGCCGCGCCGCTGCAACATGCGGACCGGGCGTTGATCGTGACCGCCAACGACTTCGACAGCATCTACGCCATGAATCGCATCATCGCGGCGGTGCAGGCCAAGTCCAAAAACTACAAGGTTCGGCTGGCCGGCTGTGTGGCCAACCGGTCCAAGGACACCGATGAGGTGGATCGTTATTGCGATACTGTCGGCTTCCAACGCATCGCGCATATGCCGGATGTGGATGCGATCCGTCGGTCGCGCCTGAAGAAAAAGACCCTGTTCGAGATGGACGATGAGGAAGATATCGTCCGCTGTCGCGCCGAATACATCCGCCTGGCCGAGACCCTATACCGCGGCACAGACCCCTTGGCACCTGCGCCGCTGGAAGATCGTCACATCTTCGAGTTGCTGGGTTTCGATTGATGGGCGACGCCCGCACATATCCCGGGGCCGACCCCTATGGCGCCACCCGTGACCGGGTGCGCGGCTATTTTGATGGGACGGCAACGAAAGTCTGGGAGGATCTGACCTCCGACGCGCCGGTATCGAAGGTGCGGCAGACGGTGCGTGCGGGCCGCGACCGGATGCGCGACATTATCCTGTCGCGTCTTCCCGAGGATCTGACGGGTCTGCGGGTGTTGGACGCGGGCTGCGGCACGGGGGCCAAGACGGCCTTGCTGGCCGCGCGCGGGGCGGATGTGGTGGCCATCGACATCTCGCCCAAGCTTTTGGACATCGCAGCGCAGCGGCTTGATGTGTCTCTCTGCGCGCGGGTTTCGTTCCAATCCGCCGACATGTTTTCGGCTGACCTTGGGATGTTTGACGCCGTGGTCGCCCAAGACTCCATGATCTACTACGACGCGGTTGCCCTGCGGAAGAAGCTTAGCGCGCTGATGTTGCGCACGCCTTTGATCGTCACAAGCCTTGCGCCGCGCACGCCCCTTTTGTCCATGATGTTCCTGGCGGGCAAAGCCTTCCCACGCTCTGACCGGTCCCCCGCCATGGTACCCCACAACATGGAGCGGTTGGCCAAGGACCTGGGCGGGACTGTTGTCGAACGGGTGACGAGTGGGTTCTACATCTCCTCCTGTCTGGAGGTGCGGGCATGAGCGTGCTGAAGCACCTGGCCCTGAAGGCATTGCCCTTCTCAGATGCGGGGTCTACGGCGCTGCCATTGCCGCAATTGCTGCGCCTGTCCTTGTTCCAGGTGTCGGTGGGCATGGCGGCCGTCATGCTGCTTGGTACTTTGAATCGTGTGATGATCGTTGAACTGGGTCTGCCGGCGGTCTTGGTAGCCGTGATGATCGCGTTGCCGGTCCTCGTCGCGCCCTTCCGGGCCCTTCTCGGGTTCAAGTCCGACACGTATCGATCGGCCATTGGGTGGAAGCGGGTGCCTTACCTTTGGTTCGGCACGCTTTGGCAGTTTGGTGGCCTGGCGATCATGCCGTTCAGCCTTTTGGTTCTTGGCGGGTACGATCAGATCGACATCCCGCCTTTCACGGGCGAAGTTGCCGCCGCCCTTGCCTTCCTCATGACCGGTCTAGGCATGCATATGACCCAGACGGCGGGCCTCGCCTTGGCCGCCGACCGCGCCGATGATGAGACGCGTCCCCGGGTCGTGGCCCTTCTCTATGTCGCCTTCCTGGTGGGAATGTTGGTCTCGTCCCTGCTGATCGGATGGCTCCTACGGGATTTCGATCCGGTTGTTCTGATCCAAGTCGTCCAAGGCACGGCTGTGGCCACCTTGGTGCTCAACATCATCGCCCTTTGGAAGCAGGAGAGTTTTCGTCCCTCCAGCAAAGAAGAGCGCGCGGCACCGGCCCCCAGCTTTGCCCGGGCCTGGGACGATATGGCCAAGGGCGGTACGGCGGGGCGCCTTTTGGCCGCGGTGTTCATCGGGACCACGGCCTTCAACATGCAAGACGTCTTGCTAGAGCCCTATGGCGGCGAGATTTTGGGGCTTTCTGTGTCTAACACGACGCTTTTGACGGCATCTTGGGCTGTGGGCGCGATCATCGCCTTTGCCCTCGCCGCCCGCTGGTTGGCGCAAGGGATCAACCCGACACGTATGGCGGCCCGCGGTATTCTGGCTGGGATCGTTGCGTTCAGCGCGGTTATCTTTGCGGCCCCGCTGGACCAAGCGGCCCTATTTTTCGCGGGCAGCTTCGGGATCGGCTTTGGCGGTGGTCTGTTCGCGGTGGCGACTTTGACAACGGCAATGACCTTGCCGGTCAGCAACATCGCCGGTCGGGGTCTGGCCCTTGGCGCATGGGGCGCGGCGCAGGCGACGGCACAGGGCCTGAGCACGGCGCTTGGCGGAGGTATTCGCGACGGGGTCAATGCCCTGGCCACGAACGGCATGTTGGGCGAAGCGCTCAATTCCCCCGCCACAGGCTACTCGGTCGTCTATCACGCCGAGATCGGACTTCTTTTCCTGACCCTCGTGGCCCTTGGCCCTCTGGTCAGACGCACGTTCTCAGACAAACCCAACATCAAGGAGGCCAGGATCGGACTGGCCGACTTCCCTACTTGAACAAGGAGAATACCGATGGACCAACCCTTCTTCGGCACCTTCGATCTGGCCTCGCTGAGCATCTGGCTCTTTTGGGTCTTCTTTGCCCTGCTCGTCTACTATCTGCAGACGGAAAACATGCGCGAAGGTTACCCGCTCGAAAACGATGACGGGTCCCTGGCCTCGAACCAAGGGCCGTTCCCCGTGCCTTCGCCCAAGACGTACAAGTTGCCCCATGGCCGTGGCGAAGTGACGGTTCCCGACAATCAGCCAGAGAAGCGGGATGTGGCCCTGGCGCGCACGGCGGATGCCAACGGGTATCCGTTTGAGCCCACGGGCGACCCGATGCTGGACGGTGTGGGTGCCGCAGCCTGGGCGCCGCGCCGGGACGTTCCGGAATTGGACGGCCACGGGCATCCCAAGATTGTGCCGATGGCGGGTCTCGAAGACTTCTCGATCAGTGCCGGACGCGATCCCCGCGGTCTTCCGGTGCGGTCTGCCGACGGACAGAAAGCCGGGGTCGTCAGCGACATCTGGGTCGACGTTCCCGAACAGCTGGTCCGCTACGTAGAGATTGATGTGGAAGGGGCAGGCAAGCGCCTGGTGCCGATCCAGTTGGTCAAAATCCAGCGGAACCTGGTGAATGTGAAGTCCTTGCACGCCCGGCATTTCGATCAGATCCCTGCCACGAAATCCGCCACGCAGGTCACCCTGCTGGAGGAAGACAAGATCACCGCATTTGTCGGCGGCGGGAACCTCTACGCCAGCTTGGGCCGTCAGGAACCCATTCTCTGACCCACGCCCATCGATCACACCAACACGGGAGGACCGGCCCATGAACATGCACCATGAAGACATCGACCCAGAACCCATTCGCGGCCTGCCAGAGCTTTTGCCGGAGGGAGAGACCATCGTCTGGCAAGGCGCGCCCGATTGGTGGGCGCTGGCGAAACATGCGTTCAAGGTGAAATGGGTCGCAGGGTATTTCGTCTTGCTGTTCGCGTGGCGTGGGTTGGTGGCATCGGCCGATATGGCCGTGGGCCCCGCCTTCCTGTCGGTGTCGTTCTACCTTGTGTTGGGGGGGATCGCGTGCGGGCTTTTGATGGCGGTCGCCTGGGTCCAGGCCAAAGCGACTGTCTACACCCTGACCAACCAACGGGTGATCCTGCGGATCGGGGCGGCGCTGACCATGACGGTGCAGTTCCCCTACCTTTGGGTTGGGGCCGCTGACTTGGTGACGCAACCGGACGGAACGGGTACCATCGCGTTGCGCACGCTTGGCAAGACCCGGTTTTCCTATCTGTTGATGTGGCCCCATGCGCGGCCCTGGCGCTTTGCCAAGACGCAGCCCGCCCTGCGCTGCATCCCAGAGGCCGCAAAGGTGGCGCGCCTCTTGGCGGAAACGGTCGAGGCGGGCCCGCCCATCGACATCACGGAAGACCCGGTCCGCGTCCCGGCAGGCGCCATGCCAGTGCCCGCGGAATAACGCGAAGACCTTCAACGCGGGGGACGTCAGACACCCCCGCTTAACACCAGACGAAAGGACGAACGACCATGGGATGGATTACAAAGACACGGGAAGAGGCGCCTTGCACGGTGACCATATCCCATCGGTTTGAAGAGTTGTCTGCCCATGTGCGGTTCGACAACGGCGCAGTGGTGTGGCCGGGCGACGAGGTACAGGTCGAAGGGCCCGAGATCATGGCGCCCTATGGCGAAGTGGTCGAGGAAAAGCGGAAAGCGATCATTATGCGGGCCTCTGGCCTGGAACGCCTCTGGACGCGGATGACGGGCGATTTGGAATTCATGGAACTGTGCGAATTCAGTTTCTCCGAGGAGGTGATGTCATGAACGCCCCCATTAAGCACACCGCAGATGCCACCACCGCGGAAGAGGGCCTGGCAGCCCAGAACATGACCGAAGTCGTGGACAGCACGATGGCCACCGAAGTGGCGATGCAGAACACGCTGTTGACCCCGCGCTTCTATACCACTGATTTTGACGAAATGGATGCCATCGACGTGTCCCCCGTGAGGGGCGACTGGGACAAGTTGATCGCCCAGATGCAATCGGACCCGAACAAAGGGCATTTCAAGAAGAACGAAGACTGGGATCACATCGACTGGGACGGGATGGAGCCGCATCTGCGGCGGGAGTTCATCGACTTCCTAATCTCGTCCTGCACGGCGGAGTTTTCCGGCTGTGTGCTGTACAAGGAAATGAAGCGCCGCGGCTCCAACTCCGATATCACGACGCTGTTTCAACTGATGGCCCGGGACGAGGCGCGCCACGCGGGCTTCATCAACGATGCCCTCAGAGAGGCAGGCATCGCCGTTAACCTTGGATTTCTTACGCAAAAGAAGAAGTACACCTACTTCCGACCAAAGTTTATCTACTATGCGACCTATCTGAGCGAGAAGATCGGGTATGCGCGCTACATCACCATCTTCCGCCATCTGGAGCAGCACCCCGAAAAGCGGTTCCACCCGATTTTCAAGTGGTTCCGGGAATGGTGCAACGATGAGTTCAGCCATGGCGAAGCGTTTGCCCTGCTGATGAAGACGGATCCGAAGCTCACATCCGGTCGCAATGTCTGGTGGATTAAGTTCTTCCTGACAGCGGTTTACGGCACCATGTATGTCCGGGATCATCAGCGCCCGGCCTTTCACGAAGCGCTTGGCGTCGACCCCGATTGGTATGCCCATTCGGTGTTTGAGAAGACCTCCGAAATCTCCAAGCAGGTGTTCCCGATCACCCTGGACATCGACCACCCGCGCTGGCTTCCGACGTTAAAGCGGTTGCAAGTGGCCAATGCCGATCTGGCTGAGGCTGAGAAGAAAACCGGCATTGCACGCCTGGTGGCCAAGGCCAGCGGCACGACCCGCGCCGCATTGGCGTTTGTTGGCCTGTATACCATTCCGGCGGTCCGTAATGAGGTGCCCCAAGACACCCGGTTGGAGCCTGCCTACTGATGTTCGCCTCCCCCTGGATCGCAGCGTTCATCGCCGTTCTCGCCTGGTGGCTGTCCACCGGTGTGATCCTGGTGTTGGTGCGTCGCGCGGATGCGCGCGGCGCCCATCTTTGGCTTGTCTTGGGGACATTGCCCCTGTTGGCCTTCGGGGTGGCGGGGATCTATGCAAGCCTTGAGTCCACGTCGACGGCGATGGTCTATCTGGCGTTCGCATCCGCCTTGGCCATTTGGGGCTGGGTAGAGTTGGCGTTCCTTGCCGGCATCATCACCGGGCCGAATCGTATGCCCCTGCGTCCCGGCGTGGCGGAGTGGGAGCGTTTTGTACGTGCCTGGGGCACCGTTGCCTATCACGAGATTGTGTTGACCTTGGCCCTGATCGGTTTGGTCATCGCAACCAACGGCGCGGAAAATAGCTTTGGCTTGTGGACCTTTGTGGTCCTTTACGGTGCGCGGATCAGTGCAAAGCTGAACCTTTATCTTGGGGTGCGCAAAGTGAACACAGAGTTTATTCCCCGCCCCCTGACCCACCTGCCCAGCCATTTTCGCGAGGCGCGTTTGAACTGGCTCTTCCCGACCAGTGTAACGGTGTTGTCATTTGCCGTTGCCTGCCTTTTGGAGCGGGCTGTTCTGGCTGATGCGGCGGCATTCGCCGTGGGGTTTGCCTTACTTGCCGCGTTGACTGCGTTGGCCCTATTGGAACACTGGTTCATGGTCGTGCGCCTGCCAGACGAAAAACTGTGGCGGTGGATGCTGCCAGAGGACGACACACGAGAGGAGGGACGCCATGCCGTTCGATAAATTGTTCGAGGCACAGCTGGATGCACTCAAGGCAGAGGGCAACTATCGCTATTTTGCGGACCTTACGCGGGAATGCGGCCAACATCCCAAGGCAAAGAACCACCATGATGGCGAAGTTCGCGATGTCACGGTCTGGTGCTCCAACGACTACCTGGGCATGGGCCAGCACCCGGACGTGGTCGAGGCCATGGCGCGCACGGCGCGGGAATGTGGCACCGGCGCAGGTGGTACGCGGAACATCAGCGGGACAAACCACCATCACTTGGAACTTGAGGCCGAACTGGCCGATCTCCATGGGAAAGAGGCGGCGTTGCTGTTCACCTCCGGCTACGTGTCGAACTGGGCCGCGCTCAGCACCCTGGGTGCGCGGCTTCCCAATGCGGTCATCCTGTCCGACAGCTTGAACCACGCGTCCATGATCGAAGGGATCCGCCACTCCAAGGCCCATAAGGTGATCTGGAACCACAACGACGTCGAAGACCTGGACCGGAAGCTTGCGGCGTTGCCGGCCAACGCGACCAAGATCGTGGCGTTCGAGTCCGTCTACTCCATGGATGGCGACATTGCCCCCATCCGGGAGATTGTGGAGGTCGCGGAAAAGCATGGCGCCATGACCTACCTCGACGAGGTTCATGCCGTGGGCATGTACGGCCCCCGGGGTGGCGGCGTGGCCGAGCAAGAGGGCCTGATGGACCGCATCACCCTGATCGAAGGCACATTGGGCAAAGCGTTTGGTGTCATGGGCGGCTATATCACCGGGTCCGCGGCTCTGTGTGATTTCATTCGCAGCTTCGCGTCCGGGTTTATCTTCACCACGGCCCTGCCGCCCGCCGTGGCATCCGCGGCCACGACGTCCATCCGCCACCTCAAGGTCAGCGATAGCGAACGTCAGTTGCAGCGTTGCCAAGTGGCGCGCCTTCGGGCCCGCTTGGATGCCGAAGGTATTCCCCATATCGACAACCCTAGCCACATTATCCCGGTGATGATCAAAGACCCGGTAAAGTGTCGCATGCTGTCGGACTATCTGATGGACATGTTTGGCATCTACGTTCAGCCGATCAATTACCCCACCGTCCCTAAAGGCACAGAGCGGTTGCGCTTTACCCCAGGCCCGCGGCACACCGATCAGGACATCGATCACTTGGTGAACGCGTTGAGCGTTCTGTGGAAGCAATGCGCGGTCGCCCGCGCCACGGCCTAGCCAAGACCCGTTTGACGGCGTCGGACCGTCGCACCGCCTGTCCGACCCGATTTGTCGTCCTAACCTTGGGAACACATCCGAGGCTGACATGTTCAGTCTTCAGAGAAGTGAACCCGAGGAGGAAGATATGAAAATCACGCGTCGACAAAGTATCGCGCTGTTGGGTGGGGCGGTTGTTGCGTCCACATCCGCAAAAGCCATCGCCGATGGCCATGCAACGGTCCACGAGGTCCAGATGCTGAACAAGGCGACCGAAGGCAATGAGCGTATGGTGTTCGAACCGGCAGTGCTTCGTGCGCAGCCCGGCGACACCATCCGTTTCGTGTCCACGGATCGCGGGCACAACTCCAAATCCGATGAGAACATGATCCCCGAAGGTGCAACCGAATGGGATGGTGGGATCAACGAGGACGTTGAGGTGACATTGGATCAGCCGGGCACCTACGGCTATTACTGCACGCCACACCGGAGTACTGGGATGGTGGGCCTGATCTTGGTCGGTGAGATCGACCAGGAGCAGTTCGAGGCCGCGCGGGACGCCCGGCAACGGGGCCGCGCACGGCAGCGGTATGAGGATATCTTTGCCGAAGCCGAGGAACTGTTGGCCAGCGAAAGCAGCTGACGACATTGCCGGGGTCGCCGGATCGGCGGCCCCGCTACATTCTGGCGTAGTCGGGCAGACGTGACAGCAAGCGTTGCCGATACAGGTGCCCCCCGAACCCAGCAGCCGCGCCCAAAGCCATTAGGGCAAGACTGACAAACAGCGGCAAATAGCTGTGAGCCCCACCTGCGCGCACGACAAGGGGTGTGTCACCCGTCACGTTGACGGTATCGCGCGCGACCAGCGTTTCCCCGTCGAACACGGATAGAAGGACCTGCGCGTCCGCCGGTCCCCCCAGGTCGATCTCGATACTGGCGTAACCATCGACCGGATAGGCGATGTAACCGGCAAAGGTCGTCAAGTCAGCCAATACAAATGTCCGGTCCGGCTCTTCCGCGGCACAGACGGACGTGGCCACCTCTGCGTCGAAAGGGATCTCGAACGGCAAATCAAGTTCCGGCGGATGGGCCATGAACGACGTCGCCTCCACCAGGACAAGATCGCCGTCCACGCGCATCGTTGTCTGGCTCATCATCGATTCGCCAAATTCCGTCGACCCGTTCCGAAGCATGTCGTTGAACGGAATATACCCCGTCTCATTGATCAAACCCGCCAGGTGACCCCCAAGAACGGGGCCGACCTTATCCGCCTGAGTCGATACAAAAATCTCTAGACTGTCGTATTGTCGCTTAAGGATGATCTCAACATCCGGCGCGGCGGACAAACCGGCCGCGATTACGGCCTTCGGAACGCCCATCAGCGCAATCCCGGCAGCCAGAGCCGGCCCAGACATGCGCGCACACGTGCCCCGACGGATTGTCATTGAATAACACCTTCACTTTCTATCAACGACGTATCACACATTCTATGTGTGGGTAGGTTTGCACTTTGCGTTTGCGAGACAGCTATCCACCATGCGAGCGTTGCTTGCGACATCGACTATTGGCCACAGGTAGGTACCAAACTATGACCCTCACCCAAAAAACACTCATCCCGCTTGCTCTGACACTGTTGGCGGCCCCCGCCTTCGCCGACGGGCATCTTGCTGCCTCCGGCGATGCAGAGGCAGGGGAAAGCGCATTCCGTCAGTGCCAGTCGTGCCACGTGGTCGAAGACGCCAGTGGCGAGGTCTTGGCCGGGCGTGCGGCGAAGACGGGCCCGAACCTGTATGGCGTCGTCGGTCGCACGGCCGGTGTGGTCGACGGGTTCAGCTATTCCGATATCATGGTGACCGCCGGTGAAGGTGGGATGATCTATGACGAGGCGACGTTCGTGGCCTATGTCCAAGACCCAACGGGGCACCTGCGCGAAGTCACGGGCGACAACGGTCGCGGAAAGATGTCCTATAAGGTTCGCAAAGAAGAGGACGCCGTGAACCTCTATGCATTCCTGGCACAGTTCGCCGAAAGCGAAAGCTAAGTCGTCTCTGACACGGATGTCAGAAATTTGAGGCAAGCCCCCGCCACCAGGTCGGGGGCTTCTTCATGCATCAAGTGGCCCAACCCGTCTTCGATGCTGAGTGTGGCTTTCGGCAAACGGGCCTGCATATCCCGGCTGATGCGCGGGGGCACCGTCGTGTCCCGACCCCCAACCAACAGGAATGTCGGCGCAGTTTGGGACCCGGCTTCGCGGACCAACCGGTCCAGGGACCAGTTTGCCATCATCGACAGGGCCCCACCCACATGGTCCCGGTCCGAGATCAGGCCGTGGTAAAGGCGCAGCCCTTCGGGGTCCAGTGTGCTTCCGGTGCCAGATAGCAGGCGGCGGGTGCGGTCGGGTGAGCTTGCCGCCGTGAACAGGGGGACCGTCAGCGGATTGATCGCCAACGCCTTCGCCATCAACGGGAACAGAACCCCCGCCATCCCATCAAACATTTGAAATGCGCCGTTGATCGAGACCACGGGAACGGGCGTTTCCGCGTCTATGCTCAGACGAAGGGCGATCGCCGCCCCCGCAGAATGCCCAATCAACGCGGATGGTCGCAGGTCGAGGGTCCGGATCAGTTGGGCGGTGTCCGCGGCCATTGCGTCCAAGCCGGACCGCCGGCCAGAGCCGAGCCGGGTGAACCCGTGCCCCGGCAGATCCATCAGCGTAACGCGATAATGACGCGCCAACAGCGGGGCGAGGCCGCGCCAGGAATGCGTGGCACCGCCCGCACCATGGAGCAGCACAACATCAGGTCCGTCCCCCAATTGCTGCACGTGCCAGCGATGGGGCCGCGATGTCACAAAGCGGCTGTATTCGGCCAAAGGCCATTTCGTGCGCCACGCCTCCCACTTCATAGCTTTTCCATCACCGCACGACTCAGCCCGGCGGCATCGGCCCGCGGCAATGGTAGGCATTGCGCCCCCATCTCTCGGGCCATGTCAGCCAAAGCGGGGGTGGGGCGGTTCCCTGTGTCGATGACAAGGCCCGCCATCCCATCGGCGCGGATCAGTCGCGACATGGCCGTGGCATCGGCCGTCGCGTCCGAGCGGGAGGCCGTGCCATTGAGGGAGATATTGGGCCGCCCGTCGGTCAGCACCACCAGGGCGGGGTCCATACCGCGCCCGCGCGCTTGGATCGCAATCTCCGCGGACTGCCGCAGGCCAGCGGCCAACGGCGTGCCGCCGCCGCCAGGCAAGCTCCCAAGCTCTCGCTTGGTGCGGACCAGGCTGCGGGTGGGGGGCAGCAACAATTCGGCCGCATATCCACGGAACGATACCAGGGCCACGTGGTCGCGGCGGGCATAGGCCTCCGCCAGGAGGAGTTCGACCGCCCCCTTCGCTTCGGCCAGGCGGGCAAACGCCGCCGAGCCGGAGGCATCCACCGCGAAGATCAGCAATCGATCCGACCGCGTTTCATATCGTTTCAACCGGATGTCCGACGCGCGAACTTGCACCGGATCGCCCGGTTTGCGTTTGCGCAGTTTTTGCCAAGGGGCCGCCGCGCGCAGCGTCGCGACAAGATCGATCCGCGCGCGCCCATCGGGCCGCGCCGCCCGGGGGGGAAGGGGACGCCCGCGGCGATTGCCCTTTCGCACGGCGCCCGCCCCATCACCGGTCCCTCGGGGGGTCGCCCCCTCTGCCAGGCGCGCCAAAAGGTCGGGCGGCAACGCTGCCAGCGCGGCTTCAAGCAAGATGTCCCCGTCCGGCAGTGTGGCCGCTTGCCCATCCCCGTCATGGTCCGACGTGTTTGGCGGGGCGTCCTGCGGTGCCTCGGGCAAATCTTCGGCTTGGGGAACCTGTGTCGCATGGGGGGCCAATGCGGTTTCAACGGCAAAGGTCATGTCGCCCGGGCAAGGGTGTTGCCGCCCGTCTAGCCGGGCGGAAACCTGGGCAATCCGCAGGGCACGCAAGGGCAGACCAAGGGATGAGATCCCAAGTTGCGCCGCAAGGTGCGTTAGGTCGTGCAGAGGGTCTTCAACAGGGGCCATATCCCCCAAAACCGGCTCTAACTCCGGGATTTCGCTCGCGCGCAGCCCGTCGAGGGAAATGGACAGGCCCAAACGGACGGCCAGGGACTGCGGCAATCGCTCCTCCGGTTCGGCGCCCTCATCCAGGGCCACAAGGCCGTGCCGTCCTTGGTCCAGGGACTGGGACACCCGCGCCGCTAAGCCGGCGCTACACCGCTCTGCCATGGGGAGGAGCAGAACCCCCGGACGAGACAACAGCCCCGTCCGTTGCACCGGGCGCCCCAGGCGCAACGTCTCCGACAGGTCCAGCCCATCATAGAGGACATCATCGCCCATATCGGGGTGCAGTCGAAGGGTCGGGTCAGGCAGCGCGTCGGCCAGTCGCGCCATCCAGACATCACGGGCATCAGACGCGCGTGCCCGAAGGTTGATGCCACCCAAGCCGACCGGGTCAAGGGCAAAGCAATGGAGGGCGCGAACCGCCCGGGCCCAATCGGCCTGGGTCACGCCAACACCTCCTCCATGGCGCGCGCCACGCGGGACGTGGAGCCCGCCTCGTCGAGCGGATCGCGCCGCAGACGGTGGCGCAAGGCCATGGGGGCAACTGCACGCAAATGGTCCCTATTCGCCGTATTCGTCCCTTCGAATGCCGCCAACGCCCGCGCCGCGCGCAGCAACGTCAATTCGCCCCGAAGACCGTCCGATCCCAGCTGGATGCAAAGCGCCGCGCAGTCGCGCAGCACGTCGTCCCCGGCGTCGGTCTGAGGCAGACGGTCCCGCGCCGCAACAATCTGCCCACGCAGCGCTTCTTCATCACCCGTGCGGGCGGCGACAAAAGCCTTCCGGTCGCGGTCAAACGCATCCCGGCGACGAACCACTTCGACACGGTCATCGATCACCTTGGGGGACAAGACCTCCACCGATAGGCCGAACCGGTCTAACAGCTGGGGCCGCAATTCCCCCTCTTCTGGGTTGCCGGAGCCGACCAAGACAAAGCGTGCGGGATGCCGGATCGACAGCCCCTCCCGCTCCACGACGTTTTCCCCGGATTGGGCCACGTCCAGCAACAGGTCGACAATGTGATCCTCAAGCAGGTTGATTTCATCGATGTAAAGGTATCCGCGGTTCGCCCGTGCAAGCAGGCCAGGCTCGAACGCCTTCTCTCCGCTCGTGAGGGCCTTTTCGATGTCCAGCGCACCCGTGACGCGGTCTTCGGTCACGCCAAGGGGCAAATCGACAACCGGTGTGGGCCGGGCAACAACTTCCTGGTTGGCGACGTTTGCCCAGCCTGGCACCTCGTCCACAGTGGCGGAGTTCACCGGGCACCCTGCAACCATCTGCAATGGCGGCAAAAGCGATGACAGCGCGCGAACCGCGGTGGATTTGCCCGTACCCCGATCGCCAAAGACCAACACACCGCCGATCCCGGGGTCCACTGCCGTCAGGATCATGGCGGTTTTCATTTCATCCTGGCCGACGATGGCCGTGAACGGGAAAGGGGTCATTGCAGTACCTCGGCAACGGGGCGTCCTTGCCAGTGGCCGGTGGCCCCTGTGACGCGAAAACGGGCGTAGAGTTCTTCGGCGAACCAATCTTCATCACGGACGGCGCGGATGGCTTCGGCATGGGGGCCGCCCTTACGTGCGAATCGCGCCATGCTTTCGGCATCGGGCCAGATCGAGAACGTGACTTGGTGGAGGAACGGCACCTCCCCAATACCAATCTTGAGGCGCACATCCTCATTTTCGCCGATCCTGCGGCTGATGTCCGGCACGCGTTTCCAGAACTTCAGAATGTTCCGGGGTTTCACGGTCGCCCGCGTCAGGGCCGCCAGCGGACCGTGCGGGTGAGTATCCGTGTCGGGCCGAAACGGCGCCTCCCCGGACCATTGCCCGCGCGCTGACAATGGGCTGAGCGAGAGGGTACAGACCTCATCGGCGCGGGCGGAATACTTTTTGAAAACAGCCGCTTCCGTCGACGGCGCAGGCTCGATACCGTCTGCCCAAGCGCTGAGAATCGCATAGACACCGGTGTTGGGGACGGGCGTGAACCCCTCCCCGGTGCCAGAGCCGAGAAGCTTCCAGAACACCAAACCCGGCACGTTCGCCATGTGGCGACGCGCAAGGCCCATCTGGGCAAAGGCCCACAATCGGCTTTGGAGCGATCCGAAGCGATAGAGATTGAGCGTCACGGTTTGGATGGTCTGGTCCTCCGTCCCCGATCAAGTGGTGGTTTCTCCGACATTGCAATTGGCAAGTCGAACATTCCTAGTGTAAACCTAAATAGACAGATAGACCAAGAGCGAAGCGCATGACTCTGCATCAAGATGTTGGAAAAACGGCCTTTGACCAAGCGATTGTCATTGGCGCGGGCCTTGGCGGCCTGGCAGCCGCGATGCGACTTGGGGCCAAAGGCTGGCGCGTCACGGTCTTGGACCGGTTGGACATGCCGGGCGGGCGGGCGACGTCCATCACCACCCAAGGCCATCGTTTTGATCTGGGGCCGACCATCGTCACCGCGCCCGAGGTTTTTCGCAAGCTGTTCCGCGATTGCGGCGAAGACTTCGATGACGCCGTCGACCTAAAGCCCTTGGACCCCTTCTATACGATCCGTTGGCCCGATGGGTCACATTTGGATGCCCGGGCCAACGATGCCGACATGGAGGCGGAGATCGCGCGCCTGTCCCCCGAAGACGTGGCCGGGTGGCGCAAGTTCCTGGATGATGCCAACGACCGCTATGTGGTCGGCTACGAAGGGATGCTGACCAAGCCGATGCACCGCTTGTGGGAAACGCTGAAGGTGCTGCCCCGCTTTGCCATGCTGCGGGCGGATCAATCCATTCTCAAACTTGCCCAGCGGCGGGTGAAGGACGAACGTCTTCGCATGGCGCTGTCCTTTCACCCGCTGTTCATCGGGGGCGACCCCAGCCGGGTGACGTCCATGTACGCCTTGGTCAGTCACCTCGAGAAGGAATATGGCGTCCACTATGCCATGGGTGGCGTGGGCGCGATGGCACAGGCCATGGCCAATGTCGTCGAACGGCAAGGCGGTCGCATTCGGTTCCGCAGCCAGGTGGACCGTGTTCTTCTGGATGGCAACGAAGAGGTGCGAGGCGTCCGACTTTCCAGCGGAGAGGAGGTATCGGCAAAGATCGTCGTGTCCAACGCCGATGCCGGGCACACCTATGATCGTTTGTTGCCCAACCTGCCCAAGCAGCGGTGGACGCCCAAGAAGCTGGCGCGCACGAAGTGGTCCATGGGTCTGTTCGTCTGGTACTTCGGCACGAAGGGCACGCGCGATATGTGGCCCGATCTTGGGCACCATACGATCCAATCCGGGCCACGGTATGAGGGGCTTCTGACGGATATTTTCCGCAAGGGGCATCTGGCCAATGACATGAGCCTTTATATCCACCGCCCCTCGATCACGGATCCGACCGCCGCACCCGATGGGGATGATACGTTCTATGCCCTGTCGCCCGTTCCGCATTTGGGCCATCGCAAGGCGATCAACTGGTCCCAAATGGCCGAGACGTATCGCCAGAAGGTCCAAAATGTCCTGGAGGAGACGGTGATGCCCGGTCTGGGTCAGCATCTGTCCGCCAGCATGGTCCTGACCCCCGAGGATTTCCGCGACAGGTACCTGTCGCCCCATGGGGCCGGGTTCTCGATCGAGCCGCGTATTCTGCAATCCGCTTGGTTCAGGCCCCACAACGTCTCGGAGGAGGTTCCCGGCCTGTTCCTTGTGGGCGCGGGCACCCATCCGGGCGCGGGCCTGCCGGGTGTTGTCGCCTCCGCCGAGGTGGTGGAGCAGGTGGTGCCGCGACCCGGCGCGCGAAAGGTCGAAGTGGCCCAGCCCCCCTTGGCCCCGCAGGCCGCAGAATGACGTTCGAAGCGGACTTGGCCCATTGCCGCGCGGCGATCCGCACCGGCTCCTACTCCTTCCACGCCGCTTCGCGCCTGTTGCCGCAATCTGTTCGAGACCCGGCCTTCGCGCTTTATGCGTTTTGCCGTCTGGCCGATGATGCGGTCGATGAGGTCGAGGACAAACCGACCGCCGTCCTACACCTTCGGGACCGCCTGGACCGGGCCTATGCCGGTCGCCCCGAGAATGACCCCGCGGACCGTGCCTTCGCCTCGGTGATCGAGCGATTTCAAATGCCCCGCGCCCTGCCCGAAGCCCTTCTTGAGGGGTTCGCGTGGGACGCCACGGATCGTCGCTACGCGACCCTGTCCGACCTGCGCGCGTATTCGGCGCGCGTGGCCTCGGCGGTGGGTGCCATGATGTGCGTGCTGATGCATGTGCGCGACGCCGATGCCTTGGCCCGCGCCTGTGACTTGGGCGTGGCGATGCAACTGACGAACATTGCCCGCGATGTGGGCGAAGATGCCCGCGCCCGTCGTTTGTACCTGCCCACCGATTGGATGGCTGAGGCCGGGATCGACGTTGATGCGTTTTTCGCCGATCCCAAGGCCACGCCTGACATGCGCGCCATCGTCCGGCGCCTGCTGGCAGAGGCGGCGCGCCTCTACCACCGGTCAGAGGCGGGTGTTCGCGCCCTTCCATTGGCCGTGCGCCCCGGCATACTTGCGGCACGGCATGTCTATGACGGGATCGGCGGCGCCATCCGGCGGCGCGACTACGATTCGGTGTCCCATCGGGCGCACACCTCCGGCGTTCGGAAGCTGGGGTGGCTTGCGCAAGCGACACTGCAAACGGGGCTGATCAGCGTGCTGCCCCGGTCCCCCGTCCTCCACGCGCGCCCCTTGGATGAGACGGCTTTCCTGGTTTCCGCCGCCGCCGACCCGCGGCCCGCCCGGACCGAGTGGAGCGATGAGCTTACCAACCTGCTGGCGCAACTGGCCGCCAAGGACAGTCATATGGACGGCAGGCGCATCCGTCCTAACTGACAGGAATGGATTGGACGCTCTTCACCCTATTCCTGGCCGCCTGCTGCGCCGCTGCAACGACCGGTTCGATGTTTCCGCCTGGTGACTGGTACCGTGACCTGTCGAAGCCCGCTTGGACACCGCCAGATTGGCTTTTCCCCGTGGCGTGGACCGTCCTTTACCTGGCCTTAGCCTACACGGCGGCACGGGTCGCGCCCATGGATGGCGCCGCCTACGCCTTGGCCTTCTGGGCGTTGCAGATCGCGTTGAACACGCTTTGGACCCCAATTTTTTTCGGGTTGCAGCGGTTGAAGGCAGCCCTTGTCGTGATTGCGATGCTTTGGCTGGCCGTCATTGGCTTGCTGGCAACCTATTGGACACTCGACACTCTGTCTTTCTGGATCATGTCTCCATACCTCGTGTGGGTCAGCTATGCAGCGGCGCTCAACCTGTCCATCCTGCGGCGCAACCCCGACGCGCGCGCCGCACAGCCCAGCTAACGCCCCAGATAGGCGCGAAGGGCGGGCGGCGGGTCCGCGAAAAGCGCCGCTGTGGGTTGTGGCGCAGCCACTGTCCCATCGGCAAGAATGGCCGTGTGGTCAGACCCGCTTTGCGCATCTACGGGATCATGGGTCACCATCAGAACCGATATCCCTTGGGCCCGGGTCGTCTCTCTCAACAGGGCCATCATGTCACGGCGAAGCGCGGGCCCAAGGGCGGCAAAAGGTTCATCCAGCAACATCCAAGGGCGCGCGGACAACAATGCCCGCGCCAAAGCCGCGCGGCTTTGCTGCCCTCCGGAGAGGTCGCGCGGTCTCCGATCTCCGAGGGTGGCGAGGCCCACACGGTCCAACATCGCCTCCCTGTCGCGTCGCTGATCCGCGCTTAGGCGCAGGTCCGGGCGGATGCCCAAGCCTACGTTCTGCAGAACCGTCAGATGCGGGAACAGGTTGTTGTCCTGGAACAGCATGGATATCGGCCGCTGCCCTGGCGCCAGGGCCGTCACATCCTGACCATCCACCCGCACGGCCCCGGTGGACGGTGGCAAGAACCCCGCCGCCACCGACAGAAGGGTGGATTTGCCCGACCCGCTTGCCCCCATCAACGCCGTCACGCCGCCCTGTGCAAGTTTGAGATTTGCGCAAAGTTGGAACGCCCCCAGGGACACGCGGATGCCGTCGAATTCAAGCATGGCGCGTCCCCCGTTCGAACACCCAGAACAGGCCCAGGGACAGCGCAACCAGCACCAGCGCGGCGGCCTTCGCCTCCTCCAACCGGTAGGACCCCATCAATTGATACAGGACCAGGGGCAGCGTGGCGCGGTCCGGCGTCGCAAATAGGGCAATCACCCCAAGGTCGCCCGCCGCCAATGCCGCCGTCAGGCCCGCCGCAAACCCTGCGGGGCGTGCCAGGCGCGGCACCCCGACCAGGCGAAGCCAGGCCAACCCGCTCAGGCCCAGGGTGGCGCTAAGGCGCCCATAGTCCCGGTGGAGGTCGCCCATGGCCGGGATCAGCGCGCGCAACGCAAATGGAAGGCCAAGCACCACGTTGACGAACAAGGTGACCGGCAGTGCAAGCGCGATCGGGTTCGTCAGCGGCAAAAGAAGGACATAAAGCCCCACGCCCAACACCAGCGGGGATGCCGCGATGGACAGGGTGCCGATCACCTCCACCACGCCGCCTTTCGACAGCGTCACAGCCGCCACGGAGACGGCCATGGCAAGGGACACGGTCAAGACCGCCGCAGAGAGGGCGATGACCAACGACCGAAGCGCCGCGTCCCACACCAGGCTTGGCAATGTGACCACATGCAGAACGCCATCGGCCAACACCAAACCCATTGGCATCAAAAGGAAAAGACAGGCCAGCAGGATTGCCAGACCATCTTGCACCCGTAACAAAGGGTGCGCGCTGTCCCACCGCGGAACAGCGCGGTCTTGTCCCGCGCCAAAGCCGGAGGGAAGGGTCAGCCGCAAGGACAAAAGCGCCGCGGCGATCCCAAGCATCAGCTGGATACCCCCCAGAACGGCGGCCCGACCCAGGTCGAAATCAAACCTAAATGCCTGGTAAATCGCCAATTCCACAGTCGTGGACCGCGGCCCGCCGCCCAAGGCTAAGGCGACGGCAAAGGACGTTGTGCAGATCAGGAAGATCACAAGGAAGATCCCCGGCACGACCGCGCGCAGCATCGGCAGTTCGAGGACGCGAAAGGTTTGACTTGGTCCAAAGTTCAGCGTCGCGGCCAGGCGCAATCGTTCCCCGGGGATGCTTTGCCACCCTTGCAAAATCAGGCGCGTGGCCAAGGGCATGTTGAAGAAGACGTGGGCCAAGATCACGCCATGGGCGCCATAGATCGTCACCTCCGGCAGGCCCAGCGTGGCGAGAGCGGTGTTCACGATCCCGGATCGCCCGAATACGGCGACAAGTCCCAAGACGGCAACGATCACCGGCAGGATGAACGGCGCGCCTAGCAGTAAGATAACAGTGCCGCGCGCCGGAAACGTGCGCCGGGCCAGGGCGCGGGCCACCGGAATGGCGAAAAGGACCGATAGGGCCGCCGAGGCAGCGGCCTGCCAGAGGGTGAAGCGCAGCGCGGACCAGTCGCCCCGGTCCAACCCCGCCCATCCCTCGGCCCGCCAAGCGACGGCAATCAAGGGACAAAGCAGGGATGCGGCCACAAGGACCGTCGCCAAAACGCCCAGCTTTTGGCCGTGCGTCATTAGCGACCCAGACCGGCCTCGAACGCTGTGATCACCCGGTCCCGCACCGCCTCTGCCTCGGCACTGTCATAGATGAGCGCCACCTTCGGCAGATCCAACTTTTCAAAGCCTTCAGGCATCTTTGCAGGGTCCAGCTTGGCAGGCAGGGACCAGTTTCCGGTGGGAATGATCGACTGGAAGTCTTCTGTCAGGATGAAGTCCAGAAACGCCTGCGCCAGGTCCGGTTGGTCGGTCCCCGCGATTTGGCCAGCGGTCTCCACCATGACATAGTGACCTTCGTCGAAAATGGCGGCCTTCTTCGTCTCATCCTCTTCGGCGATGATGTGATAGGCGGGGGACGTTGTGTAGCTGAGCACCATGTCCACTTCGCCGTCCGTGAACAGGCCGTAGGCTTCGGACCAGCCGCGCGTGACGGTGGTTATCTTAGGCGCCAGCTTTGCCCATGCGGTTTCGGAGGCGTCGCCAAAAACCTTTTCGATCCAAAGGGCCAAGGCAAGGCCCGACACACTTGTGCGCGGGTCTTGGATCGCGATGCGAAGGTCGTCTGGCGCGTCCAGCAGTGCTTGGAAAGATGTGGGCGCAGTGGCCGTACGGGTGGTGTCATAGACGAATGCCGTGTGGCCCCAGTTGAAAGGCACGAACGTGTCGTCGGTCCAGTCCACCGGCATGGTAAGCCCTTCGATGGTCACGCCATGCGGCGCAAACAGACCGGTTTGCCGCGCGCGTTCCGCGTCGTCGGTGTTCAGCCCAATGACCACGTCGGCGGACGTTGCATCGCCCTCCAGTCGCAGGCGGGGCAACAGGTCCCCGGTCACATACGCGATTTCACAGGCGCAGGACGCCTCGAACGCGTCCTTGATGGCGGGCCCGGGGCCCCATTCGGACCCGAAATAGTCTGGGGCGTAAATCGTCAACGGCTCTGCCGAGGCCGCGGACGCGGTCAGGATCAGGGCCGGGATGAGGGTCTTTTTCATGTCTCTCTCCTTGGCCGGACGGGGTGGGGTGAGAGCATCGCACCTTCCCTCCGCCGGTCTTAACCGGTTCAGGTTCAACGGGTCCGCTGTGACGCATCTCAGCCGATAAAGGCCCCCCGAGGTCTGGCTGGGATACTGCCTTGCGCGCTGGTCGTCCAGTGCATTGGGGCGGCCCCGGTTTCAGAACACGATGGCAAAGACCGACAGGACCAGGTGCGTTCTTGTTGCAACGATAGGGGCATGCCAAAGCCCAAGCGTCGCAAATCTCACGACCACCCCCCAACGGGAACGGTCCTTTGTTCTGACGGAACATGCCACGTGGCTTGTCGCGGCGCCGGATGTTCGCACCGAACCCCAAGCGGATCCCCTCGACCTTCACCCCGGGGCGAGTTGCGTCTTGTCGTGCCCGTCGATATGCGACCCGGAAAGGAGCGTGCCCATGTCCATGAACTCTTTCGGCCATTTGTTTCGCGTGACCACCTGGGGGGAAAGTCATGGCCCTGCCCTTGGGGCGACGGTGGATGGGTGTCCGCCGGGGGTGCCCGTAACCCCGGAGGCGTTGCAGGTCTGGCTGGACAAGCGCAAGCCGGGACAATCCAAACATACCACCCAGCGGAAGGAACCAGACGCCGTCGAAATCCTGTCCGGGGTCTTCGAGGGGATCAGCACCGGTACACCCATCCAACTGATGATCCGCAACACCGATCAGCGATCCAAGGATTATGGCGACATCGCCGAAAAGTTCCGGCCCGGCCATGCGGACATCACCTATTGGCAGAAATATGGCATCCGCGATTATCGCGGCGGGGGCCGGTCCAGCGCGCGAGAGACGGCGGCGCGGGTGGCTGCCGGTGGCGTGGCGCGCGCGGCGCTGGCCGCCCTGGTGCCGGGTTTGCAGATCACCGGGTATATGGTGGGCATGGGGCCGCTGGACATCGACCGCGCTCGCTTCGACTGGGACGAGATCGCGCGCAATGATTTCTGGTGCCCGGACTCCGTGGCCGCCGCAGAGTTTGCGGACCATCTGGACTGGCTGCGCAAGGACGACCACAATTCCGTCGGGGCGGTGATCGAATGTACGGCCCGCGGCGTGCCCCCTGGGCTTGGCGCGCCGGTCTATGGCAAGCTGGACACCGACTTGGCCGCGGCGATGATGTCGATCAACGCCGTCAAAGGGGTCGAGATTGGCGAGGGCATGAACGCCGCGCGCCTGACCGGCCGCGACAATGCCGACGAAATATCCATGGGGCCGGACGGGCCGATCTATAGCTCCAACCACGCGGGGGGCATCCTTGGCGGGATCTCCACCGGGCAGGATGTGGTCGTACGGTTCGCCGTGAAACCCACAAGCTCGATCCTGTCCGAACGGGCGACGATCACGAAGGGGGGGCAGGATACGACCCTGATCACGAAGGGCCGCCATGACCCCTGCGTGGGCATTCGCGCCGTCCCCGTGGCCGAGGCGATGATGGCCTGCGTGATCTTGGACCATCTTCTGTTGGATCGCGGGCAAACCGGTGGCATCCGGGGGCCGATTGGCTAGTCCCGTTTCCGACAGTCCGCGCCCATGGGTGTTTTGACTGCCCGGGCCCTGCCGGGGTAAGTCCGGTGGGCCAACCTTGAATAGGATGCTCATCGGCACCTCGGGCGCGCAGAGTTTGGGGGTTTCACGGGGTCAATGGGTGCGCCCAGCCACCGCTGAGGAAGGCCGCGACGGTCGATTATGATGGCCCACCCCTTGGGGTCGCCTTCAACCGGCTGAGTTGTACGGCGAGAATGCCCAAAGTGATGACAATCACCCCGACAATGTCGCGCGGCCCCAACTGCTCGCTCAGCAGCGCCCAGGCGACCACGACCCCGAAGAATGGATTGAGGAAGTGGAACGTTGCCGCGGGCGTGGCACCAATCCGCTCCACCAGTTTGAACCAGATGAATGTCGCCGCCAAACCGGGGATCAGTGTCGTGTAAGCCAGGGCCGCGATCAAGCGCGTGCTCCAGGTTACGTCCCACGTCTCAAAGGTCAGGCCGACCGGCAATAGGACCAGACTCCCGACCAACATCTGCAGGCCGACGACCATCATCACATTGCCGCCGCTGGATGCGCCGCGCATGGACAGCGTGGCGATGGTCAACGCAATGACGGCCAACACACATAGACCGATACCCAGCAGGTCGGCGCCCCCTTGCAGTCGCGTGCCCATGATCAAAAGGACACCCAGAGACCCCGCCACCAGGCCAATCAGACCCATCACACGGGTCCGTTCAGCGAAGATCATCCAATTGGCCAGCGCCACCAGAAGCGGCAGGGACGATGCGATGATGGCGGCAAGACTGGCTTCGATCCACTGCATGGCCACGAAGTTCAGGCCGAGATACAGGGCGTTTTGACAGATCCCAAAGATGATCACAGCGCGCCATTGGCCCCCCGTCAGCCGCAGACGGTCGCCCATCAGATAGGCGATGGCCATGCCCAACGCGCCAGAGACTGCGAACCGCAGGGACAGGGACAGGATCGGCGGCGCCTCGGCCACGATGATGCGGGCAGACGTGAAGGCCGACGACCACATCAGGGCGAAGGTCAGACCCAGGAAAAGCGCGCGAATGTCCATGGCTGCACCGTCCCGCGATTGCGGCGAAGTTCAAGGGGCGACGTGCGTTTGGCGATCTTGGGGCAACAAAAAAGGGCCGCCAGTGGCGACCCCCATACGCGAGATGGACCGAAGGGATCAGCCGTTCACGCTGTCCTTCAGCGCCTTGGCGATGGTCATCTTGACGACCTTATCGGCAGGCTTTTTGAACTGTTCGCCGGTGGCGGGGTTGCGCACCATACGCTCGGGGCGTTCCCGGCACATGATCTTGCCCACGCCGGGCAGGGTGACGGCGCCGCCGCCCGAAACTTCGTCCGTGATGACGCCTGTAATCGCGTCCAGAGCCGCAGACGCGGTCTTCTTGTCACTGTCCATTTTCTCGGCAAGCGCAGCGACGAGCTGCGTCTTTGTCATTGGTTTTTGTGCCATTGGGCTCTCCCTCTTTTTGGCAGAATTGGTATTTTTTTCTGTTCTTGGCAGACCAATCCGCATTCCTGCGCGGCCTCACGGCCTTAGTTGCCCTTGGGAATCCCATGTTTACAAGGGGTTTCTTACGAAAATTGGCGATTTGTGCGGTTAAAGGAACGCGGTTTCCTCGAACGAGCGCAGTTTCCGGGAATGCAGCCGCTCCAGGGGCATCTCGCGCAGGGACTCCATGGCTCTGATCCCAATCAGCAAATGGCGGCTGACCTGGGTTTTATAGAACTGAGAGGCCATGCCCGGCAGCTTTAACTCTCCGTGCAGGGGCTTGTCGCTGACGCAAAGCAGGGTTCCGTAAGGCACGCGGAACCGAAAGCCGTTGGCGGCGATGGTCGCGCTTTCCATATCCAGGGCGACGGCCCGGGACTGGCTGAGGCGTTGGACCGGACCGGCCTGCTCTCGCAATTCCCAATTGCGGTTGTCGATGGTGGCCACGGTGCCGGTGCGCATGATCCGCTTGAGCTCAAAGCCTTCCAGCGCGGTCACGTCGGCCACCGCCGTCTCTAGCGCCACCTGGACTTCGGCCAGGGCGGGAACGGGCACCCAGATGGGCAGGTCGTCGTCCAGCACGTGGTCTTCGCGCAGATAGGCATGGGCCAGAACGAAATCGCCCAGGGATTGCGAATTGCGCAGCCCCGCGCAGTGCCCAACCATGAGCCAGACATGGGGTCGCAGCACGGCGATGTGGTCGGTGGCGGTTTTCGCGTTCGACGGGCCGACGCCGATATTGACCAGGGTGATGCCCGCCTCCCCCTCACGCGTCAGGTGGTAGGTGGGCATTTGGGGCATCTTGGGTGGGTCGACCATGGGCGCGTCCGGGTCGTCGCGGGTGACCCGCTGACCGTTCGGGCCGACCATGGCGTCATAGCCCGACGCCGGGTCGCGCAGGGCCTGCCGCCCATAGGCGATGAACTCGTCCACATAGAACTGATAGTTGGTGAACAGGATGTGGTTCTGGAAATCCTCGGGCGCGGTGGCGGTGTAATGGCTAAGCCTGGCCAGGGAATAGTCCACCCGTTGGGCGGTGAACGGCGCCAAAGGGTGGGCGCCATCCTCGAAGGTGAAGCCGGTGCCGTTGACGATGTCGTCATTGGTTGTCTGAAGATCGGGCACGTCGAACACATCGCGCATCAAGAACGGCAGGACGCCATCCTGTGGGACGGTCAGATTGGCATCGTTGAGAACGGCGAAATGGATCGGGATCGGTGTCTGGGACCAGCCGACGTGGACGGGCACATCGTGGGATTTGAGCAGTAAGCCAATCTGTTGCGTCAAGTAGTGTTTGAACAGGTCGGGTCGGGTGATCGTTGCGGCGTAGATCCCGGGTTCCGCCACGTGGCCGAAACTGAGCCGGCTGTCGGTGCGGGCAAAGGTGGCCGTGGTGATCCGCACCTCTGGGTAATAGGCACGGTGCCGGCAAGGGGGCATCCCTTCGGCCACCGCGGTAGTGAAGCTGTCGCGCAGATATGTGGTGGCAGCCTCGTAGAGGCGGCAAAGCTCGGCGACTGCCATGGCGGGATCGGTGTAGGATTTGGGCGCCGTGTCTTCGGGGCTACAAATGGGGGTTTGGATACGGTTCATGCGGTCTCGATAAGGTCGGTAAGTTCGAATTTTGTGACATCCACCAGGCCCAGGTCACTGATCCGCAATTCGGGGATCACCACCAAGGCCAGAAGGGAATGCTGCATATAGGCGTTGTTGAGGGTGCACCCTGCGGCGCGCATGGCGGCCATCAGGGCATCGGCTTTGGCGGCCACCTCCGTGGCGGGGCGGTCGGACATGAGGCCCGCGATGGGCAGGGGCACATGGGCCTGCTCTGCGCCATCGGCAAACAGGGTCACCCCACCGCCGAGCACCGCCAGACGATTGGCGGCCAGGGCCATCTGCGCGCGATCCGTGCCCACGACGATCATATGGTGGCTGTCATGGGCAACGGTCGACGCCAGCGCCATTGCGCCCCGGTATCCGAAACCGGAAACCAGGGCGTTGGTCACGGCCCCCGTGCCGCGGTGCCGTTCGACCAACGCAATCTGACAGGTGTCGGGATGCCCCTCGGTCGCAATGCGCCCGTCTCGCACGGGCAGGGTCCGGGCCAAGGCCTTGGTCGGTGCCTGGTTTTCCACGACGCCAATGACGCGGGCAGACACCTCAACCGCGCCACCCGGGGCCGGTATGGTGAAATCATCGGCGCCGAGGGTCTTGCCCAAGTGGACCGTATTCCGCGCAGTGTCGGGCCAGTCGAGGTGGGGGCAGCCGACGGTCAGTTTGCCATCTTCTGCGACGGTTTCGCCCAGGGCCATCACATGCTCGATCGGCAAATCCGTGAGGGAGGACGTCAGGATCAGGTCCGCCCGCCGCCCGGGGGTAATCGACCCCAATTCCCGTTCAAGCCCGAAATGCGTGGCCGTGTTCAGCGTCGCCATTTGCAGCGCCACCAACGGGTCACAGCCGCAGGCAATCGCGTGGCGCAGGACCCGGTCCATATGGCCGTCATTGACCAAGGTCGCCGCCATACAATCATCCGTGCAAAGGATGAAATTGCGCGGGTCCAGGCCTTTCTCGGTCACCGCGGTAATCTGGCTTTGGACGTCATACCAGGCAGAGCCGAGGCGCATCATCGACCGCATTCCCTGGCGCACCCGGGCGATGGCGTCGGCCTCGCACGTGCCTTCGTGGTCATCGGCCGGTCCACCGGCCACATAGGCGTGGAAGGCGGGGCCAAGATCGGGGGAGGCGTAATGCCCCCCAATCGTTTTGCCCGCCCCCGCGGTCGCCGCCATCTCGGCCAGCATTTTGGGGTCACCGGCGGCCACGCCGGGGAAGTTCATCATCTCCCCAAGGCCCACGATGCCCGGCCAGGTCATGGCCTCGGCCACGTCCTCCGGCGTGATTTCATGGCCCGTGGTCTCTAGCCCCGGTGCAGAAGGCGCGCAGGACGGCATCTGCATGAACAGCGAACAGGGCTGCATCCGCGCCTCGTCATGCATCAACCGGACACCCGCCAAGCCCAGGACATTCGCAATCTCATGGGGGTCGGCGAACATGGTGGTGGTGCCATGGGGCAGAACGGCGGCCGTGAATTCGGCGGGCGTCAGCATGCCCGATTCCACATGCATGTGCGCGTCGCACAGACCGGGAAGAATGAACCGCCCGCCCGCGTCGATCACGCGCGTGTCCGGGCCAATGCAATGGCCTGCATCCGGCCCCACATAAGCGAACCGCCCCCGGGCAATCGCAACCTGCCAGGGCAGCACTTCCCGGGTGTGGACATTGACCACCTGCCCCCCCGTCACGACTGTGTCCGCCGCTTGGCGGCCGTGGGCGATGGCGATAAGATCGGGGGCCGCTTCGGGCCAAGAGGGCAGGGTCTCGGGCGACATGGGCTAGGGTGACATGGCCTGCCCAAAGGTTCAAGCGCCCCCATGTCCACCAGCAGAAACACGACCAATGTCTAGGCGTTTGGACCGCAACAGGGGCTTGCGCGACAGGGGCGTCCTGGGCACGTTGGACGCACCGGCCCGCGCACTGTCTTCACGCCGGAGGAGGAATGACCCATGGAATTGAGCGACGAAATCAGGATCAAGGCCCCCCGTGCGGAGGTCTATGCGGCGCTGAATGATCCAGAGGTTCTGCAGCGCTGCATTCCCGGCTGTGACGAATTGATCAAGCATTCCGAGACCCAGTTGGAGGCGAAAGTCGTCCTGAAGGTGGGGCCAGTGAAGGCCAAGTTTTCCGGCGATGTGGAGCTGGACCCAAGCGGCGCGCCGGAGCATTTCTCTCTGACGGGGCAGGGCACGGGCGGTGCTGCGGGCCACGCGAAGGGCGGCGCGGATGTCACGCTAGAGGCCGATGGCGACGAAACGATCCTGCGCTATGACGCCAAGGCCGACGTTGGTGGCAAGATCGCGCAACTGGGCAGCCGGTTAATTGTAAGCACGTCCAAGAAACTGGCGGCGAAGTTCTTCGACAACTTTGCCAAAGTCATGGACGAGAAAGTGGGCGTCGAGGCGGGCTAAGTCGGAGGTCCGCCGGTCGACCGCGTCCGGACCCTAGGGTTACGGCGTGCGCGGGCCATTACGTCCGCTGCGCCTGCGCCATACCTGCGCCCCTCACGCTGCGCTCAGAAGGCTGGGCGCGTCGTCTCAGACCCTCCCGCTCGGGCAGATCCGCTGGGCCCATGATGTTGGACGCCAACCCAACCCGCTCCAGCCATGTGATCAGCCAGAACCCTGGGTCCACCTGCCCCTTTTCCAAGCCAAGACGCGCGGAATGGGGAAAAGCATGGTGGTTGGAATGCCAATTTTCGCCAAACGTGATCAGGCCAAGCCCCGGCAAGTTGTAGCCCTGGACAGGCAAGCCTTCCACGGTCCAGCCTTGGTGTCCTGTCTTGTGGGCAAAATGCCCCACCAACCAATGGCCGATCAACGACACCGCCACGCGCAGGCAGACGCCCCATAGAACCAGGCCAATGCCGCCAAATAGGAACAACGGCACGGCCAACACAAGTTGCTGCGCCATCCAATGACGCTCCATCCATTGGTAAACGCGGTCCCCCGCGATCTCCGGCTCGATCCGAAACTCCGGCGGGTGGTCCAGGTCAAAGCGGCAGTGCATCTGCCACCACGCGTCGCGCCAGAAACCTGCGCCATGGCTGGGATGGGGCGGGCACACGGCCTGGCGCTGGTGCCAGTCGCGCATATCATGGGCACGGATCATGCCAAACGGACCCGCCATGCCCACAAGCGTCCCCAACCAAACAAGGATGTATTCCAACCATTTGGGTGTTTGAAACGCCTTGTGGATAAGAAGGCGATGCATCCCGACAGAATGGCCCGCGCAAATCGTCACGGCCGTCGTGACACCAAAAACCAGAACACCATCCCAGCTTGGGGTCAGGGTCAGCGCAGCCAGACCCCCGACCGCCATGGCAAACAGCCAGAGGGACTTAGGCCCGTCCCAGCGGATCACCCCTTGCACGGCATGTGTCCCCTTGGTCGGAAAAACGCGGTCGGTTGCATGAAGGCGCATCTTGAATTCCTTCCACCAGAACCTTATCGTTAAGTAGATATATAACTAATAAGTTAAAAGGTGAATTCATGTCAAGCCCGGACAAGGTGTTTGAAGCGCTGGCCTCGACCACCCGGCGGCGCATTCTGGCATATCTGTCAGAGGGGCCGCTTTCCGCAGGCGTCGTCGCCGCACGGTTTGAAATGTCGCAACCTGCCATTTCCAAACATCTTTCGATCTTGGAAGCGGCGGACCTGATCTGGAAAAAGCGCGAAGGCCAGTTTGTGAAATACGGAATGAAGGCGGACAACCTGGGCGGCACCCTGGCCAAATTCATGCAGGACGTGTGCCCGCCCAGCCGCGCCTTGAAGGCAGAGCGGCGCGCAGAGAACGAGCAGGACTAAGCGCGCCGCCCGACCAATCCGGCGCGGCTACCGCCCCATCCAGCCACCATCCACCAGCATCACATGCCCATGCATATAGGCCGCCGCGTCTGAGGCCAGGAACACGGCGGGGCCCTTGAAATCCCCCGGCGAGCCCCACCGGCCCGCCGGGATACGGTCCAGGATGGACTTTGACCGCACCGGATCATTGCGCAGGGCCTCTGTGTTGTCGGTGTCGATATAGCCCGGCGCGATGGCGTTCACGTTGACGCCCTTGGCCGCCCATTCATTGGCAAAGGCCATGGTCAACTGCCCGATCCCGCCCTTCGATGCCGCATAGCCGGGCACGGTGATGCCGCCCTGGAACGTCAGAAGGGATGCCGTGAAGATGATCTTCCCCGATCCGCGCGCGACCATCTGTGCTCCGATCTGTCGCGTCAGGATAAACTGTGCATTCAGGTTCACCTCGATCACGGTGTCCCACATCTCATCGGGATGGGTGGCTGCCGGTTCGCGCAGGATCGTGCCGGCGTTGTTCACCAGGATGTCGATCCGCGGATGGTCGGCCAGGACCTGCGCGGCGAACGCCGTGACGGCGGCGCGGTCGGCAAAGTCGCAGGCGTAGCCGGTGAAGCTGCGCCCCAGTTCCGTGACCGAGTCCCCCACCTCCGACCCGGCGGGGTCCAAGGTCGCGCTGACCCCGATGATGTCCGCCCCGGCCTCCGCCAGCGCTTCTGCCATGCCGCGCCCGATCCCGCGTTTTGCCCCCGTCACCAGCGCCGTTTTCCCGGTCAGGTCAAAGCTTTGCAAGACGCCCATGTCACAGATCCTCCGACACGTGGATCATGGATTTCATGGCGTTCGGATTCTCGGTCAACGACTTAAACGCGGCCTCGATCTGGGTCAGGGGCTGGATATCGGTGATAAACGCATCGCAATCGACCACCCCCTGGGCCAACAGATCCATGGCCTTGTCGTAATCCCGGGGCCGATAGACGCGGGCGCCGATCAGTTCCAATTCGCGCCAGAAGAATTGGAACATGTCGATCTGCGGCTTTTGCGCGTGGATGGCGACCATGACGATGCGTCCCCGCGTGGCGGCCGCGGCGGTCATCAGGTCCACGCCGGGCTGGCTGCCGGACACCTCGAACACGACATCGGCGCCCTTGCCGCCCGTGGCGTCGTGGACCGCCTGCCCCACATCCACGGCCTTGGGGTCAAGCGTGGCAAAGCCGATCTTCTGCGCAAAGGCCAAGCGGTTGTCGTTGATCTCGGCCACGGTCACCTTGGCACCCGCCTGGCGCGCCGCCATGGCGACCAGCATCCCGATGGGCCCACCGCCGATCACCAGCACGTCCTCGCCGGGCTGCACCTTTCCGCGGTCCACATCGTGAACGGCAACGGCCAGCGGCTCGATCAGCGCGGCATGGGCCAGGTTCACGCCATGGGGCAGCACATGGAGGGTATGCGCGGGCACATTCCATTTCTGTTGGAACGCGCCGTCACTGTCGATTCCGATGAACTTCAGGTTATGGCAGATATGCGGGTGGCCCGCCGTGCAGGCCGGGCAGTGGCCGCAATGGTCCAGCGGGCGTACCACGATGTTCTGGCCCGGCATCAGCCCCTCGACGCCGTCACCCACCGCGCTGATCACGCCCGACATCTCATGGCCGATGGTGCGCGCAAACCCCACGCGGGCGTCCATATGGCCCAGGTAAATATGCAGGTCCGTCCCACAAATCCCGCAATAGGCCACGTCGATCTGCACGTCGCCAGGGCCGGGGGGCGGGGTGTCCTTGGGGCCCACGGTAAATTGTCGATCACCCCTATAGATGGCGGCTTGGTGGGTCATGGTCTGTGTTCCGTCTTAGGCCAACAGGTTGGCATGGTTTAGTTTGTCCCAGTCAAAGCTGACGCCGATGCCGGGGATGTCTGGGGCTTGGGCCAGATGGTCGCGCACCTGTAAGGGCCGGTCCGTATACTGGTCGATGGGGAAGGAATGAACCTCCAGCCAACCGCCACTGCCCAGGCCGGACAGAAGGCTGACATGTAATTCCTGCATTCCATGGCTACAGGTGGGGATGGCGTGTGGCGTGGCCCGCGCGGCCACTTGCAGAAACCCCGTGATCCCCCCGCAGTTCGAGGCATCGGGCTGCACAAAGCTCAGCTTTGCCCGGTCAAATGCGTGGTCGAATTCGTGGATCGTGTGCAGGTTCTCTCCCATGGCCAGGGACATACCGGTGGCGTCCGCAATACGGCCATATCCGTCGTAATCGTCGGGGATCGTCGGCTCTTCGAACCATAGAATGTCATGGGGTTTGAACGCCTTGGCCGCGTCGATGGCCGTCGCCACGTCCATGGAGTAATTCGCATCCACCATGAAGGCCACATCCGCCCCGATTAGGTCGCGGACGGCGCGCACACGCTCCAGGTCATCGGGGCGGCCCACTTTGATCTTCACGCCGTTGAACCCGCGCGCCAGGTACCCCTCGACCGAGGCCAGCAGTTTGGGCAGGTCAAACCCCAAATCAATGCCGCCGCAATAGGCCTTGCAGGTCTGCCCCGCCTTGCCCGCCATCTGCCAAAGGGCTTGGCCCGTCCGTTTCCCCCGCAAATCCCACAGCGCGATATCCACTGCCGAGATGGCGAAGGACGCGATGCCGCCGCGTGCCACGTAATGCACATGCCATTGCATCGCGTCATACAGCGCCTCGACCCCGGTCGCGTCTTGCCCCACCAAAAACGGCGCCAGGTCGTGGTCCACCATCGCCTTGATCGCGTGGCCGCCCTTGCCGCCGGTATAGGTGTAGCCGGTGCCCGTCTCTCCGCTGTCCAAATGCACGGTGGCGGTGATCAACTCAAAGACGTGGTGGTCGCCATGCTTGGCATCCACCAGAACCTCCGCCAGGGGCACTTGGAACAGCCGCGTTTCAATCTGTGTGATGGTTGCCACGATGCGCGTCGCCCCTCCCAAAGCCACTGTCGGTCAGCAATGCACGCAGAAGGGCACGGTGCCAAGGGTGACGGGCCGGATCCGTCCCGTTCAATTATTCTGACAGAAATACTCAGAAACGCTTGCGCAATGGCGTGGACTGTGTATCTGAGTATTCCAGTAGGAAATAAACGTTCGACGGGAGAAACCTATGACATTCCTGACCAAGACTTCGGTGCTGGCCCTGGCCGCGGCGTCGGTTGTGGCCACTGATGCCCTGGCCGAGGGGGAGTTGAACCTCTACTCCTCTCGCCACTACGACACCGATGAACGGCTGTATTCCGACTTCACCGACGCCACCGGCATCACCATCAACCGCATCGAAGGCAAGGCAGATGAGCTGATCGCCCGCATGCAAGCCGAAGGGGCGGCGTCCCCGGCGGATATCTTGCTGACGGTCGATACATCGCGGCTGGAACGGGCAAAGGCGGCGGGCGTTCTGCAATCCGTCGAAAGCGACGTGCTTGAGGCGCGCATCCCCGAGGCGCTGCAAGATGCGGACAATCAGTGGTTCGGCTTCTCTCAGCGGGCGCGGATCATCTTCTATGACAAGACCGACGTGACCGACCCGCCCCAATCCTATGTCGACTTGGCCGACCCGGCGTATAAAGGGCAAGTCTGTCATCGATCGTCCACCAACGTCTACTCGCAGACCTTGCTGTCCGCCGTGATCGAAAACCACGGTGCGGAGGCGGCGAAATCCTGGGCCGAAGGGTTCGTGAACAACTTCGCCCGCGCGCCCCAAGGCGGCGACACCGATCAGTTGCGCGGCCTTGTGTCGGGCGAATGCGATATCTCCATCTCCAACACGTATTATTTCGCCCGCGCCATCCGCAAAGACGTGGATGGCCTGCCCGAAGAGGCGCGCGCCAATATCGGCTGGGTCTTCCCGGCGCAGAACGGCGAAGGCGCCCATATGAACCTGTCGGGCGGCGGCGTGGCGGCCAATGCGCCCAACCGCGACAATGCCATCGCGTTCCTGGAATACCTCGCCTCCGACCAGGCGCAGCAGTATTTCAGCGCGGGCAATGATGAATACCCGGCGGTTCCCGGCGTGGGCCTCTCGCCCTCGGTGGCGGCGCTCGGCCTGTTCCGGCCCGATGATGTGGACCTGTCCAAGGTCGCCCAGAACGTGCCCGCCGCACAGCAGATCTTTAACGAGGTTGGGTGGGAATAACCCGTCCACCACCGGTCGACAAAAGGGCGCCCCGGTGGCGCCCTTTTTGCATCCGCTACCCTTCGCGCCCGACCCGGCGGCACAGCAGGATCACCGGCAGCAGGCCAATCCCCGCGATGACCAGGGACGGGACCGCCGCGCCCGCCAACCGCTCATCAGCCGCCAACCGGTGGGCCTGAACGGCAAGCGTATCGAAGTTGAAGGGCCGCATGATCAGCGTCGCCGGAAGCTCTTTCATCACATCCACAAAGACAATCAGAAGCGCCGTGAACAGGCCCGGCCCGATCAGGGGCACATGAACCCGCCGCACCGTGCCCCATTTCGATTGCCCCAAGACCTGCGCCGCCGCGTCCAAATGCGGGTTCACGTTTGACGCCGCACTTTCATAGGCGCCGATGGCCGCCGCCATGAAGCGGATCATGTAGGCCCCCACCAACAGCCAGATCGATCCGGTGAACAGAAGGCCGGTCCGAAGGCCGAACCGCTCGATCATGAAGCTGTTGATGCTGTTGTCCACATAGGCGAACGGCACCATCAGGCCCACGGCAATCACGCCACCCGGCACCGCATAGCCCAGACGCCCCGCATACAACGCGGCCCCCGTCGCGCGGCTTTGTCCCAGGCGGTGCAAGCTGCCCAAGGTCAGGGCCGCCGCCACCGTCAACAGCGCGGCAATCCCCCCCAACGTGACAGAGTTGAGCGCAAACTCCAGATAGCGGGGGCTGAACAGCGACTGCTCCGACCGGGTCGCCATCGCCGACAGCATCACAACGGGCAGAACACTGCCCAACACCGCCGGAACGGCACAGGTGGCACAGGCCAAAGCGGCCCGCCCCCCCGTCAGCTTGAACCTAGGCATCGCCTCCAACTTGCGACCGAAATTGTATCGGGCCTGCCCCCGGCTCCACCGCTCCACAAGGGCCAGCAACAGGGCAAAACACAGCAGCCCAAAAGCCAACTGCGCCGCCGCCGCCCGGTCCGCAAAGTTGAACCAGCTTTGGTAGATGCCCACCGCAAAGGTTTGCACCCCGAAATAGGACACCGTGCCGAAATCGGCGATCGTCTCCATCGCCACCAGCATCACGCCCGCAGCAATGGCCGGGCGCGCCATGGGGAACGACACCGACAAAAACGCGCGTGCCGGCGATTGGCCAAGCGCCCGCGCCGCATAGAAGGTCGTGGCACTTTGGGTCCGAAACGCCGCTCGCGCCAACAGGTACACATAAGGGTACAGCACCAGGATCAGCATCGCCGCCGCCCCGCCCAACGACCGGATCTCTGGGAACCAATAATCCCGCGGCCCCCATCCCATGACCGACCGCAGGGTGGTCTGCACGATGCCCGGATGGTCCAACACATGGGTATAGGCATAGGCCAGCACATAGGCTGGAAAGGCCAGCGGCAGGACCAACGCAACCTCTAGGATGCGCCTACCCCGAAACTCCGTCATGGCCACCAGCCACGCCGTCACCGTGCCCAGAACCGCCGTCCCCGCGCCCACCAATACGACCAGAAACAGCGTCGTCCCCGCATAGCGTGGCAGGACCGTTTGCGCCAAACCCTGCAACGTCTCCAGGGACCCCGTGCCCGCCGCCAGCGTGACCGCCACCAAGGGCAACGCGCACAACGCCACAATTAGCCACGAAAAGACCCGCGCCAGCGTCGTCGACAGCGGTCTGCGCCGTTTGGGGGGATCTGATTGGATTGCAGTCAAGGGGCGCTCCGACAGGCCGATGGGCCTTTATAAAATCGCCCCGCCGCTTTGCAAGTTCCCCTGTCATTCGACAAACCCGGTGCGGCAGGCTAAGCCGATGGTATCGGTAACATGCGGAGGGGTGCAATGACCCGGATTGCCTGCGTCGGTGAAGTCATGGTGGAGCTTTCGCCCGAAGGGCCGGACACCCTGCGACAGGGCGTGGCAGGCGACACGTTCAACACCGCCGTTTACCTGCGCCGCGCGTTGCCTGCCGGGACCGACGTCGCCTATGTCACCGCCCTGGGCGACGACGCGCAGTCGGACGCGATCCTGAACACGCTGACCGCCGAGCGTCTGAGCACATCCCTGGTGGAACGCCGCGCGGGCATGATGCCCGGCCTCTACATGATCTCCGTCGACGAGGGCGGAGAGCGGAGCTTTTCTTACTGGCGCTCCGCCGCCGCCGCGCGGACCCTGTTCCAAGCACCCTGCACCGTGACGCCCGCCGACATGGCAGGGTTCGATATTGTCTACCTCTCGGGCATTTCGGTGGCGATCCTGCCCCCCGCCACGCGGGACGCGCTTCTGACGTGGATCGACGGCTACCGCCAAGCGGGCGGGCGCTTGGCCTACGACTCCAACTACCGCCCCCGCCTGTGGGAAGATCGCGCCACCGCCCAGGCCACCTCCATGCAATTTTGGCGGCGCGCGGATATCGCGCTGCCGTCCGTCGATGATGAGATGGACCTGTTCGGCGACGCGGACGCGGCTGCCGTCCTGGCCCGCCTGACCGGGGCTGGTGCCACGTTCGGCGCCCTCAAACGCGGCGCGGTCGGTCCCATCTCCCTGGTCGGTGACGCACTGACCCCGCCGCCCGCGCCCGTCACGACCGTCGTCGACAGCACCGCCGCCGGGGACAGTTTCAATGCCGGGTTTCTGGCGGCTTTGGTCCAGGGCGGCGACATTCAGGCCTGCATGCGGGCGGGCCACACCCTGGCGGCGCGCGTGATCCAGCATAGGGGCGCGATCCTGCCCACCTGACCCCCTTGCCAGATGCCCGGTCCTTGGGTCAGTCTTCCGCAAGGTGCCGCCTCTGGCGCGCACCCAATGGGAGGATACTATGAAAACCATCAAGGGCCCCGCCCTGTTCCTGGCGCAGTTCGCCGGGGACGCGGCGCCGTTCAATTCCTGGGACAGCATCACGAAATGGGCGGCCGATTGCGGCTATAAGGGCGTGCAGGTTCCGTCCTGGGACGGACGGCTGATCGACCTGGACCGCGCCGCCGAAAGCACGGATTATTGCGACGAATTCAAAGGCGTCGCTGCCGCCAACGGCGTGGCGGTGACGGAGCTTTCGACCCACCTCCAGGGTCAACTTGTGGCCGTCCACCCCGCCTATGATGACGCCTTCGATGGATTCGCCACCGAGTCGGTGCGCGGCAACCCCACCGCGCGTCAGGCATGGGCCGTGGATCAGGTGAAGAAGGCCCTGTCAGCGTCTCGAAATATGGGAATTTCGGCGCATGCGACGTTCTCTGGGGCGCTGGCCTGGCCCTATGTCTACCCCTGGCCGCAACGCCCTGCCGGGTTGGTGGAAGCGGCGTTTGATGAATTGGCCAAGCGTTGGACCCCGATCCTGAACCATGCCGATGCGTGCGGGGTGGATGTCTGCTACGAAATCCACCCCGGCGAAGATCTTCATGACGGCGTGACCTACGAGATGTTCCTGGAGCGGACGGGCAATCACGCGCGGGCCTGCATGCTCTACGATCCCAGCCATTATGTGCTGCAATGCTTGGACTACCTGGACAATATCGACATCTACCGCGACCGCATCCGTATGTTCCACGTCAAGGATGCGGAATTTAACCCGACGGGCCGCCAAGGCGTCTATGGCGGCTATCAAAGCTGGGTCGACCGGGCAGGGCGCTTCCGGTCCTTGGGCGACGGGCAAGTGGATTTTGGGGCCGTCTTCTCCAAGATGGCGGCCAATGATTTCGACGGTTGGGCCGTGGTGGAATGGGAATGCGCGCTCAAGCACCCCGAAGACGGCGCCCGCGAAGGGGCGCAATTCGTTGCCGAGCACATCATCCGCGTGACCGAACGGGCCTTTGACGATTTCGCCGATGGCGGCGCCGATGATGCGGCCAACCGCAAAATGCTGGGGATCGACCGATGAGCCGCATTCGTCTGGGCATGGTCGGCGGCGGCAGCGGCGCGTTCATCGGCGGCGTCCACCGCATCGCCGCCCGTTTGGACGACCGGTATACGCTGGTCGCGGGCGCCCTCGCGTCCACCCCGGACAAGGCGCAGGCCAGCGGGGCGGACCTGGGGTTGGACCCAAGCCGCACCTATGGCGACTACGTTGAAATGGCCAAACGCGAGGCGCGCCTCAAGGACGGGATCGAGGCTGTCGCCATCGTCACCCCCAATCATGTCCACTACCGGGCGGCGCGCGAATTCCTGAAACGCGGCATCCATGTCATCTGTGACAAGCCCCTGACCTCCAGCCTGGCGGACGCCAAAAAGTTGGTCGCGGCGGCGGAAAAATCCGATGCGCTGTTTGTGCTGACCCACAACTACACGGGCTATCCCATGGTGCGCCAAGCCCGGCAGATGGTGGCCGACGGCGCCTTGGGCCAAATCCGCGTGGTGCAGGTGGAATACCCCCAAGACTGGCTGACCACGGCGCTGGAACACGAAGGGCTGAAGCAAGCCGAATGGCGCACCGATCCGGTGCGGTCGGGCGCGGGCGGCTGCGTGGGCGATATCGGCACCCATGCCTATAACCTGGCGGGGTTCGTGACTGGACTGCGCGCCGAAAGCCTGGCCGCGGATCTGCACACGTTTGTCGAAGGGCGGCGCCTGGATGACAACGTCCACGTGATGCTCCGCTACGACGGGGGCGCACGCGGCATGCTTTGGTCGTCGCAGGTGGCGCCGGGGAACGAAAACGCCTTGCGGTTGCGTGTCTACGGCGACAAGGGCGGGTTGGATTGGGCGCAGGAGGATCCGAATTACCTTTGGCACACCCCACACGGGGAACCTAAGCGCCTGCTGACGCGGGGCGGTGCAGGGTTCACCCAGGAGGGCAGCGCCCGCATCCCACCCGGCCACCCGGAGGGATATTTGGAGGGGTTTGCCAATCTCTATTCAGAGGCCGCCGACCTGATCGAGGCCGCGCGCAACGGGTCTGTTCCCGACCATCTGTTGCCGACTGTGCAGGATGGGTTGGCGGGGGTTCAGTTCATCGATGCCTGCGTGCGGTCGTCACAAAAGAACGCTTCGTGGGTGAAACTGCAGTGATGCCATAAGGTTAGCGCCTCTTTCCCCGCGGGGAAACGGGCATCATCGAAGGGGGCGTTGGCCCAATGTGTTGATCGTCTCCAACCGTTCGAGGTTCAGGACAGACGACAGTTCCAGCCGCTCATGGCTCCAATCGGTGGGACTGCGCAAAAGCCACGCGGTGCCGGCCAGCGCCGCGCAGAGCGCGCAGATCAGGGCGGCGGTGGTCACCAAATTGGCGCGGCGACCGGGGCCTTGGGCTAGCAGTTCGATGCGATTGCCAAGCTGACTGCGGGTGGCGCGGTGTCCCATTTGACGGCGGCCCAGGAACGGCACGGAGAAGGTGCCCGGCGCAAAACGATCTGCACTGGCGCGGTTGGCGACGGCCAGCAGCGTCAGGCTGTAGTCCCGCGTGTTTCCCCTTGGGCGGGCAACGCAGGCGGCGTCGCAATCATGTTCGCGCAGGCGCCGGGTGTGCCGCGCCAAGGCCCAGAATGCCGGGTTGAGCGCAAAGATCGGCGACAGGGCCGCGACCGCCAGCTCCAGAAGGGGGTCGCCCTGGCGGATATGCTGAAGCTCGTGCCCCAGGGCGATGCGGAACGCGCGGGCGTCGGTCACAAGGTAGGCGGGCAGAACCACGTGGTACCGGGTAAGGCCCCGCGATGCGAACGGGACGGCGCAGTCAGAAGAAATGTGGATCGTGACCCGGCCGATGTGGCGCAGAACGGTCGTTGCGGCCAAGGTGCGATGCAGGCGCCAGGCGGACCGGGCAATGTAGGCCGCGCGCAGCAATGCGGCGGCGGACAGGACCAAAACCAACCCCGTCCAGATCGGCGTCGTAGGCGTCAGCAGGGCCTGTGGGACGGTGTTGCGCAGCGATAGGATGGCCGCCAATTCCGTCGCGGTGATGTCGATATTGCCGCGCAGGAAATGCGCCACCAGCAAGTCTGTGGCGTTCATCCCGGAGGTGGGGAGCCAATGGGGGGCCATGAAGGCGAAGGCGGGCAAGACCAAGGCCGAAACCCAGGCCGTGGTGGTCAGACGTCGGCGCAGCGCCCAGTCGCGCGTCAGGCCCAGGGGGCCGATCAGCCCATTGGCAAGCCAGAGCAGGGCGACAGACAAAAGGATCGCCGCGTTGGCGGCCAAGACAAATTCCACCCCCAGTGTTGTGACCTCACGCATCCCCTCGCCCCATACGCTGTTCGATCACGGCCATGATGGCCGCGATCTCCGACTCATCCAACGATTCGTCGTCCACCAGTCGCGCGACCAGTGCGGACGGGGTGCCGTCAAAGAGAGATTTCGACAGGCTTTGCACGCTGCGCGCCTCATAGACCTCCCGCGGGAGGGCGGGGCGATAGACAAGGGTGCGGTCGCGTTTCTCGGATGACAAATAACCCTTGTCTTCCAGTATTTTAAGGACCGTCGCGACCGAGGTGTAGGCCCGTTTGGTGGTGCCACCCAAGGCGTCGATGACGTCCCGAACAGACCCGTGGCCCATGGCCCAAAGGGTCTTCATATACTCAAGCTCGACCGTTGTCAGAAGCTCACTTTTCGTTCGGGCCATGGATGCGTTCCTTTGAGTCTCGGCACCGTAATCAGCCAAAAACACTGTGCCTAGCCATGTCTACGAAAAAATTAGTTCTGATTACTAATTTTATAGTTGACAGACTCGTGATCACTCTGTTCCGCTAGGGCATGCCGGTGGAGGATCGGCAAAATTTTGGGAGGATTACATGCGGAAGCAGCTACTTTCCGCCGTCGCGGTGTTGGCCGTGTCGGCCAGCCTTGGGCCTGTCTGGGCCGATGAAAAGGCGGCGCAGCGTTGGATCGATGAGGAGTTTCAGCCCTCATCCCTGAGCAAAGACGAACAACTGGCCGAGATGCAGTGGTTCATCGAAGCCGCGCAGCCGTTTTCGGGGATGGAGATCAACGTCCTGTCCGAAGGCATCCCGACCCATGCCTACGAATCCGAGGTGCTGACCAAGGCGTTCGAGGAAATCACGGGCATCAAGGTCAACCACCAGATCCTGGGCGAGGGGGAGGTCGTGCAAGCGGTCCAGACCCAGATGCAAACCCAGCGAAATCTGTATGACGGCTATGTCAACGACAGCGACCTGATTGGCACCCATTCGCGCCTGCAACTGGCCTATCCGTTGTCGGACATGATGGAAGGATCCTGGGCCGCGACCACCAGCCCGACGCTGGACCTGGACGACTTCATGGGCATCCAGTTCACCACCGGCCCCGATGGCAAGCTGTACCAGTTGCCGGATCAGCAGTTCGCGAACCTTTATTGGTTCCGCAAGGATTGGTTCGACGATGAGGCCAACAAGGCCGCGTTCAAGGAAAAGTACGGCTATGATTTGGGCGTGCCGGTGAATTGGTCCGCCTATGAGGACATCGCCGAGTTCTTCACCAACGATGTGCAGGAAATCGACGGTGTCCGCGTGTACGGCCATATGGATTACGGCAAGCGTGCGCCCGACCTGGGCTGGCGGATGACCGATGCCTGGTTGTCCATGGCCGGTGCCGGATCGAAGGGAGAGCCCAATGGCGTGCCCATCGACGAATGGGGCATCCGCATGGAAGCCGGATCCTGTAACCCGGTTGGCGCCAGCGTCACACGTGGCGGTGCCGCCAACGGCCCGGCGGCGGTCTATGCGATCCGCAAATGGGACGAATGGTTGCGGGCCTATGCGCCCCCAGGCTCGGCCAGCTATGACTTCTATCAGTCGTTGCCCGCGCTGAGCCAAGGCAATGTGGCCCAGCAGATCTTTTGGTACACGGCGTTTACGGCGGACATGGTGAAGCCCAAATCCGAAGGCAACAACACCGTGGACGATGATGGCATGCCGCTGTGGCGGATGGCGCCGTCGCCCCACGGCCCCTATTGGGAAGACGGCCAGAAGGTCGGCTATCAGGATGTGGGGTCCTGGACCTTCCTGAAGTCCACGCCCGAGGATCGTGCCCAAGCCGCTTGGCTGTATGCGCAGTTCGTGACCTCTAAAACCGTCGATGTGAAGAAGTCCCATGTGGGTCTGACGTTCATTCGCGACAGTTCGGTCAATCATGAAAGCTTCTCGGAACGGGCGCCGCGTCTGGGCGGTCTGGTGGAATTCTACCGTTCGCCGGATCGTGTGGCCTGGTCGCCCACGGGCATCAACGTGCCCGACTATCCGAAGCTGGCGCAGATTTGGTGGCAGCAGATCGGGGACGTGAATTCGGGTGCGTTCACGCCTCAGCAGGCCATGGATCGCCTGGCCGAGGAGATGGACATCACCATGGCCCGGATGCAGCAAGCCGATGAAGCCGCAAACGTCTATGGCGGATGTGGGCCCCGTCTGAACGACGAGCAGACGGCGGAGTTCTGGTTCGCCAATGGCGGCGCCAAACCACCGCTGGAGAACGAGAAGCCCCAGGGTGAAACCGTCAACTACGACGCGCTTGTGGCCCGGTGGCAGCAGTAACCTCCCCGTTGGTCTCCTGATCGGGGGGCCGACATTGGGGCCGGCTTTGCGGCCGGTCCCGCATCAGCCCGGATGGGCCTTTTCGGAATGGGACGGATTGAGACGATGACGCTTCGCACGGAAGCCATAACCAAAGTCGTGGCCGGGGTGACCCATATCAAGCCCGCGACGCTGGACCTGGCCCCGGGGCAGTTCAATGTGCTGCTGGGACCGACGGGGGCGGGGAAGACCTCGCTTATCAAGATGATGGCGGGGCTGGACCCGATTGCGTCGGGCAAGGTGATCCTGAACGGCGAAGACGTCACGCGGCTGAGCCCGCAGAAGCGGCGCATCAGTCTGGTCCACCAGTTTTTCGTGAATTACCCCCATATGAGCGTGCGGGAGAATATCGCCTCCCCGCTCAAAGTCGCCAAGATGGCCAAGTCCGAGATCGACGGACGTGTGGCCGAGGCCGCCAATATTCTGCAACTGACCCCCATGCTGGACCGCAAGCCGCACGAATTGTCGGGTGGGCAGCAACAGCGTTGTGCGTTGGCGCGGGCCATCGCCAAGGACAGCCAGGCCGTGTTCCTGGACGAGCCGTTGGCCAACCTGGATTACAAGCTGCGCGAGGAGTTGCGGGAGCAATTGCCCGAACTGTTCGCCGGGCGCGGGGCCGTGGTGGTCTATGCCACCTCCGAGCCGGAAGAGGCGTTGATGCTGGGCGGTCAAACGGCGTTGGTGGAAGACGGCCATCTGCGCCAAGTGGGGCCGACGGCCGATATTTACCGCGCGCCCGGGTCCCTGAACGCCGCGCGTATTTTCAGCGACCCGCCCATCAACGCGGGGGATGTGGTCGTGCGGGCAGGCACCGCCACCATGGGGGCCACGACCTGGGCCACGGACAAGTCCGACGGCCAGTATGTTTTTGCCATCCGGCCCCATCACGTTTTGCCCCACCCGTCCAGTGGCGCGCCCACCCAACTGATGGGTCGGGTTGGCGTGACCGAGCTTTCGGGGTCAGAATCCTCGGCCCATTTCGATCTGGACGGCGCGCCGTGGGTCAGCCTGGCCCATGGGGTGCACCCGTTTGAGATTGGCGAGATCCACACGTTTTACATGAACCCGGCCCATGGGTTCTGGTTCGATGCGGGGGGGCAGGTCTGATGGCCCGGATCACGTTGGACAGGCTTCGGCATTCTTACTTTGCGAACCCAAAGGGCCCGGAAGATTATGCGCTCAAGGGCCTGGATGTGGAATGGCGGGATGGCGGGGCCTATGCCCTTTTGGGGCCGTCGGGGTGCGGGAAGTCCACGCTGCTCAACATCATATCGGGTCTGCTGATGCCCAGCGAAGGGCGGGTGCTGTTTGACGACCAAGACGTCACGGGCCTGTCGCCGGACAAACGCAACATTGCGCAGGTGTTCCAGTTCCCCGTCATCTACGACACGATGACGGTGCGCCAGAACCTGGCCTTTCCGCTGAAGAACCGGGGCGTGGATGCCGCGCGGATCGAGCAGGCCGTGGGCGAGATCGCGGAGATGCTGGGGGTGCAGGACATGCTGGACCGCCGCGCGGCTGGCTTGGCGCCCGATGACAAACAGAAGATCAGCATGGGCCGGGGTCTGGTGCGCGATGACGTGAATGCGGTGATGTTCGATGAGCCGCTGACGGTGATTGACCCACATCTGAAGTTCTCGCTCCGCTCCAAGCTCAAGGAGCTTCATCAGCGGATCAACCGCACCATGATCTATGTCACCCATGACCAGACCGAGGCGCTGACGTTCGCCGATGAGGTGGTCGTGATGTCCCTGGGCGAGGTCGTGCAGATCGGCACGCCGGTGGAACTGTTCGAACGGCCCGCGCATACGTTTGTGGGGCATTTCATCGGGTCCCCGGGGATGAATGTTCTGCCCGCGGAACGGGCGGGCGATGGTGTGACGTTTCGCGGTCAGGCGGTCGCATTGGACGGGATCATCGGGGCCGCGTCGGGCATGTTAGAGATCGGCGTGCGGCCCGAGAATGTCAGATTGGGCGCCCATGGTGTGGATGCCGTCATCTCCAAAATCTCGGATGTGGGGCGCCATAAGGTCGTCGAGACCATGGCCGGGGACGTCAAGATCAACGCCATCACCGATGGCGAAGTGCCTGCCCAAGGCAGCCCCGTAAAACTGGGCTTTCGCCAGGATCGCACGCGGCTTTATGCGGATGGCTGGCTTGCCAGTGGGGAGGCCGCGCAATGACGCCCCAATCGCCACATATGTCCCGGAGGGGGAGCCATGCATAAGACCGAAAACCAAAAGGCGTGGTTCTTTGTCCTGCCGGTTCTGTTTCTGGTGGCGTTCAACGCGCTGGTGCCGATGATGACCGTGGTCAACTATTCCGTGCAGGAGACGTTCGGGAACAACCAGTTTTTCTGGCAAGGGCTGGACTGGTTCGAGCAGATCCTGCGGTCTGAGCGGTTCCATGCGGCGCTGGGGCGACAGTTTCTGTTCACCTTCCTGATCCTGATCATCCAGGTGCCGCTGGGTATCATTATCGCGCTGTCGATGCCGAAGTCGGGGTTTTGGGTGCCCGTCTGCCTGGTGCTGATGGCGTTGCCCATGCTGATCCCGTGGAACGTGGTTGGCGCCATGTGGAACATCTTTGCCCTGCCCAAGATCGGGATGCTGGGCTATTTCATGAACAACGTCCTGGGCGTGCCCTTCGACTTCACCCAAAGCCCAACGGCGGCCTGGATCACGATCATCGCCATGGATGTGTGGCACTGGACATCCCTGGTGGTGTTGCTGGCCTATGCGGGCCTCGTCAGCATTCCCGATGCCTATTACCAGGCGGCGCGCATTGACGGGGCGACCCCTTGGGCGGTGTTCCGGCATATCCAGTTGCCCAAGATGAAGAATGTCCTGACCATCGCGATCCTTTTGCGGTTCATGGACAGCTTCAACGTCTACACAGAGCCGTTCACCCTGACGGGTGGTGGGCCCGGCAATTCCACCACGCTGCTGTCCATCGATTTGGTGAAGATTGCACTGGGCCAGTTCGATCTGGGCCCCGCAGGCGCCATGAGCCTGATCTACTTCGCCATTACCCTGCTGGTCAGTTGGCTGTTCTACACCCTGATGACGAGGAACGAGTCATGAAGAAACGTGCCATCATTCCGATCCTCTACATCTTGTTCCTGATGTTGCCGATCTATTGGCTGGTGTCGATGTCGTTCAAAACTACGAACGAGATCTTGGCCGGGTTCACCCTGTTCCCGCAGACCTTCACCCTGGAGGCATATGTCACGATCTTCACCGATCCGACATGGTATTGGGGCTACATCAACTCGATCATCTATGTGTCGATCAACACGGTGTTGTCGGTGGCCGTGGCCCTGCCTGCGGCCTATGCGTTCAGCCGCTACCGGTTCCTGGGCGACAAGCAGTTGTTCTTTTGGCTGCTGACGAACCGGATGGCGCCCGCCGCCGTGTTCGCGTTGCCGTTCTTTCAGCTTTATTCAGCCGTGGGGTTGTTCGACACCCATTTGGCCGTGGCCTTGGCGCATTGTCTGTTCAACATTCCGCTGGCCGTCTGGATCCTGGAGGGGTTCATGCGCGGCGTCCCGAAGGAGTTGGACGAAACGGCGTTTGTGGACGGCTATTCCTTTCCGCGTTTCTTCGTCACCGTCTTCATCCCCACCATCAAGGCGGGGGTGGGCGTGGCCGCGTTCTTCTGCTTCATGTTTTCCTGGGTGGAATTGCTGCTGGCGAAAACGCTGACGGCGGTGGAAGCCAAGCCCATCGCGGCGACCATGACCCGCACGGCGTCGTCGGCGGGGTATGAGCTTGGCCTGCTGGCGGCGGCGGGGACCTTAACAATCATTCCCGGCGCGGTCGTGATCTGGTTCGTCCGGAACTACATCGCCAAGGGTTTCGCCATGGGGAGGGTGTGATGCGCGCCTTGCTGATTTTTCTGCTGGCCACCCCGGCGGCCGCCCAACAGGCGGGTTGGGGCAATGTGGGCCAACAGGTCGAAGAGACCGGATTCGACTGGACGGCGCCCTTGTTCAATGGGTTCTGGATGGCCTGGACGCCCGCGACCTTGGCCGTGTTCATCGGCATCTTCTCGGCCATTTCGGTGATCGGGGTGCTGGAGGTTTGGCGTTTCAACGATGGGGTCGCGCGGCGCGGGGTGTTCGGGTTGGACACAACGCTGGGCGATCGGTTGTTTCTGTCGCTTTTGGGGACGTCCTTCGTCTTCCTGGGCTGGCTTGGCTTTATCGGTCAGCCGGTTTGGGGCGCGTTGGGGATTTCTGTCGTCTGGGCGGGGTTCGTGTTCTGGAAGGTGTGACCCTGGGTGTCGGGCGGGCGGGGTCGCGCCCACCCGTCACCGGGTCGCCAGGCTTTCGAACAGGCGTGCCACCGCTTCGGCGCCGGGATCCACATGGCCCCTGAGTTGTTCCGCATTGACGTAGGAGGCGCGGCCCGCGCGGGCCTGTGTCATCTGTGCGGTGCCGTCGGCCCCCGTCCGCGCGGCGGTGGCTGCGGCGCCGAGGCCGTTATCGAGCGCGGCCAAGGCGGGTTTGAGGGCGTCCACCATCGTCCGGTCCCCAAGCTCGGCGCCGCCGATCTCTTGCATGCGGTCCAGCCCGGCGCGCAGGGCCCCGGCCATGGGCAGGCCGGACGCGGCGGCATCCCCGACGGCGGCAAAGAAGATGGCCAGCAAAACGCCGGAGGAGCCGCCCATGGTCTGGCTCAACTCTTGCCCGATGGCGCGGTAAAGCTGTGTGTGGTCCGCCAGGGGCAATTGATCCATCGCGGAAAGCAAGGCGCGGGCCGCCCCCGCAAGCGTCGATCCGGTGTCGCCATCCCCTGATTTGGCGTCCAGCGCGTTCAGGTCCGCTTCGGCGGCGATCATGACGTCACAGCAATGGCGCAACAGGGCTTCGGTTCCGGGGTGCGCCGACGCCATGGGGCGGATCGGGGCCAGCCCGTCGGGCATTTCCTGGGTCGCCACGGGCCCAAGACCCGCGCAGCCCGGCCAGGCAGGGGGGCCCACGGGTGCCTGCAAAAGGGCGACTTCATCGGGTGAGGCCGGGTAGACCGATACCGAAAAGCCCTGCATGTCCAGCGACGTCATCAGGGCGGCTGGCCCGATCAGGTGCCCCAGCCGATCCCCGATGGAGGCGCGGGCCAATTCGTTGGCGAGGATCGACATCTCAAGTTCGGACACGCCGCCGAGGTTGTTCAGGATCGCCACGTGTTTGCCTTCTGCCATGTTCGGCCCCAGCTTGTCGCAGACCGCGTCCATGGCTTGCGCGGCGTCGGCATAGTCGATCTGTTCGACCCCCGGCTCCCCGTGGATGCCCAGGCCAAGTTCGGCTTTGCCCAGGGGCACGCGACTTTCTTTGGGGCTGCCTGGGACGGTGCAGGTGTCCAGCGACATCCCGATGGAGCGGACGCCCGCGGCCACACGTTCGGCGGCGGCGGTAATCTCCTCCAGGCTGTCGCCGCGTTCGGCCATGGCGCCTGCAATCTTGTGGACGAAGAGCGTGCCCGCCACGCCGCGCGGTTGCGGCAGATCCGGCAGGGCCACGTCATCGCCCACGATCAACATGGACACCCGCAACCCGAAGGCCCGCGCCCGTTCTGCCGCAAGGCCAAAGTTCAGCCGGTCGCCGGTGTAGTTCTTCACGATCAGCAGACAGCCGGCGGGCCCCGTCACCGCCAAGATCCCTGCCAGCACCGCATCCACCGAGGGCGAGGCGAAGACATCGCCACACACCGCCGCCGTCAACATGCCTTCCCCGACGAACCCGCCATGGGCCGGTTCATGGCCGGACCCCCCGCCCGAGACCAGCGCCACCTTGGACCGGTCCCAATCGGCGCGGGTCACCACCCGGATATGGGGGTAGCCGTCCAGCCGGGCCAGTTTGCCGCCCGAGGCGCGGACCAGCCCGTCAATGGCATCGGTGACCGTATCCTCTTTGGCATTGATGAATTGCTTCATGTCCCTGTCCCTCCCTCAGGTCAGCCTTGCCCCGCTTGCGTCGAACCACAGCGGGTTGTCCGGCCGGATCGCAATACTCTCCCCGCCGCTGAGGGGGGTGTGCGGGTCCGTCACGGTGATGATGTCATGGCCCTTGAAGGCCAGATGCAGGCGGGTCTGGTCGCCCAGCCGTTCCACCCGGCGCACGGTGGCAGGTTCGCCTTCGCCTTGGCGCACATGCTCGGGGCGCAAGCCGATCTGCGTGGCCCCGGCGGGGGCGTCCCCGAACAGATCGGCCGGCAGCACATTGATGCGCGGCTGGCCCAGGCGCGAGGCGGCATAGACGCTGACCGGGTTCTCATAGATCTCCCGCGGGGGGCCGAACTGCACCAGGCGCCCTGCGTCCAGCACGCCCACATGGGTCGCCATGGTCATGGCCTCGATCTGGTCATGGGTCACGTAGATCAGCGTGGCGCCCCGTTCGCGCTGGATGGCCTTCAACTCGATCCGCAGGTCCGAGCGCAGCTTGGCGTCCAGCGAGCTGAGCGGCTCATCCATCAGGTAGACGGCTGGGTTGCGCACCAAAGCCCGCCCGATCGAGACGCGCTGCATCTCACCGCCGGACAGTGCCGTGGCCTTGTTGTCCAGCTTGTGACTGATCTGCAGGGTTTCGGCCACTTGACCGACTTTGCGCGTCACCTCCGCTGGGGCGGTCTTGAGCAGCGGGGATTTCAGCGGAAATTCCAGGTTCTGTCGCACCGTCAGATGCGGATAGAGGGAGTATTGCTGGAACACCATCGCCACATCCCGCTGCGCAGGTGTCAGGCCCGCCATCTGGCGGCCGCCGATCTGGACCTGCCCGGCATCGGGCGCATCAAGGCCCGACACCATGCGCAGGGTTGTGGTTTTGCCCGCGCCCGTGGGGCCCAGAAGGACCACAAAAGACCCGTCCCGCACGGTCATGGTCACGTCATCCAGCGCGGTGGTGTCGCCAAAGCGTTTGGTGATCCCGGTCAGGGTGACTTCAGCCATGGGACAGCACCTTCTCATTGGCATCCGACAAAAGGGCCTGGCCCTTGGGGTTGAACAGGGTCAGCGTCTGCGGGTTCAGGCGCAACCCGGTCTGCTCGCCCAGCTTGGCCGGTTGGTGGGACGGCGCCCGCACTTTCATGGCGCCATGGGCCGTGTCCAGCGTGACGATCTGTGTGGTGCCCAGATACTCCGTGGCCACCACACGCCCGCGATAGGCGGCCGCATCGTCCAGAGCGGCATGTTCCGGGCGTACGCCCAGGGTCAGCGCCCCTTCCGCGGCGGCGCGGCTTTGGGGGACGGAAATGCTGGCCTCACCCAGGGTCACCGCCGAGGTCCCCGGTTGGACCTTCCCCTGGAATTCAAGGAAATTCATGGGTGGGGAGCCGATGAATTCCGCCACGAACTTGGTGGCGGGCCAGTCATAGATGTCCTGGGGCACCCCGAACTGTTCAACGACCCCGTGGTTCATCACGACGATCTTGTCGCCCATCTGCATCGCCTCTAGCTGGTCGTGGGTGACATAGACCGTGGTCGCGCCCATGCGGTCATGGAGGGCGCGCAACTCCTCGGCCATCCGTTCCCGGAATTCGGCATCCAGCGCGCCCAACGGCTCATCCATGAAGAACGCCTTCGGTTCCCGCACGATGGCGCGGCCCAGGGCCACACGCTGACGATCGCCGCCCGATAGGCCGCCCACGGGGCGGTCCAGAATGTCTTCGATCCCCAGAATGCCCGCCACTTCGGCCACCTTGTCGCGGATCTGGGCGCGCGGCATCCCCTGGGATTTCAACGGGTAGGAGATATTCCCCCGCACGTTCAAATGCGGGTAAAGCGCGAACATCTGGAACACGAAGGCGATGTCCCGCTCCGATGCGCGTTTCTGGCCGACTTCCTCGTTGTCGATGTAGATTTCGCCGCTGGTGGGCAGTTCCAGACCGGCCATCATCCGCAGGGTCGTCGTCTTGCCGCAGCCCGAGGGGCCCAGCAGCATGAAGAATTCGCCATCCTCGATGGTGAAACTGCTGGATTGCACGGCGGTGAAGTCGCCGAATTCCTTGCGGACATTCTCGATGCGGATCTGGGCCATCAGCTGATCTCCTGCCCGATGCGCAGCAGGTTGCCATCGGGGTCCCAAAGGGTGGCTTCGCGCATGCCCCAGGGCTTGTCTTCTGCGGGGGCGAACCGAGGGAAACCGGCATCGCTCGGCAAGCCGAGTTTTGCGACCTCGCTTGAGAACGCGTCCACGTCCAGGGGCCGGATATAGGCACCATGGTCCGAGGCTTCGGGCCGGTGTGTGGGATGCGGGAAAAAATGCACCTCGACCTTGTCGCGGTTCATCAGAAGGTAATTGTCTTCCTTGTACCACGTCTGGAACCCAAGGCGGGCATAGAACGCCTGGGTCACGTCGAGATCCCGGGACGGCATAATGGGGCAAATCTGTTCGAGCATCATTCGCCTTCCGGGAAGTGGCTGACGACGATGAACATGACCGTGCCCACCAGTGTGACGATGAAGCTGTAGGTATAGAGGACCAGAACGAAGGGCTGCATCAGCATGCAAACGCCCAGGGCAATCAGGATGGTGGCCACCATTTCCCAAGGGCCCCGACGGAGCCGGGCAAGGCCGGTGAAGAACTTGGTCATTTGCGCACCGCTCCGAAGGTGATCCCACGCAGCAGGTGTTTGCGCAGCAGGATGGTGAAGACCATGACCGGCACCAGGAACAGCGTGGCGCCTGCGGCGACGGCGGGCCAGTCCTGGCCACCCACACCGATGATGGTCGGGATGAAGGGCGGGGCGGTCTGTGCGGTGCCCGATGTCAGCAGGACCGCGAAGGCATATTCGTTCCAGGCGAAGATCAGGCAGAAGATCGCGGTGGAGGCGATGCCGGTCGCGGCCTGCGGCAACACCACTTTGTAGAACGCCTGGAACCGGGTGTAGCCGTCGATCATCGCCGCCTCTTCGTATTCCAGCGGGATTTCGTCGATGAACCCTTTCAGCAGCCAGACCGACAGGGACAGGTTCACCGCCGTATAAAGCAGGATCATCCCCAGATGCGTGTCCGACAGGCCAAGTTGCCGGTACATCAGAAAGATCGGGATCGCGACGGCGATGGGTGGCATCATCCGGGTGCTGAGGATGAAGAACAGCAGATCGTCCTTCAGCGGTACCTTGAAACGGCTAAACGCATAGGCCGCGATGGTGCCCAGGAACACGCTCAGGAACGTCGAGCCGAAGCCGATGATGACCGAGTTCAAGAACCGCTCCCCGTAGCGGGAGGGGCCGACGATCACCATGTCATATTGCCGGACGATTTCGTCGGCCCAACCCTGCGGCGGGTTGGCGTCGAGGTATTCCTGGGTCTGCCGGGTCCGGGTCGTGAACAGGTTCACATAGCCCTCGACCGTGGGCTCAAACACCACCTTGGGCGGGTACGCGATGGCATCGGACGGGGATTTGAAGCCGGTGGCGATGATCCACAGAAGCGGCAGGATCGTGATCAGGGCATACCCTATGACAAGGATGCCGGAGACCCATTTCTGACGCGCAGATGGTTCAGTGACAGAGAAAGCAGCCATCTTATCGGGTCTCTCGACTGGAGGGAGGCGTTGTTCGGCGGGCTTGGGTCGGGCGAATGCTCATCGGTCTTTCACCTTGTTCAGCGCTTTGACGTAGATGCTGGCCAGGCCAAAGACGGTGACGAACAGGATCACAGCATAGGCCGACGCATAGCCGGTGCGCCATTTCTCGAATGCCTCACGCTTGAGATTGATGGAGGTCAGTTCGGTGACCGATCCCGGCCCGCCGCCCGTCAATTGCACCACCAGGTCGAACATCTTGAAGTTTTCGATCCCTCGGAACAGCACGGCCAGCATGAGGAACGGCAGCACCATGGGAATGGTGATCGTCCAGAACTGCCGCCACTTGGACGCGCGGTCACATTCGGCGGCCTCATAGATGCTGTCCGGGATGGAGCGCAGGCCCGCGAGGCAGATCAGCATCACGAATGGCGTCCACATCCAGGTGTCCACGATCACGATGGACCAGGGTGCCAGGGCCACATCCCCGACCATCTGAAAACTGCTGGGGTCGACGCCGGTGAAGAAGCTGACGACGTAATTGAACAGCCCGATCTGTGGTTGATAGAGAAACGTCCAGAAGTTGCCGACCACGGCGGGCGACAACATCATGGGCAACACGATGATCGTGGTCCACAGATCGTTGCCCTTGAATTTCTTGTTGATCAGATAGGCCAGCGCGAAGCCGATGAGCACTTGGATTAGGATCGTCCAGAACAGGAAATGCGCCGTGGCCTGCATCGTCAGCCAGATATCTTCGTCGGTCAGGATGCGCTCATAATTGCGCAGGCCGATATACTCCGCCTCGCGGTTTCGGTTGGCGCGAAAATTGGTGAAGGACAGGTTCACCGTCCAGATCAAAGGAAAGATGTTGACGGCCAGCAAAAGCACGATGCTGGGCCCAACGAACAGCCAAGCGATGGCCCGGTCGGAGAGGCCACGTATCTTATGGGCCAGGGCCGGGGGCGTCGCCTGCGCGGCGCGATCTGGAAGTGTATCGGACATGCCGTCTCCGTTCACGCCTTGGGGCGTGGGGTCATGGAGCCTTCCGGCTCTCTTCGCATTGGGGTGTGCGTCGCCTCTCCCCCCTCCGCGGTCGGAGGGGGGGAGGCGGGAGGTGTCAGAGCTTGCCTTCGTCCTCAAAGGTCTCGGTCCAATCCTCGATCAGCTTGTCCAGTGCCTCTTGCGCGGTGCCCTGATCGGCCACGATAAAGTCGTGCATCCGCTTCTGCATGGCCAGCAATAGCTCGGCATAGGCCGGTTCCTGCCAGAAGTCTTGGACCTGGCCCATGGCCGTCAGGAAGTCCGCTGCGAAGGGCTGGCTATCGGGGAAGCCGGGATCGTTGAGAACCGAGTTGTGGGCGGAGAAACCGCCGAGTTCCCACCATTTGGCCTGGACCGCTGGCTGGGCGAACCACTTGATGTATTCAAGCGCCGCGTCCTGCTTTTCCGAGTAGGCCACGACCGAGATGCCTTGGCCCCCCAAGGTGGATCCGGCGATGTTCTGGGACGGGTTCACGAAGAAATCGACCTTGCCTTCCAACTCTGGATCGGCGGCCAGCCCGGGAAAGAACGCAAACCAATTCATCGCCATGGCGACTTGTCCGGATTTGAACGCGTCCAGGCCCTGCTCCATGTAGCTGTCGGAATAGCCGGGCGGTGTCGCTGTCTGGTAGAATTCCTTATAGAACTCCAAGGCCGCGACCGCTTCGGCCGAATTCACAGCGCCGTCCATGTCGTATTCACCCGGCGTATTCTCGTACTTGAACCCCCAGGGGTACAGCGCGCTGGTCACGCCCATGGTGATCCCTTCGGACCCACGCTCCGTAAAGATGGCGGCGCCGTAGCGGGTCTCACCGTCGATTTCCCGGCCCTGGAAGAATTGGGCGATTTGCAGCATTTCCTGCTGGGTCTGGGGCTCGCCCAGATCGTCGCCGGTGGCGTCCTTATAGGCGGCTTGGATTTCCGGGTCCTCGAACCAATCCTTGCGGTAGAACCAGCCGTTCGCATCCCCCATGGCGGGCAGGGCGTAGTAGTTGGGCGTCCCCTTGGGCCAAGTGGAATAGGCATAGACGGTGGCGGGCGCGAAATCGTCCATGCTGATGCCCTCGGCATCGAAGAAGTCATTCAGCTTGACGTAATGGCCATTTTCGGCCCCGCCGCCGATCCACTGGCTGTCGCCGATCAGCAAGTCGCAGAGCTGGCCGCCCGAGTTCAATTCGTTCAACATCCGGTCCGCGAAATTGGGCCAGGGGACGAATTCGAAATTCATGGTGTGACCGGACTCGGCCTCGAAATCCTTGCTCAACTCGACCAGGGCGTTCGCCGGGTCCCAGGCGGCCCAGCAGAGCGTCAATTCGGTGGCATGGCCATCGGCCAGGGCGGGCAAACTGCCGGCCAGCAGGGCTGTGGCGGCGACACCGCCCAGATACATGCGCTTCATCAGAAATCCTCCCATTGGCGGCCGTCCTCTCCCACGGGGCGGCCTGATCTCCACCTAAGTGAGGTGCGCACCTCAAGTAAAGCAGAATCTGAGGTACGCACCTCAAAACGCTTCCCCACCGACGACAGACCCGCTATCAGAGACCACCGACCGGGTACTTCACAGGGACTTTCCATGCCGGACAGACCGACCACACGCGACTTGGCCAAGGCGGCAGGCGTCAGTCTTGCGACCGTTGACCGGGTGTTGAACGGACGTGCGGGCGTGCGCTCGAAAACCGTTGAAGTCGTGAACAAAACCATCCAGGAAATCGGGTTTCAGCGGAATGTGGTGGCGGCAACCTTGGCCCGTCGGCGGGCCTATCGCTTTGCCTTTGTCCTGCCCCTTCAGTCAGGGGAATTCATCGGGCAACTGTCCTTGCGGATCGGCGAGGTCGCGCGCGCGTTCGCGTCCGAGATGATCGAGGCCGAAGTGCTGACTGCGCCCGAAGATGGCCCCCATGGCCTGGCCCGGTTCCTTGCCGATCTGTCCGTCCAAGCCTATGACGGGATCGCGATCATGGCGCCGGAAACCCCCCATGTACGCGACGCGATTCGCCGGGTGGAGGAGCGGGGGATTCAGGCGATTTCCTTCATCTCTCGCCAGGCGGCGGCCGAAGACATCCCCTTCGTGGGCATCGATAACCACGCCGCAGGGGCCACCGCCGGAGAGCTTATGGGCCGGCTGATCAGCCCGCGGCAGGGGTCGGTGATCGTCTTGGGCGAAAGCTTTCAATCCCGCGACTCGCTTGAGCGGCGCTTGGGGTTCGACCGCGTCATGGGGGATATGTTCCCACATCTGACCGTGCTGCCGTCGCTGGAAACCCACGGGGATGAGGGGCGGGTGCGCCGGGTCATTTCCCAAGTCCTCGATGCGCGGCCCGATGTGGCGGGGATCTATGTCTTGGCCTCTGAGGCGCGCTTGCCCCTGACTTTGGCGGCTGAGCTGGGCGGTGGCCGTGACATTCAACGGATCGCCCATGAGCGGACGCCGTTCACCGAAGCCGCGCTGCGCGAAGGCCGCGTCGAGGCGTTGATTACACAAGACCCGGGCCACCTTGTCCGCAGCGCCATCCGCACCTTGCGCGCCCGCTGCGAGAACCGCACGACGCTTGCCTCGCAGGAGCGTATTCGCATTGAAGTGCTACTGAAGCACAACCTGTGATGCAGGGCCTTGGGGCGGACATCTGCGGATCCAAGGTTAGAAGCGCACGCGCAGTGTCACGATCTCGAACGGGGCCAGGGGGACCGTGACGGTATTTTCCGAGGTCCTGAGCGGCGCGCCGTCTTCGAATTCCAGCAGATGGCAGTGGTGGACCGACCGGGGTTGGCGGGCGAAGGTCAAGGTGACGGGCCCACGCGTCCGATGGGCATCATAGAGGCGAAGGATCACGCCATCGCCATCCTCTGCGGGTTTGATGGTTTCCACGATGGCGCCGGGACGGTTGGCTTTGACGAAGGATGTGCCATCGCCAATATGGGCCACGGGGACCGGCGGCATGTTGAGTTCTGCGGCGGCCTGCATCACCTCCCCCCGCCAATCGCCAGCATGGGGGAACAGGGCATAGGTAAAGACATGGGTCCCTTGGTCGGCCTTTGGGTCCGGGGAGGTGGCCGATTTGATCAGCGTTAGGCGCATCACGTCGCCCTTGATGTCATACCCATATTTGCAATCGTTCAGCAGGGCGACACCGTAATCGCCCTCGCTCAGGTCGGCCCATCGCTGGGCGGGCACCTCGAACTTGGCATAGTCCCAGGAAGTGTTCCTATGGGTCCGTCGACTGATCGCGCCCCACTGGATTTCGTAAGTGGCGGATGGGGCGAAGACCGCGACAGGAAACGCGGCTTTCAGCAGGATGTGACTTTCGTGCCAGTCGACCGTGGTGGCGAAGTCGATGCGGCGGCTTTCGGCGGTCAGGCGGATCTTTTGGCGAATGGTGGAGGATCGGAAGTGCCAGGTAAGCGCGACGGAGGCGCGGAGCGGGCCTTCCTCTTCGATCTCCAAAGATGTCAGGCCGCTGACAATTTCGCCGCGGTCCTCGAAGAAACTGTCGATGTCCCAGGCGTCCCAGGACAAGGGGCGGTCTTCGAAGGCCTGAAGCTGGTTTCCGATGCGGCCTTCGGCCAACACGTCGCGGTGATTGTCGCGGTCCAAGATGCGGGTCAGGCGGCCCTTGGTGTCGAGGTCGAGCCGCAGGTGGCGGTTCTGCAGAACGATGCCGGTTTTGGTCCGCTCAATTGTGACGGGGTCGTCGGTCGCACGGGGACAGATGGGCATAAGCGCGTGCGGGGCCATATCCATGAGCGCCAGTTCGCCGTCGAAGACGGTTTGCGTGTGGGCCCCAGGGTCCGGCAGGGCCACCACCCGCGGGCCGCCGAAGGGAATCGTGTTTGCCACGGCTTGGACCGGGCCGTCGGTGATGGGCGCACGAGCCGCGCCAGACAGGGCCGCGATCTCTGCGTAGTCGTTGCTTGCATCCTTGAACACGGAGGCGACCGACGTGCCGGGAAGGATGTCGTGAAACTGGTTGAGGCAGAGCAATTCCCAAGCGCGCCGAAGGCCCGGAGGGCTGGGGCGGTCGGTGACGGCCAGCAGGAATTCGGTGTCGTGGAGCGCGATTTCCGCCTGCCGGTTTGCCCGTTTGATCCACCCCTGGGAGGTCAGCGTGCCGCGATGCCCCTCCAGATAGAGCTCATCGGACCAAGTGGGGACTGTTGCGGCTTGGTCCTCGATCGCCTCCATGCAGGCGCGCACAGTCGAGAACGCGACTTTGGGTGCGGCGGGCATATCCTGCCAAGATTGCGCCCGGCGGATCAATTCTCCGGTCGGCCCCCCGCCGCCATCGCCGTAGCCGTAGGCAATGGGCAGGTCGCGCACTTTCTCTTTCGCGGTGGATGCGCGCCAGGTGCCCGTCACCTCCCCGGCGGTCAGGTCAGATTTGTAGTTGGTCGGAAAGGGCAGGTGCTGCACCTCCCGCGGGGTGGTCAGGAACTGCGTCAGGATGCGGGTGCCGTCGATCCCTTCCCACCAAAGGGTTGAGGCGGGCAGTTGGTTGTATTGATTCCAGGACGCCTTGTTGACCACCATCCATCGCAAGCCCGCCTTGTCCACAAGTTGGGGCAGGCACCAGGACAGGCCGAACGTATCCGGCAGCCAAAGGACGGGCGTTTCCACGTCGCCGAACCGGTCCTTGAACCAGGATCGGCCCAGCAGCAGTTGCCGCACCAGGGATTCGCCGCCCGGGATGTTCGTGTCGGGTTCCACCCACATGCCGCCCATAACCTCCCAACGACCGTCTGCCACCCGTTCTCGGATGCCGTCAAAGACGTCGGGGTAGTCCGCTTCCGTGTAGGCATAGAGTTGCGGTTGCGAGTGGCTGAAGCGGTATGCGCTGTATTGATCCATCATCCGCAACACGTTGGAATAGGTGCGCGCGTTCTTCAGCCGAATCTGGCTGATGGGCCACAGATAGGCGATGTCCATATGGGCGTGGCCGATCGCATGCAGGGTGACGTCGATGGGCTTTCCGGCCCCGGCCAGCCCGGTGCGCAGCGCGTCGGTGGCCTGCGGGACGGTGCGCCAGAACTCCTCCCCCATGGGGTCGCGCGTGTCGAGGGTCAGGAAGGCGGCGTCGAGGGCCGTCAGAATGGCATGGCGTTCGGGTCTGGTGTCTTCAAGTGTCAGGGCATGGTCCAACGCGACCTCGGCAAGGGAGATGAAGTCCCGCGTGGGGAGATCGATTTCCACCAGCCGACACTCTCCCATCTTGAGGCGGTCCGTGTTGGTCGGGTCCGGCGGCCAGCCGGTCAAACCGGTCCAGCCATGCAGGTCCAGCCGATGCTCCAACCCGTCTTGCAACGACTTGGGCAGATAGATCGTATGGTGATAGCGATCCGACGAGGCATAGGGGCGCCCGTCGATATGCAAAAGCGCCTCCGGGTGGGTGAAGATGTCGCCCGCCACGCCCATGGGCAAGTGAAGCGCCACCGGGCCGTCCGCCCAGCCTTTGGGGATCGTGAAATGGCTGACCATCAAGTAGTTGATATTTTGACCGGCCCAATAGTCGTTCCAATCGATCTGGGGCCAGCTTTGGATGTCTGCGCCCAACGGGGGCACGTCGGTCGCGTCCGACAGGGCGCACCATCGGAAACGGTCTATGGGACGTGTCCGCCGGTGGACGAGTGGCCGGATCAGGTCGATCCGTTTGGCGATCTTTTTGGCGGTAAAGCGGCGGGCGTGGTCCATGGGTGTATCCGTGGTGAACCGAGGGCTTGGCCCTTGGATATGCCCCCGGCCAGCCGGAGGCGGCGCAATCAACTGAGGGTGAAGCCCGGGATGTCGCCCCGGCGAACGGTGGCGTGGTCTTGGGCCATGCGGGCTAGGCGCGCGGCGTCTTCCTCCTCGGTGGTGGGTGTGCCCCAGCCCCGGTCAACATCCGGCCAAGGGATCGAGTCGATCAGCAGGCGCGTGTAGTCGTGCTGGGGCGCGCCGATGACGTCCTTTGGGGGCCCCGCTTCCACGACGCGACCGCGGTACAAGACCATCACATAGTCGCTGACGTGATAGGCCGTTGCCAGGTCATGGGTGATGTAGAGGATCGAAATTCCGTGCTTGTCCTTCAGGTCGTGGATGTTTTTCAGGATTGTTGCACGCAGACTGGCGTCGACCATGGACACAGGTTCATCGGCGATCAGCAGCTTGGGCTGTAGCATCAGGGCACGGGCCACGATCAGGCGCTGCCGCTGCCCGCCCGAGAGTTGGTGGGGATAGCGCCGCAAGATCAAAGAGGGGTCCAGCCCGACCGCGTCGCAGGCGTCTTCCATGGCTGTCTGAACCTGAGCGTCGGACGTCGCGTAGCCAAAGCGTTTGAACGGGAATTTCAGGGCGTGATCGACCCGGTAGAAGGGGTTGAAGCAGGCATAGGGGTCTTGGAACACCGCCTGCACGTTCTTGCGAAAGTCCAGCGCTTGGGCCCCAGTCATCCTGGAGACGTCTTGCCCTTCGTAAAGGACCTTGCCCGTGCTGGGGTCATTGAAGCCCAGCATCAAACTGCCCATGGTGGATTTGCCGGACCCGGATTGGCCGACGATCGACACGATTTTCGGGACGTCGCCTTCCAGCGCGAAGGACAGTGGGTGCAGGGCCGTGTTCGCGCCGTAGACTTTGCTGACCCCGTCGAATTGCAAAAGGGCGACGCCGGGTGTGCCGCGGCCCTTGGGCGGTTCTGCCGGGGCGTCGTCCAGAAAACTGTCGCCGCCAACCAAAGGCACGGAGGAGATCAAATCCTTGGTGTAGGGGTGTTTGGGCGCCTCGATAATCTGGCGGACATCGCCATGTTCCACCAATTTCCCATGGCGGAGAACGGCAAGTTCGTCGACCGATTGCGCCATCAATCCCATGTCATGGCCAATCAAGATCAACCCGGCCCCGATCTGCGCCTGCACGTCCTTGAGCGTCTGCATGACATGGCGCTGTGTGACCACATCAAGGGCGCTTGTCGGTTCATCGGCGATGATCAGATCCGGCGACAGGGTGACCCCCATGGCAATGCACACGCGTTGCTTCATCCCGCCGGAGAGTTCGTGGGGATACAGGCGGGCCACATGGGGCGGCAGCCCGACCGATGCCAGGGTATGGTCGGACCGGGCTTTTAGATCGGTTTGGGATGTCGCAGGCTCATGGGCGACGATGCCATCCCAGAGCTGATCTTCGATCCGCATGATCGGATTGAGGGAGTTCATGGCCCCTTGGGGAATGTAGCTGACCTTGGAGAGGCGGGCCTGGCGCATCTCCGCCTCGCTGAGGGCGAGCATGTCGGTGCCACCCAAAATGATCTGGCCGCCGGCGACGCGGCCCGGTTCAGTCAGCATCTGCATGATCGCCAGCGCGGTGGTTGTCTTGCCGGACCCGCTTTCGCCGATGAAGCCCACCCGGCGTCCTTTGGCCACGGCCAAGTTGAGCCGTACGACGGCATGGACGACGCCCTTGGAGGTGGGGAAATCGATGCTGAGGTCGCTGATGGTCAGATGGCTCATGGGCACCTTCCGATATGGGGCGGTGGAAAAGTCTTCGGCGAAGACTTTTGGGCGCTTGGGGCGGCCATCACAGCTTCCTCAACCGGGGGTTCGAGACTTCGTCCAGCCCCAGATTGACCAGCAATAGCCCGATGAACATCACCGCCAGCAACAGCGTGGGCAGGCCCCACCACCACCATAGATTTTGGATCAAGGCACCGGCGTTGATCGCCTCATAGATGATGCGGCCCAGGGTCGGCACCCGCTGTGGGCCAAGGCCCAAGACCTCCAACCCCACTGCGGTGACGATGGACGTCGTGACCGACGCAATGAAGGACCCGAACAGGTACGGGACGAGGTTCGGGAGCATTTCCTTGAACATGATGTGGGGGGTCGATGCGCCCGAGAGGCGCGCCATTTGCACGTATCCCGCCTCTCGCATGGAAAGGACCTGCGCCCGGATCAGGCGCGTGGGGGATTGCCAGACAAACCCCGCGATGAGCAGGGCCATCAGCGTCAGCGACACATCCCCGAACACCGATTGCACGACCACCAGGATGAGAAGTGGCGGGATCGTGATCATCACGTCGGACAGAACGCGGATCGTGTCGTCCGTTCGCCCCCCCACGAACCCTGCGGTGAAGCCCAGAACGATGCCAACGCTCATCCCAATCAATGATGCCATCAGACCCACAAACAAAGTGTTCGGCGCCCCGATGATCAACAGGGCAAGCATGTCCCGCCCGGCCCCATCGGTGCCCAAAGGGTTGGCGAACGTGCCGGATTGCCCCCGCAGGTTCTCGAACCCGATGGGTGGGATCTTGAGCATATTTGCCCCCGTGAACACCGCCTCCAGGTCCCAGAACAGGCGGCCAAGAATGCCCAAGGCGACAACGGATAACAGCAGCCCGGCGCCCCAGGCCAGCTTTGGGGAGCGCCAGGGGTTCTCGAATCGGGCGGCGCGCTTGGCCGCGCGTTTGTCGTCACGGGTGAGCGGCGCGTCGGTCATGTTGCCCCCGTGTCATGTCGGATGCGCGGGTCGATCAGCGGATAGATCAGATCAACGATAAACACCGAGAGGGCGGTCAAGAGGATGATCACAAAACTGACGCCCTGAATGACGGGAAAGTCTTGGTTGAGGATCGCGTCATACAGCAGCTTGCCCATGCCGTTATAGGCGAAGATCCGTTCGACCAGGACTTGGCCCGCCACCAACAGCCCGATCTTCAGTGCGAACGCGGTGATCTGCGGCAGGATCGCGTTTCGGATCATATATTTATAAAGGATGTACCGCGGGCGCAGGCCCTTCGCCTCGGCAAGTTTGACATAGTCCTCCCCTTGGACGGTGATCATCAGGCCGCGCATGCCCAGGGCCCAGAACCCGAATGTGACGATCACGATGGACAGGGCGGGCAAGGTTCCGTGGCTGATCACCGAGGAGATGAAGGCCCAGTCCCACCCCGGCTCTACGGTCAGGCCATAGGACCCGGTCAGGGGAAACCATCGGAGCTTGGCCGCGAAGATCCACATGAGCAAAAGGCCCGACAGGATCGGCGGGATCGAGGTGAAGACCATGGCTGCAGGGATGGCGACGCGGGCCAGCTTGGGCGTTCTGTCCCACGCCATGAATGCGCCCAAGGCGTTGCCGATCAGGAACGTGATCAACAGCGACAGGATCATCAGGCCCAGGGTCCAAGGCAGGGCCTGCGCGATCAGGGCGCTGACGGGGGTGGGGAAGGACGCGGTTGAGATGCCAAAATCGAAGACCAGCACATTCCCGATATACCGCAAGTATTGGATCGCCAGGGGCTGATCGATGCCCATGGACGCGCGAAGTTGTGCAAGGATTTCATCGGAATCGGCCACAGACCCCGCGCCCGCGGCCATGCGGCCCAGGGCGATTTCCGCAGGATCCACAGGGCTGAGCCGGGGAATGATCCAAATCAGTGTCGCGGCGATGAGTATCGTCAAAACCAGCGTGATCAGCCGGTTTTTGATGTAGGACGCTGGGATGCCAGCCATGTTCCGTCCTTCCCTGATGTCAGTTCCGTGGCGTCAGCCGCTTGGGTGCCCGGCGAGGGTTCGATCTGCGCGGTGGTTCCAGCCCGATAGAACCAAGCGTTCATCCGGGTGGGGATTGCCCCGCTCGACCTTGTCGTGGCCGCTATACATTTGCACCAGGACCGTTTTGCGCACGGCGTTGGATCGGTTGGGCATGGATCCATGGAGCGTGAGGTAATGGAAGAAGACCACATCCCCGGCGCAGGCCTCGACGATCTGCGCGTCTTCGATGGGATGCCGGTCCAACACATCGTTGGCGCGCCGCCCGTCCGCCCCTTGGATGCGGCCCAGACGATGGGACCCTGGCCAAACCCTTAGGCAGCCCATTTCATCGGTCGCGTCTGAGACATGGACGACGCCTGCGATCATGCTGTCCTCCTCGGTCGGGAAATAGGGCCAGTCCTGATGCATCGGAAAGGGGGAGCCTGCCTCGGCTGGCTTTTGGAACAGTTTCGAGTGATGCAAGATCACGTCCGGTCCAAGCAAGGCGCAAGCGGGCTCCAGAAAGCGTTCGGACAGAAACGCATCCATCCAGGTCCTGGAGTATCGTTGGACGTTGTGTGTGTGCAGGATGCGGTCACCGCTTCGCCGAAGACGGGCAGTGCTGTCCCCATCCCACGTGGCGTCCACCTCAGCCCCGCTGGCGTCCAACTGGGTGACAATCCGGTCAAAGTCACGGGCCAGCGGCCCGAGCGTATCTGCCGTAAACACGCCCCTTGCGTGGTAGTAGCCGTGGTCTTCGAAGAAAGATCGGATTTCGGACATCTGTGCGCGCCCATGGGTTGCCGTCAGGGCCCGATGGACCCCGGGGGTGTGAGGCGGGAATTTCCCGCCCCACGAACATGATCACTCGACCTTCTCAAGCTGGTGGATGATCTGGTGTGTGTGGTTCCACCAGAAGAACGGGTGGTTGTAGTAATTTTCGTTCGTGGGCCACCCGCTCCAATACGTTGTGTTGAAGGGGATCAGCTTGGCGGACTGGACCAGGGGAATGAACGGCATGCCTTCCGCCAAGTGGCCATAGGCTTCTTCGACCATGGCGGGGATGGCGGGGTCGCCCAGGGCCATGCCCGCCATCTCGTTCACGATGGCCGAATAGGCTTCGGCCTCCGGGCCGGTCCAGCGCGCGGTATTGTTGAAGCCGGGGGACCGTTCGCCCACGGGGACGACGTCTTTGACGGTATAGCGCCCCATGGAGGCCCAAGGCTCGTTCACCGACCCGCAGGATAGCCAGCTATAGGACATCTCGTAACTGCCAAATGGCAAGACCTCGCCCCAGAAAACCCCATTCTCGACCGGGATGGCCCGTGCGTCGATGCCAGCGCGCTGCAACTGCTCCACGATGACGTCGATGGTGCGGGTGTATTCCGTGGAGGCCGAGTTGACGTGAATTTCCACCGCCAAGCGTTCCCCGTCCTTCTCGTAATAGTCACCATCGCGGGTCCATCCCGCCGCCTCGATCAAGGCTTGACCCGCGGCCACATCGGCGGAGGCAGGCAGTTCCCCGCCGCCTGCGATGGCCGCTTGGATGAATGGCTCCATGGAGCCGTATTCGGCGAACATCGTCCGCGACGCGGTTGTCGCCCCTTCGGCGGCCACGTTTACGATTTGGGTCCGGTCGATGATATGGGCGACGGCCCGGCGCATATTCGCGTCATCCCAAGGGGCGATGGTGGTGTTGATTTCCAACTGGCGCGCGCAAGGGTCGGCGGACGCGTAGGGGTAGCCATCATACCAGGAAATCACCGCATCATTCTGGGCCTTCACCGCTTCGAAGGTGCCGACGGAGATGTTCTGAGATGCGTCCAACTGGTTAGAGGCCAAAAGCTGGGCGCGGCTCTCCTCCCCTCCGGTTTCGAGAAAGATCACGCGTGAGGGGTCTGGCAAGTCCATGAAACCGGTCTTGGCGCCCCACCAATCATCGTTGCGGTCCCAGATCGCACGGTTGGTGGCGGCAGAGGTGAACGTGTAGGGGCCGGTTCCGATGGGCTCTGGGAAGGTGAAGGTCGCGGGGTCCTCTCCGGCCCAGACATGCTCTGGCATGATCAGATAGGACCCAAAGATGCGGATGCCGAAGTTTTCGACGACAAACCGGGGGTTTGGCGCGTTGAGGGTCATCTTCACGGTCAGGTCGTCGATCTTTTCGACGGCGGCGATCTGGGCACGGATGCTGGACGCCTCGCGGGCCGTGATCTCTTCGTTTGCGAGCGCCATCTCGACAGAGAAGACAACATCGTCGGCGTTGAATGCTTCGCCGTCGGACCATTCCACCCCGTCGCGCAGGGTGATCGTGAATTCGGAACTTTCTGCATTGCTGTCGAAGCCGGTGGCCAGCCAGGGGTCCAACTCCCCCGTGCCGTAATTCAGGATGAACAGCGGCTCCCACATGACTTGGTGGCCGCCATGCATCCGGCGCACGCCTGTGCCGTCGGTCAGCCAGTTGAAGTTGGCCGGGTCGGTGATGGTGCGGTCCAAGTCGAAGATGACCGTATCCTCGCGGGCCACATCTTGGGCCAAGGCCGCGCCCGCCATCAAGGCGAGGGACGCGGTGCCGGTCAGCAGTGCTTTCAAAGCCATGTTGTTTTCTCCCTTTTGGTTTTTATCGCAGATAATCAAGCACTAGGACGCGCGTGTCGTCCGGCAAGGTATCCGCGGTGATCTGCGCGTGCGGGCCAAAGGCAAAGTCGACGCGGTCGTGGGTGAAATGGACCAAAAAGTCTTCGATCCATTGGATGTTGGCAGGCCGGTACGCCAGCGTGCGAAAGTGGCATGGGATCACAAGTTTTGGCCGTACCCGGTGGATCATATGCATCAGATCCGGCAGCGCGATCGTGGGCGGGCCGCCGGTAAGCGCACACAGGACATCCACCCCCTCAAAGAACGCGATCTGATCTTCGTTCAGCGCGTTGCCGACGTCCCCCATATGGGCGATCTCGATCCCATCCAGGTGGAAGCGATACATGGCGTTCTGGTTGGCGACGCCCCTTGGATGATGGTCCCATTCTTCGGCGGCAATCGCGCGGACGCGCATGCCGCCCACATCGTCCTCTCCCTCACCATCGCCAGCGATATCGAGGGCGTTGACACAGATCGGGTCGCCTTGGATCAGGTCAGACCGGCAATGGGCGTCGTCATCGTCAGAGGAGGTGAGGACGATATCCGCCGTTTCCTTGATGGCGGGATAGCCCAGGATGTCGGGCGTGAACGGATCGGTCATCACCGTCCGCTCCGCCCCTTCAAATCGAAGGGCGGCCTGACCGAACCAGGTTATCCGCATGGTGGTGTATTCATATCCGCCTAGGCGCCCCAACTGGCGCGCCCGTCCCTCCCGACGGGTAGGTTAATCGGGCTTCTGCCGCTACGGAAAGGGGCTGATTTGACCGAAGAGTCCGGTAATTTGATATTTTTGATCGATTTCCCGGATGAACTTCCGCTAATCTGGCGTGGATGGATGTGCGGCGCTTTCAGTTTGACACTTACACACAGCCCGATGATTGCTTCCATGCCATCGTGAAAGACATCGCTGGCACGCGGCCCAAGTATTGGCACACCCATGACTACTTTGAGTTGATGGTGGTCCTTGACGGGCCGCTTCGGCACGACCTGCGCCACACCGCAGAAACCTTGGGCAGTGGCACCGCCGTCTTCTTGCGCCCAGCGGATGTGCATCTGGTCCACGCGCCCAGGGGGCGGGTCAGTCGCATTTTCAATGTCATGATCCGGCAAGAGGTCATCGAGGATTTGGGTCACCGCCATGCCGGTGCGTGCGGTGGCCGCTTCTTTTGGTCAGAGGCCAAGGAACCGGAGACGTTGGTGCTGGGCGCGGCGGTGCGCGGACGGCTTTCGGGGGGCGGGATGCTGTTGCGGGACGGGCCAGCGACGCTTCTGCGGCTGGAGGCGTTTCTGACGGGCGTCTTGGCCGACCTGACCGAAGTGGGCCGTGCATTTGATGCGGATCTGCCCGCTTGGCTTGCGCGGGCCTGCCAGGCGGCGCAAGCCCCGGATGTATTTCGCGACGGCGCAGCCGGGTTGGCGCGGGTGGCGGGACGGTCCCATGAGCATTTGTGCCGGGCCATGCGAGCGCATCTGGGCACAACACCATCGGCTTGGGTGAACGGGGTACGCATGGATTATGCGGGCCGATTGCTGCGGGATGGCACGCTGTCGACGCAGGATGTGGCCGACGCGGTGGGCATTGCGAACCTCGGCCATTTCTACCGTCTGTTCCAGGCGCATCACAGCATGACACCGAAGGCGTTCCGGCAACGTGCTGTGCGTGCGCCGATTTGAGGCTTGGCCCATGTCAAAGTCGCGCATGGTCAGCGGCGCGGTGCGGATTAATTTCTGCAAAAACCTAGGCGCACCATGATCATCGTCACTCGTGATACTGTTCGGAACCCGGATATTCTCGACGTGCGGCAATTGCCGCGCAAGTTTGTGGATCGGGTGATGGTCTGGCCGAAGGGGCGTGTGTCCCCGGGCGTGACGCTGCGACTGTTGGCAGAGCTTCAGATCCTTCGCTACGGCCTTTGGTTGTTGCCGCTGCTTGTGGTTGGGCTGACATGGCGGGGATTGGCTCTGCCGATTGCGCAGGCGCCGATCATCATGCTCATCCTGATCTGGTGGGTGGAAATGCGCCTTCTGCGGGTGCCACCAAAGCGCCGGCTGAAACTGATGGATGCAGCGGCGGCGGAACGGGGGCTTGACCTGTTGGCGGTGCAAGGGCGCGAGGCCTTGACCCAGATTGCCGCCATGCGCGGGCAACGGGACGGGTCCCTCCGCCTCGTTGTGGAGCAATCGCCGTTGCGCGCCATGCCCCCCCTGACATTCGTCAGCGTCCAGTCAGAGACTGGGCCAGAAGTGGTGGACCTTACCCCAGAGGAGCGCGCGATCCTGGACGAAACGCTGTTTCGTGATCCCCTGACAGAGCGTTTGCTGCATCGGATCAATTCGGCCCACGATACGTTCTTGCGCGAAGTGACCCTTCATGCACGGGACGTATCAGCCCATGCACGCCTGGCCGCCGCCTTGCGCTAGGGGGGTCTTCAAACGCGGGGCTGTGTGAGGCAAGGATCCGTTGATGTTAGGCGGACAGGTCCAAAAGGTGGCCGTAGGGCACGGACAGGCCATGGGCGGTTGGCACAGCCCAGATCACGCGCGCGCCCTTGGGCCGTTGCGGCAAATCGGCTTCCAAGTCGGTCAAGACGACCAAGGCGACGGCGTCCAACTGGCGCACAGCGTCGAACACCGGCGCATAGCGCGTGCCACCACCGCGTGGCATGTCCGGCACCTTTGGGGCCGTTCCGAAGGTTTGCAGCCGTTCGTGGTGACGGATCGCGTCATCGAAGACCAACAGGTGAACTTCGGCGCGCAACCTGCGTGTCAGGCCAAGAACCTCCGCCCAGAACAGCGCGAGGCGGGCGTCGTCCACACTGCCGGAGGCGTCCATCGCCACCACGATCCGCGGCACGTCCGAGAGCGGGGCGGTGCCGTACTCAAACGCTGGGACCGCTGTTCCAGATTGCGTCGCGTTGGCCATGCCTGCCAACCACCGTCGGGATGGCCGCGAAGGGCTGGGCTGACGCAACGGGGTCGCCGCCCGGGTCAGCAAGCGCCGCAGGATGACTTCCCACGGTGTCTGCGGCTCTGGGATGTCGGCGATCCGGTGGCCGAACTGGCCCAAGCCACGGCCCGCCTGGCGGCCCGTGTCCATGGCCCGGGTCACGTGCTGACGCCAGCGCGCGGCGTCCTCCTGATCCTGTGCGGCGGTGCCGCTTTGATGGTCCTCGGCCGTCACGTCCGGGGCAAAGCGGCTTTGGCTGTCATCTTCGCCCGACCCTTGGCCCGCGCGATTTTGGGGGGCCAGCGCGTGATACAGCCGGTCTAAATCCCAATCCGCCAAGGCAACCACGGGGTCAATCATCAGGTCCAATTCCGCTTTTAACAGGCCAGTCAAAGTCACCGCTGGCCGTGGCAGGGCATGGCTGGCCGCAAGGAGCGCTTCGTTGATGATCGCATCTGCGGCCATGTTCCACCGGGCAGCGTCGAATGCGTCCCCGAGGCGTCCGCAAAGCGTGGCCATTCTGGCGGAATGGCGGAACGCCACATGTAGGATGTGATGGGCAGCCAGCCCCTGCTGCTCATGGGCGGCAAGGTCCGCGAAATCGGGTCCGTAGGTGATCGTGCTGCCCACCGTTTCGGTTCGTGCGCCGTCGCGGTGCAAACACCAAAGCGACAGGGCGGCCAATGCCGGGTCCCGCTCCGCCAGGGTTTGCAAGGCCGGGCGGGCCCGGTGGGAATGGACGCCGGCGGTCAAACGCGCTCCCTCTCGGCAAGATAGGTGGCATAGGCCGGTGCATCGCGAAACGCTTCTTGCCAGCCATGGGCCAACGCCTTCTCGATCAACAACTCAAACCCGTAGGTCGTCAACTCGCCCAAAGGCAGCGCCGCGAAGCCGTCGTCGGGCCGGGCCTGCGCCAGGTGGCTCAGACCGCCCAGCACGTCGATGGCGGCAGGAAGTGTCGCCTGATCCGCCCGCGTGACCAGCGCATAGGTCAGCGCGGTCAAACCGTGAAGGCTGGCCGGGTAAAGGGCCAACCGCTCTTCCGGGTTGGCCTCCAGCATGGCGTCGGCCTGGACAGTCGCGGCGATATCGGCGGCGACCAGCAGGAACTCTGCCGCGGGCCCTTCCCCCAAGGTCCCGGCGATCAGAACATCGCGCAATCTCGTATCTTGGATGCTGGCTATGATCTGCGAGGCGCGTGCCCAAGAGCGGGGCGTGCAGGCGATCATCGCGCCGTTTCGCAACGCATCTTCGGTCGTGTCCAGAAGGTCAGGACGGGTGCGGATAAAGGCACAGATCGCGGGATCGATGCCGCGCGGCAGGGCATATCCTGTCAGCCAATCCTGCGCCTCCGCCCGCAGGTGCATGTGGACCAGTCGGTCAGACAGGGCGGTCCCCATCTCATAGGCAATCGCGCCATCCTCCACCGCATTGCCAGCGGCGACGATGAATGTGCTTTTCGGCACCGCATAGGCCCCCACGCGCCGTTCTTGCAGCAGACCGTAGACTGTCGGTTGAAGGGTCGGCGCCGCAGCGGTCAACTCATCCAGGAAAAGGATGGCGGGGCGATCATCGGCGGGCAGGTCTTGGGGCGGGTACCAAAGCGTCTGCTTCGTGTCGTGGTCATAGAAGGGCAGGCCGCGCAAATCCTGGGGCTCGATCGTGGTCAGGCGCAGGTCGAACAGCTTTGCGCCCATCTCCTCGGCCAAGTGCTGCACGATCTCGGTCTTACCGATCCCCGGGCGGCCATGGAGCATCCAGGACGTGGTCAGCTTGCCAGCCTGCTGAGCGGCATAGCCTGCGCGGAGGGCGTCTAAGGCTTGGCCCGCCGAAATCGGCGTTGTGTTGATCGTCATGGCGCGTGCGCCCCCTTCTTCTGACGTGTTCCCCAGGATTTAGGCAGGAACGCGCGGCTGGACAGGGGGCGCCAAGCTCTACTGCGCGGCCAAAAGTGTGGCGTTTCCGCCCGCCGCCGTGGTGTCCACACACAGGTGGCGTTCCACCAAGCAGTGCCGTTCCACGTCGTCAGCGCACACAAGGCGGAGCATCGGCCCATCGCGGGCGGCCAGGGCCTGACGCGCCACTGACTGATCCTGCGCATCCGACCACAGGACGACCACGTCGACACCTGAAAGGTCGGTCAATGACTGGCGGTCCAAAACACCGTCCACGCATTGTGCGCCCGTCAGGCCCGGGGCCACGCCTACGGCCGCGCACCCGCAGGCCCGCGCAAGGTCCATTTGGCGTTTTGCATCCTGCGGTGTGGGGCCAAGGCACAAGACCGTCCCCCGTGGGATCAGGGACCAGCGGTTGGATTCTCCGGTCGGGCCTGGCAGGGCGCGGGCGTCGCGTTCCACCGGCGGGTTGCGGCCTATGGCATCAAGGGCCGCCTGCACGGCCGACACGTCCGCGGCGGGGCCTTCCGGCGCGGGGCTGTTGCGTCTTGGGCTGGCAAAAAATGCCTCAAGATACCTGGGCCCGCCTGCCTTTGGCCCGGTCCCCGACATGCCGTCCCCGCCAAAGGGCTGGGACCCCACGACCGCGCCGATCTGGTTGCGGTTCACATAAAGGTTCCCCACCTGCAACCGCTTCGTGATCTGCTCCACCCGGTCGTCGATGCGCGTGTGCAGGCCGAAGGTCAGTCCGTATCCCGTCCGATTGATGTCATCGACCACCTGGTCGATTTGATCCGCCTTGAACGTGGCCACATGCAGGATCGGGCCGAACATTTCGTGTTCCAGGTCCAAAATGCTGTCGACCGCGATCACGGCTGGGCCAAAGAACAACCCACCCGGCGCGGCGACTTGTTTGAGCAACCGATCAGACCGGCGCGCGGCCTCCACATGGGCGGACAACCCAGCATGGACCTGTTCCGTGATCACGGGCCCCACATCCGTCGCCATGTCCCACGGGTCGCCAAGCGCCAACTCCTCCATTGCGCCATAGAGCATTTGCAGGAACGGCGCGGCGACATCTTCTTGCAGGTACAGGACCCGCAAGGCCGAACACCGCTGCCCACAGGACCGGAACGCGCTGTCTAGGATGTCGCGCACGGCCTGTTCGGGCAGGGCGGTTGAATCCACAATCATCGCGTTCAACCCGCCGGTTTCGGCGATGAACATGGCGTCCGGTGCCAGGGACGCGGCGGCGGCTTGGTTGATGATTTGCGCCACCCGGGTGGACCCGGTGAAGCAGATGCCATCGACGCGAGGGTCCGATGTCATCTTTGCGCCCACCTCCTGTCCGGTGCCGGGCAGAAGTTGCAGCGCCGCCGCGGGCACGCCCGCCTGGTGCAGCAGGCGTGTGGCGCAGGTCGCGACCAGCGGCGTCGGGTCAGCGGGTTTGGCCAAGACGGCATTCCCGGCGGCCAAGGCAGCCGCGATCTGACCGGTGAAAATCGCCAATGGGAAGTTCCAAGGAGAAATGCAGGCGATGGTCCCGCGGGCCGTTTCGTCGGCGAACCGCTCCGCCTCGGACCCGTAAAACCTGAGAAAGTCCACGGCTTCGCGCAGTTCAGACACCGCGTCCGTCCCGGTCTTTCCCGCCTCGCGACACAACAAGGCGAACAGTTCCCCTGCATGGGCCTCGTACAGATCGGCGGCATCCCACAGGACCTGACGGCGCGCGGCGGGGGACGCTGACCATGGGGACGCGTGGGCCAGCGCCTGGTCCACGTCGGCAATACTGGCCAGGGTTACCTGCCCCACACTGTCGTCGGGGTTGGCCGGATTGCGAACCGGCTCAGGTCGCGTGGCGGAAGGGGGTCCGATGATCAGTGGCTGGCCGCCCCACTGCGTATGCGCAAACCGGTCCCGGGCCACGTGCAGGCGCGCCAACGCTTCGGGCGCGTTCAGGTCCCAGCCCGCGGAATTGCGCCGTGTCGGGGCAAAGATGTCAGACGGTGCCGTCACGCTGTGCCCCAATGTCGTTTCCAACACGTCAAAGGGATCGCGTGCCACGGTCTCGGCCGGGACCTCCTCATCCACGATCTGGTTCACGAAGGAGGAGTTTGCCCCGTTCTCCAGAAGCCGGCGAACCAAATAGGCCAGAAGGTCCTTATGCGGTCCGACGGGTGCATAGATGCGGCACCGGGCCTTTTCCGTTTGGACCAAAATATCATGGAGCGCGGCACCCATCCCGTGCAGGCGCTGAAACTCATAGGCGTGATTGTTCCCGGCCATGTCGAGGATGGCGGCAACCGTGTGCGCGTTATGGGTGGCGAATTGCGGATAGAGTCGATCGCTGTGATCCAACAACTTTCGCGCGCAGCAGATGTAGGATACATCCGTCGCCGCTTTGTCAGAATACACGGGAAAATGGGCCAGACCCTCGACCTGGGCCCGCTTGATTTCCGTGTCCCAATACGCGCCCTTCACCAGGCGGACCATGATCTTGCGGTCAAACCGTTCGGCCAGCGCATGCAGCCAGTCGATGACGGCACCCGCCCGTTTGCCATAGGCTTGGACGACGACGCCAAACCCGTCCCAACCCGCGAAGTCTGGGTGGGACAGCACCGCTTCGATCACGTCAAGGGACAGATCCAGGCGGTCCGCTTCCTCCGCATCGATGTTCAGGCCGATGCCCGCGTCGCAGGCCATCCTGGTCAGGTCCCTAAGGCGGGGGACGAGTTCGGCCATCACCCGGTCCTTCTGGCTGGTCTCATACCGCGGATGCAAAGCGGACAGTTTGATCGAAATCCCGGGGTTGTCGCGCGGATCCGGATGGGGCGCGTGCTGAGCCAGCGCGCCAATGGCCGTGGCGTAGGCGGTAAAGAACGCGTCGGCATCCCGCGCCGCCAACGCCGCTTCGCCCAACATATCGTAGGAATAGGTGTATCCTGCCCTTTCCTGGGTCCGCGCGCGGGCCATGGCGGCGTCGATGTCTTCGCCAAGCACGAATTGCTGGCCCATCTCTTGCATGGCCCGGCGCACGGCGACGCGGATCACAGGTTCGCCCAGGCGGCGGACCGCACGGCGCAGTGTGTCGGCCACGCTTGCGCCTTTCGGCTCCTGCAGGACCCGTCCGGTCAGCATCAACGCCCATGTGGAGGCATTCACGAGGGAGGAACTGGAATGTCCCAAATGCGCGCCCCAGGAGGAGGGGGCGATCTTGTCCTCGATCAACTCGTCAATTGTCTCTGCGTCGGGCACGCGCAAAAGCGCTTCGGCCAGGCACATGAGGGCGACCCCTTCATCTGTAGAAAGGCCGTATTCCGCCAAAAACACCTCCATCAACCCGGGTTTGGTAGTTCCGCGAATGTCGCGCACAAGGTCCGCCGCCCGGCGGCTGGTAGACGCGCGCATCTGGGCGTCTGGGCCAAAATGCTTGGCAAGGTCGGTCAGCACGATGGCGTCATCGGCCAGGTGCAAGTCTCGGATGGTTTGGCGAAGGGGAGAGAGATCGGACACGGGCAAACTCCTCGGTTGATGACGGCAGTTTACCGGAGGTGTCGTAGCCTTTTGGCCTCAAAGCCCGCAGGTTTGGGGTATCACTTCCTGATTTATGGCCGGTGAACGGGGTCTTTCGACTGGGCCCTAAGTTAGGGACACTTCGTCCTTCACCGCCTCCATCGCCACATGGGTCGAGGTGCTTTGCACATGTGGTAGGTTCGCAAGCGTTTCCCCCAGAAAGCGCCGATAATCAGAGATGCTCTGACTGCGCACCTTGAGCAGATAGTCGAAACTGGACGCGATCATGTGGCACTGCTCTATCTCAGAATGCCCGCGCACCGCCGTATTGAAGGCCTCCAACGCAGCCGACCGGGTCGAACTGAGCCGAACCTCAACAAAGGCGATGTGATCCAGGCCAAGCTTCACCGGGTCCAAGATGACCTTATACCCTTTAATGAATCCGTCCTTCTCTAGGCGGCGGAGGCGGTTGTGGCAGGGCGTCTTGGACAGACCAATCTCTTTCGACAGATCCGCGACGGAGATGCGCGCATTCTGCGACAGGCAGCGCAGAATACGAAGGTCGAACATATCGAGACCGCTCATGTCTATGCCAGAAGTCACCATGATCTGTCCCATCCAAAGGCGTTTCGCATAGAAAAGCACAGATGGGCAGCATTTTCGACTGCGGAGGGGTCTTAGGCCGTGTTGCGTCCCTCTCTCAGCCACGCCCACAAGCTAAGGCCAGCCGCAAGCAGCAAAAACAACCAGGGCGGCACGAGGGATGCGACCCGCACGTCTGCCGTCAGGTAGGCTCCGCGCGGGGTCCACCCGATCCAGCCGCGCCCGGCTGCATTCCGGCCCTCAGCAACTTCGCGCAGGTCTGGCTGACCTTCCGACAGGGCAAGCGCGCCACCGCGCATGGCATCCACGGACGGCTCTAGGATAGCGGATGTGGAAATGGTCTCCACAAACTCCCTGGGGGCGGCCGGACCCAGGCCGATCACCGCTTCACGCTCCCCCTCGACCAGCCGATAAAGGCCCTGGGCCTCAGCCTCAAAGCGGGCGACGAAACGACCGGGGGCTTCTTCTTCCAGGGGGAGAACCTGCATCGTGCCGTCCGGCGCGGTGACGGTCACACTTTCGGGTGTGTCGCCAAGACTGCGACGGGTGATCGTGACGTCCTGCCCGATGGCGCTGGCGGTAAGGGCTTCTTCTTCCAACTCGGGCTCTTGCATCAACCAATGGGCCAGGCGGCGCAGAAGCTCGGCCTGAGGGCCGCCGCCTTCGAAGCCACGGTCCCAAAGCCACATGTGGTCGGACCCTAACAAGGCCACCCGGCCCGCCTTGACCCGGTCCAGCACAAGAAGCGGCTCTTCCTCCATCCCTGTCATAAGGACTTGGGCATCGGGGTTGGACGCAATTTGGATCTGCCGGAACCAGCGCCCCCACGGCGCGCCATCAACGCCAAAATCGTCCGGCAACCCTTCTGTCACCGGGTGCTTCTGCCCTGTGTCCGAGATATCGGGGACGTAGCCGTCCTCCATGACGATGGCCGTGGGCGCCGCGGGCAGGATCGTCGATAGGGGAGACCGATAGATTGAATCCGCCGTCGCGAAATCGGGTCCGGCGGCCACGAGTAAAGCGCCGCCGCGTTCCACGTATTGGCGTACATTGTCGAGATAGATCGACGGCAGGATGCCCCGCCGTTGGTACCGGTCAAAGATAATCAGGTCGAACTCGTCGATCTTGTCGAAGAACAACTCCCGCGTGGGAAACGCGATCAGCGAAAGCTCTGTGACGGGCACACCGTCTTGTTTGCCAGGGGGCCGGAGGATGGTGAAATGGACCAGATCAACCGAGCTGTCTGCCTTTAGCAAGTTCCGCCACGTGCGCTGTCCCGGATGCGGCTCCCCCGAGACCAGCAGGACGCGCAGGCGGTCGCGCACGCCGTTGACCTGAACCACGGCGGCGTTGTTCCGCTCCGTCAGCTCACCCTCGGCCTCCGGGATGCGGAATTCGAGCACGTTGATCCCGCCATGGGGCAGTTGAACCGGCAGTTCCAGATCCTCGCCCACGGGGATGCGATAGGCCCGTGGTTGTCCGCCATCGACAGCGATGGTCAAGTCAACCTCCGTCCCCGCAGCGGCGGGCACGGCGCCCTGATCCTCGACCCTCAACGTGATGATGAATTCTTCGTCCAGGATCGCAAATGCCGGTGCATTCGATACGATCAGACGGCGATCCCAGTCGCTGTCCTCGCCAGTCTTCAACAGGTGAAACGGGGCGGGCAAGGTCGGGGCAAACTCCGCATCATGGACTTGCCCGTCCGAGATGACGACGGCCCCGGCGACGCGGTCCCGGGGCACTTCGGCCAGAAGGTCGGTCAACGCCCCCATCACCAACGTCCCGGCATCGCCTTCGCCATCGCCCACGCGGGTCAAGCGCGTGTCCAACCCCTCCCCCTCGGCCTGGGCGAGCAAAGATGCCAACGCGGCTTCGGTTTGTGCGGCGCGATCCGCAAGCGCCTGGCTTGCGCTGTCGTCCACGGCGACCAGCAAGATGTCCGACAACGGCTCTCGCTCCTCCGTCTGGAGGCTGGGGTTCAGAAGCGCGGCGAGCAGGGCAACAACGGCACTGGCCCGAAGCCACCACCCCGGCAGGCCGCGGAAGGCCGCAAAGAGGCACAGCGCCAAAGCCACTGCCCCGAACCCGGCGATCAGCCAAAGCGGGAAAAGGGGGTCGAACAGGATCTCGCGGGCCATGGCTCAGTTCCCCAAACGATCAAGAAGGGCGGGCACATGGACCTGATCGGATTTGTAGTTCCCAGAAAGGACGTGCATCACCAAGTTGATCCCGAACCGATACGCGATCTCTCGCTGCTGCTCTCCGGCGAAGCCCCGGCCGATGGGCAACATGGGTTGCCCCCCCGACGTCACCGCCCAGGCTGCGGCCCAGTCATTGGCGCCGATCACCACCGGCGTTACGCCATCATTCAAGTTGCGGAAGGGCATCCCCTCCACTTGTTCCACGTTTGGGCTTGCCTCTACCCAGACCTCGCGGGAGTTGAAGCGACCCGGAAAGTCTTGAAGCAGGTAGAAGGCGCGCGTCATCACATGGTCCAGGGGCAGCGGCTCCAGCGGCGGGATGTCCAGCGGGGCGGCCAAGTCGCGCAGCCGCCGCGCCGCCGGAGAGGTGGATCCGAAGCCGCCGACATCCGCGTCCCGCGTGTCGAACACGATCATGCCGCCGCCCCGCAAGTAGCGGTTCAGCTTGGCATAGGCATCGGAGGATGGGATCGGCTGTTCCGGCACCACGGGCCAATACAGCAGAGGGAAGAACGCCAATTCGTCCAGTTCCAGATCGACACCGCTGGGCGGGACCGGTTCGATGGAGGTGCGCGCGGTCAGAACGTTGGACAGGCCCTGCAACCCCGCCTGGGACGTGTCGTCCACACGCCGGTCGCCGGTCATCACATACGCCAGAGAGACTTCGGTCGGCACCGGGCTGTCCTGGGCCCGCAGGTCGCTGGGAAGGGCCAAGGCGGCGGCAAAAAGGGCCACAGTCAGCGGCGCCGTGTTCCGCCGCAGGCGTCCGCCAAGCCACAGAGACGCAAGGATGTCTATGGTCAGCAGCGCCATGGCCAGGGCCAAAAGATAGGGCATCAAATCCGTCTCCTCTGCGCCCGTGAACCCTTCGATACGCGTGCCGACGGGCCAAGTGGCGGGCGCAAGTTCGGTATCCGGGGCCAGAACGTTGATCGCAAGGCTTTGGGTTGGGCCTTCGTAAACACCGGGTGGCACGTCTGGGCCCGGGACGGGAGAGACAAGCTCTTCGCCCGGCACGCCAGGCAGGGTGCCCGCATCGCGGACGGTGCCGAACCCGTCGATGATGATGCGGGGGGACCAGGTGGTGCCCGCCAAATCCTCCTCGGTCGGGGCGGCGGGGCGCGTGGATACGGCCAAGCGCTCCAACATCTGGACGAACAGACCCGACAGGGGCAGGGACGACCACTCCGCGTTGGCTGTGACGTGGAACAGAACGACTTGGCCTTGCCCCACCGACTTGCGCGTCACCAACGGGGTGCCATCTGCCAGGGCCGCGATGGCGCGGTCGGCCAATGTGGGGTCCGGCTGGGCCATGACCTGACTGGATACGGACACGTCGTCGGGAACGGTCAGGCCGAAGAACGGGCTTTCAGCGGCAAACGGGCGCAGCTCTTTCGGCTCCCCCCAGCTGAGCGCACCCCCGACCGTGCGCCCGCCAGTCCGTAAGCGCACGGGCATCAGCGCGTCTTCGAAATCGCGCGACAGGTCAGATCCGGCAAGGTTTGGCCCTGCGAACCGCAGCAGAAGGCCGCCCTCTTCGACCCACGTGGTCACGTCGTCCGCTTCGGACGGCGATAAACGCGCCACATCGGCAAAGATCAACACGTCCGGTGTTGCAGGCAGGATCGTCGCCAAATCCCCTTCGATCAGATCCGCCGTCGGCTCCAGCGCGCGGCGGAGGTAATAGAGCGGAGAGAGCAGGTCCTGGCTTTCATCCTCAGCAGCGGTCAACAGGGCCACTTGGCGGCGCGCCAAACTGTCATCGGTCAGGCTAACGGCGCCCGCTGACCGTTGCTCTGCGATTTCAAAGCGGGTGACGCGGTTCCGCAGTTCGGGCGGAAGGGCCAAGTCCACGGTCGCCTCGGCCGAGCCTGCCTCGAAGGCAAGGGGCACGACGGCCAATTCCGTCAACGCACCATTGGGGCCGGGGCCGATGGCGCGGATATCATGGGACCGGGCCCCTTGATCGCCCAGGCGAACGGCACGCAGGCTGATCTGCCCGTCCTCATAGCGGGCGGGCGTCAGGCCCAGAACCGGACGTTCCCCTTCCAGCACCGCCGCGCCCGACAGGGTGTCGCGCCCTTCGCGGTCTAGCCCGTCAGAGAACCAGATGATTTCGGCTCCTTGCGTATCCAACCCCTGAAGCCCGTCGTAGCGTGGCTCCCAAGGGTTGGGCGAGAGGCCGGGCAAACGCTCCACCCAGGCGGATGCCGCTTGGAACGGAATGTCGTCCGGCAGGTCTTCGGTTAAGGGGAGAACCGCGGCCACGCGCCCCTGCCGGGCGGCGTCACGCAACAGGGCGTCCAACTTCTCGATCCGCGTGGGCCAATCCCGCGCGCTGGCCCAGCTTGCATCCATCAAGACCAGCAGTGGCCCGCGCCCTTCGCCTGCTTCCCTAGGGTTCAGAACCGGACCGGCAAAGCCAACGATGACCGCTGCCAAAGCAACCATGCGTAGTAGCAGCAACCACCAAGGCGTTGTCGCCGTCTCACTTTCATCGTCCCGCAAGCCCAGCAGAAGGACGATGCCGGGAAACCGCCGGCGCATGGGCGCGGGGGGCACCGCCCGCAGCAGCCACCACAGGATCGGCAACAGGATTAACGCCAACAGCAGAAGCGGGGTGGTGAAGGCCAGCGCGCTCATCCCTGTTTCCCCAACCGCATGTGCAGCGGCAGCAGGGCCGTACTGGCGCGGTGATCCGTGTGGTGCAACTGAAAGGCCCAACCGGTGCGCGCGCAAAGATCCTTCAGGGCGGCCCGCCGATTGGCCAACCGCTCTAGGTAGTCTTCGCGCAGGCGCCCGGCCTTCAACGTCTCAAAACGGACCGCCCCAGACATGGAGGTGAAGACCGTGCGCCCGTCATAGGGAAACGCCTCCTCCTCCGGATCCAGAACCTGGACAAGGACACCGCGAACACCGCGATCCGCCGCCGCAGTCAGCGCATCGATAAGGGGATCAGGGTCGCCAAGAAAGTCCGACAGGAAGACTGCGCGCGCGCCCATGGGCATGATCCGCGGGCGCGGCGTGCCGTAATCCGGGACATCGCCCCCCTCCATCAGCGCGTCGGCAATGCGGATCAATTGGGCGCGTCCACCACGGGGCGGCTCGGGCAGGTTCGCCAACCCCGCGCGCTCGCCCGCCTTGGTGGACAGAACGGCCAGCGCCAGGGCCAGCGTCTGGGACCGTCGCAACTTCGACGGACGGTCGCCGCTTGCAAATCGCATGGAGGCGGCGTCATCCACCCAAAGCATCAGAGATTGCGCGGCCTGCCACTCTGTCTCTCGCACAAAATGCCCGTCACCGCGGGCAGATTGCCGCCAATCGATGGACCGCCGGGCATCGCCGGGTTGGGCTGGTCTATATTGCCAGAACGTGTCGCCGGGACCCGCGCGTTTGCGCCCATGCTCACCCAAAAGGATCGTGGCGGCCAAACGCTCTGCATCCAGCAACAGCGACGGAAGCCGGGCTGCCGTCTCCTCTGAGCGGGCGCGCAGCGTGTCGGGGGTATGAAGGCTGGTATCGCTCACGCGGCGCGCGGCGTGCGGATGATCTCGTCGGCGACGGAGTCGATGACCTGCTCCAAAACGACCCCTTCGGCGCGGGCGGCAAAGCTCAGGGCCATCCGGTGGCCCAACACGGGCCGCGCCAGCCGCGCGACATCGTCCGCGTCCGGGGCCAGCCGCCCCTCCAGCAAGGCCTGGGCGCGCACCAGTAACATAAATGCCTGCGCCGCGCGCGGACCTGGCCCCCAAGCCATGTGCTTGCGCACCATCTCTGGCGCATCTGGGTCATCGGGGCGGCAAGCACGGACCAGGTCAAGAATGCGATCCACGACCGCGTCGCCCACGGGCATGCGCCGCACAATATCCTGGGCCCGCATCAGGTCGGCTGCGGTCAAGACCTCGGTCGCCTCGGCCTCTGCGGCGCCCGTGGTCGCCAGCACGATGGCCTTTTCGGTGGCGCGGTCCGGGTATTCGACATCGACCTTGACCAGGAAGCGGTCCAATTGCGCTTCGGGCAACGGATAGGTGCCTTCCTGTTCGATGGGGTTCTGTGTCGCCAAGACATGAAACGGCTTCGGCAGGGTATGGGTGTGTCCCGCCACCGTCACCTCGCGTTCCTGCATCGATTGCAACAGGGCCGATTGGGTGCGGGGCGATGCGCGGTTGATCTCATCCGCCATCAGCAACTGACAGAAAATCGGCCCCTCGATATAGCGGAACGACCTTGACCCATCATCGGCGGTTTCCAGCACTTCGGAGCCAAGGATGTCGGCGGGCATCAGGTCGGGCGTGAACTGAATGCGATTCGACGCAAGGCCCATGACCGTGCCCAACGTCTCGACCAGGCGGGTCTTGCCCAAGCCCGGCAAACCCATAAGCAGGGCGTGCCCCCCCGACAGCATTGCCGCCAATGACAATGTAACCACCCGATCCTGACCGATAATTCGTGTGCCGATGGCCGTGCGGGCCTCTTGCAGCTTGCCGCCAAGGGCTTCGATATCATTCAACAGGTCGTCGGCCATTGTCTCATCCCTATGCGGCATATCTATTGCACAGATATGGCTGCATCGTCGGAGGGCAAAGGGCAATGTCTGGACAAGAACACGTGAACATTTCTGCGGCCTCACTGATGCAATCCGCGCAAGCCGCCGCGAAAGAGGGCAAAAGAGGGGCGCCGCCGGTCCATTTGTGGAACCCGCCCTACTGCGGAGAGATCGATATCGTCATCAAGCGGGACGGCACGTGGTTCCATGAAGGCACGCCCATTGGGCGGCCCGGTCTAGTGAAATTGTTTTCGTCCATCCTGAAGAAAGAGGGCGACAGGATTTACCTTGTGACACCCGTCGAAAAGGTCGGCATCCAGGTCGAAGATGCGCCTTTCGTGGCCCTTGATTTCGACCGCGCCGACGGCGTGATCACATTTACGACCAATGTGGACGATCGCGTGACAGCGGGTCCGGACCATCCCATCCGGGTCGCACTGGCCGAGGATGGAGAGCCCGCGCCCTATGTCGAAGTTCGTGCCGGGCTTGAGGCGCTGATCGACCGCAAAAGCTTCTACAGGCTGGTGGAAATCGGAGAGGAGGAAAACGGCATGTTCGGCCTCCGCTCCGCCGGTCAGTTCTTTCCGATCATCGACGCTGAGGCGTTGCGCACCTGACCCTGTGGGACGATGGACGGGCGGGTCCAAAGGAAAGCCAACACGCCCCGAAGGTCCGAACGCTCCTGACAGAATGCTGTCAGCAAGGGGGTGGCATGGTATATCCTGCAACCTTAACCCCGGAGCTTTGACATGCCCTTCACACCCGAAAACCCCGTTGTCTGGACCGAAATCCCCGTGCGCGACCTTGCCGTGTCGCGGGCGTTCTATGAACGCACCTTTCAATGGGAAATGACCCTTCAAGACATGGGTCCGAACCCGTCCGCCGTCTTCCCATATGCCGAGGATGGGAATGGCGTGGCTGGGCATCTCTACCCTGGAACGCCGTCCGAGAACGGCCCGACAATCCACCTTCAGGTCCCCGGCACCCTTGAAGATGCCATCGACCGCATCTGGGACGCCGGTGGCCGCGTGCTGGAAATGGACCCCGTGACCATCCCCTTCGGACGGTTCGTCTATGCGCAGGACCCCGACGGCAATTCCATCGGGCTGTTTGAACCCAAGGCCGCCTGATGCGCCGGGCCGACCGCCTTCTGCGGATCATCGACATCTTGCGAAGCGGTCGGCTCATCACGGCGGCCCAGATGGCCGAGACGTTGGAAGTATCGCCCCGGACAGTCTATCGCGACATCGCCGACCTGATGGCCAATCGCGTTCCCATCGAAGGGGAGGCCGGATTGGGCTATGTCATGCGCAACGGCTATGACCTGCCGCCGCTGATGTTTTCGTCGGACGAGGTGGTGGCATTGGTCGGAGGCGCCCGATTGATCCGGGCTTGGGGTGGCGTGTCCATGGCCAAAGCCGCCGATGCCGCCCTGGATAAGATCGCCGCGGTCCTGCCCGACAGCGAAGCGGCCCGCGCCGGGTCCGTCCACATCCACGCGTTCCGCCCCGACACCCTGGACCGGTCCGTGGCCGAACGCATCGACCAAATCGAAGCCGCGACCGAGGCCGCCTGCTTCCTGACGTTCCAATACAGCGACAGCGCAGGCGCCATGACAGAACGGACCGTCCGCGCCTTGGGCCTATGGTTTTGGGGCAAAGTTTGGACGATGATCGCGTGGTGCGAACTGCGCCAGGATTTTCGCATGTTCCGGGTGGATCGCATGTCCGACTTGACCGAGGGCGCGGCCTTCGATCTGGACCCAGAGAAAACCCTCACGGCGTTCCGCAAGACCCAGCCTTGTATGCCGCCGGATTAACCGGGCTACAGGTCCTGACCCCGCCGTCCGACCCGTCTTCTGGCGCTGCTGTTCCAAAGGATAGAGGTAGCTTACGTATTTCCGCCGATCCAAGCGCATCGCCCGATTTTCGCCATGTTTCGTTGGATAATTGGGAACAGTTTTTGCGTCTAGAAACGGTGTCTCATGGTCTATCGTTTGATGAAGTCTGGTTTGATTTCCTGGGCCATCGCGGCCTGCTCTTCGGTCGCGGTCCAGGCGTGCACCACAGATTACACCGTCTCGCCCGGGGATACGCTTACGCGGATCGCAGAGCGGGAGATGGGGTCGGTCTTTGCCATTGAAACGATTTTCCAGGCCAACGCCCATATTATCGGCACAAATCCAAACCACATTCAGGTGGGCCAGGTGTTGACGTTGCCCTGTGCGGACGTGGCGACCCGTGACATTGACTGGACCGTCATGCCGACGCCTGAGGCACTGGCCAGCCTTCGCGCGGCCACCGATGTGCAGGTTCTGGACATTCGCGCCCCCAAGCAACATGCCGCGGGCGTGGTCCCGGGCGCGATCTCCATCCCATATGCGGAATGGCGGGGACCAAAGTCGAACCGCGGCAGGCCCCCATCCGAAGACCGCATTGCCGCGTTGATCGGGTCCGCTGGCCTTCGCTTGGACGCCCCCATCGTCATCGTCCATGACCGCGCCAAACCCATGCAAACGGGGTCTGCGGCTGTGGTGTATTGGATCCTCAAATCCTCTGGCGCCGACCAATTGGCGATCCTGCGCGGTGGCTTCCGCGCCTGGGACGCGGCAGGTTTGCCCGTGTCACAGGACGTTTCGAGCGCGACCCCCTACGCGGCACAGGTGACCTTCGACTGGACCTGGCGCGCCGATGAGGTGACCGTCTTCGGCATCGCAACGGATCAAGTTCCTGGCGCCTTGCTGGATGCGCGCCCCCACGGGATGTTTGCTAAGGTCGACACTCTTGGGCGCGCGCTGGCGACGACTTTGCCTGGCGCCAAGAACCTGCCTGCGCCGCCCCTGATGTCGGCACTGCGCGGGACGGTCGATGTGGAAGACGGGGTGGCTACGGTGGTCGAGGCCTTCGCCGACATCGCCCCCGAGGACATGGCGGGCGAGGTTGTGACCTTCTGCAGCGAGGGCGAATTGGGCGCGCTTAACTGGTTCTACGCGTCAGAACTGGCGCGGATACCAAACATCAAACTCTACCCAGAATCGGTGAAGGGCTGGACCGCGGCAGGCGGAATGCTGTTCGCCGCATCACAATAGCAATTAGCGGCGGAAGGGGCTTGGCCGCAGGCCATTCCGCGCAGATGTCACAACATCGGCTATCCGCTTCGCGCGGGTCGGCGCCGTCTTGGCGGTTTTGATCCATTCCAATGTCCTGCGCCGCACCGACTTTGGATACGCGTCCCAGACATTCCGTAGGGGGCCAAGCGCCGCGTCCAGGTCGTCGGGAACCCGGCCCGCCTCCACATCGTCCAAAAACGTCCACATGCCGTTGGCCTCTGCCTCCGCGATGACAGCCTCCCCGGCGTGGGTCATCGCGCCCGATGCGCGCGCCTTGGCAACCAAGTCCTTGTTCAAGGCCGACCAAGCAGACGTCACCTTGCGCGGCGCGACCAAGTGTGCCGATCGGTCCGCATCTACCTTGCGCACCACGGCGTCGATCCATCCCCAGCAAAGCAGCTCCTCCACCGCTTCGATCCACGGCAAGTGGTTCCGGTGATGTTTTTTGTAGGTGGCCAGCCAGATGGCAGACCCGTCCGAGTGATGGGCGGCAAGCCAGGCGCGCAACTCTGCCCGGTTCGTGACGGTCACCATGTCCCGGCCGTCCGTCATAGGGACCTCCATGACCCGGGCGCTAAGCCGTCCAAGGTCCATGCCCCCACCGACCACCGGATCAATCGCAGGACGGGCAGATCCACATGGGCACACATGCGGCGCACTTGGCGGTTTCGACCTTCGGTGATGGTGATGCGCAGCCAGGCATCCGGCACCGTCTTGCGTACCCGGACCGGCGGGTCCCTGGGCCAGAGCCAGTCCGGTTCCGCGACCTCCCTCACCGTGGCAGGTCTGGTGGGCCCATCCTTGAGGGTTACGCCGGTCTGCAACGCGGACAGCGCGGCATGGGTCGGGGTGCCCTCAACCAGGGCGACGTAGGTCTTGGGGGTCTTCGCCTTCGGGGATGTGATCCGGGCCTGCAGCTTGCCGTCATCGGTCAGGATGAGCAGCCCCTCGCTATCCCGATCCAGGCGTCCCGCCGCATAGACCCCTTTCGGCAGATCGAAGCGCGACAGCCCGGTCCACTTCCCTTCGTCGGTGAACTGGCTGAGCGTGTTCATGGGCTTGTTGAAGGCGAGGAGCATGAACCTAATTCGGGACGACCTGACATTGGAAACTGCTAGCGGTTCTTGGAAGCGAGAATGCCACGGCACGCCCGCCGCCGTCGCGAACTATTCCTGTCGCGCCACCAATGAACTGCCCGAAATCATCAAATAGGAAGCAAACCGCGACCCCGTCTTCCGAGAATGAGATGTCGAGATAGGTCCACCCACCCTCCTCAAAAAGTCGAATGTCGGACACGTCGACTTTGAGCGGTTCTGTCCTGGTCCGGTCCTCCGATGAGGTCGGCATATCGGTGCTGGGATTCGCCAAGGCAATGTCGATCCACACAACCGATATGGCCACCACAATAGCGATGGCGAAGGTACCTGCCATCAATGCGCCTCTGCCCAGTTCGCCCCCTGGCCCGCATCCACCGTCAGGGGCACCGTCAGATCCACCACTGGAGCGTGGGCCCCTTCCATGACGTCGCGGGCGCGCGTGATCAGGGCGTCCACGTCATCTTCGGCCACTTCGAACAGCAATTCGTCATGGACCTGCAGCAGCATTTTCGCGTCGATCCCGGCAATGGCATCTTCCATCCGCACCATGGCGCGGCGGATCACGTCCGCTGCAGTCCCCTGGATCGGCGCGTTGATGGCGGCGCGTTTGGCAAACCCCGCGCCGGGGCCCTTCTGGTTGATCTCGGGCGTGTGGATGCGACGGCCAAAAAGGGTCTCCACCCGGCTATGCTCCTTGGCGAATTTCACCGTGTCGTCCATGTAGTCGCGGATGCCGGGGAACCGCTCAAAATAGGTGTCGATAAACGCCTGCGCCTCGGCCCGCGGAATGCGCAGATTGCGCGCCAGGCCAAAGCCGCTGATCCCGTAGATGACGCCGAAATTGATCGCTTTGGCTTGGCGCCGCACCTCGGGGGTCATCTGATCCAAGGGCACGCCGAACATCTGACTGGCAGTGATCGCGTGAATGTCTTGGCCCTCCTTAAAGGCCTGCTTTAACTCTGCGATGTCCGCAATATGCGCCAGGATGCGCAGTTCGATCTGACTGTAGTCCAGCGCGACCAAGACACGCCCTTCGGGTGCGACGAATGCTTCACGGATGCGGCGCCCTTCCTCGGTGCGGATGGGGATGTTCTGCAGGTTCGGGTCGGTGGAGGCCAGGCGCCCCGTGTTTGCCCCGGCGATGGAATAGGACGTATGGACCCGTCCCGTATCGGGGTTAATGTGGTCTTGCAGGGCATCCGTATAGGTCGACTTCAGCTTGCTTAACTGTCGCCAGTCCAAGATCAGCTTGGGCAGGTCATGCTCCGTCGCCAAATCCTCCAGCACATCGGCGCCCGTGGACCATTTCCCGGCTTTGGTCTTCTTGCCGCCGGGCAAACCCATGTCGCCGAACAGGATTTCCCCCAACTGCGCGGGCGAGGCGACGTTGAACGGCTTGCCCGCCTTGGCGTGAATCTCTTCCTCCAGCCCGGCCATCTTCTGCGCAAACGCCCCTGACATGCGGCTCAGGACCTCCCGGTCCACTTTCACGCCCGCCATCTCCATGCGCGCCAAAACCGGGACCAGGGGCCGCTCCAACGTCTCATAGACTTGGGTGACGCGGTTCTGATGCAGCTTGGGTTTGAACTGCCGCCAGAGGCGCAGCGTGACATCGGCGTCTTCGGCGGCATAGGGCGCGGCCTTGTCAATTTCGACCCGGTCAAACGTGATCTGCGACTTGCCCGAGCCGATAAGTTCTTTGATGGGAATGGTTTGATGGTTCAGATAGCGGTCGGCAAGCGCGTCCATGCCATGCCCGTGCAGGCCGCCGTTTTGCGCATAAGACAGCAACATCGTGTCGTCGATGGGCGCCACCTCGACCCCTAGTCGGGCGAAGATCTTCCAATCGTATTTCATGTTCTGCCCGATCTTGAGGATCGCGGGGTCCTCTAACATGGGCCTGAGCATTTCAAGCGCACGGTCGAACGGCATTTGTCCTTCGGCCGGGGCGTCGCCATCGAAAAGATCCCCGCCGCCCGTCCGATGGCCGAGCGGGACATAACACGCGGTGCCCGGCGCGGTGGACAGGCATACACCCACAAGGTCGGCCTGCATCTCGTCCAGAGACGTCGTTTCCGTGTCAACCGCCACAATTCCCGCGTCTTGGATGCGATCCAACCAGGTTTGCAGGGCCGCCTCATCGCGCACAATGTCATAGGCGCCGTGGTCGATGGGCGGATCTTCAGGCAGGTCCGGCGCATCGGCTTGCGGCGCGGCTTCGGGCAGGGCAGGCGGCTCCGTGCCCAGGCGGTCGGCGATGCGCCGGGTGAGACTGCGGAATTCCATCCGGTTCAGGAAATCCAGAAGGTCATCGGGCACCGCGTCACGGATTTCCAGGTCATCCAGGGTGAACGGCAGATCCATCTGGTCATCCAGGCGGACCAATTGTTTGGACAGCTCGATCTGGGCACGATGGTCGATCAGGGTCTGGCGGCGCTTGGGTTGCTTGATCTCTTCGGCGCGGTCCAGAAGATCTTCCAAAGTGCCGTATTCGTTGATCAACTGCGCGGCGGTCTTGATCCCAATTCCGGGTGCGCCGGGCACATTGTCCACGCTGTCCCCGGCCAGCGCCTGCACATCGACGACACCTTCGGGACCGACACCAAACTTCTCGTGCACGCCGTCGCTGTCGATGCGTTTGTTCTTCATGGGATCCAGCATCTCGACCCCGCCGCCGACCAACTGCATCAAGTCCTTGTCGGAGGACAGAATGGTGACGCGGCCCCCCGCCTCGCGGGCCTGGCGGGCGAGGGTCGCGATGATGTCATCGGCCTCCCAGCCCTCGATCTCTTCGCAGGCGATGTTGAAGGCGCGGGTGGCTTCGCGGGTCAGGGGGATCTGCGGGCGCAGGTCCTCTGGCATCTCATCGCGGTTCGCCTTGTACAAATCGTACATGTCATTTCGGAAAGTATGGGACCCTTTGTCGAAAATAACGGCCACATGGGTGGCGGCATCGGCGCCGGAATTCCCCTCCACATAGCGGTCGAGCATATTGCAAAAGCCGGACACGGCCCCGATGGGTAAACCGTCGGATTTGCGGGTCAGGGGCGGCAGGGCGTGGAACGCGCGAAAGATGAACGCGGAGCCGTCGATCAAGTGCAGGTGGCAGCCTTTTCCGAATGTCATGACGGTCCCCTCCGCTTGGTGTCAGACCCGTCTTGCCACGAACCCGAGGGGGGTGCCACCATCCGTCGCCCCGTGACCGGGTCAGACCAAGCGCGTGCCGACCATGTGCCAGGTGATCGCGATGAAATACACGACCGACGCGGCCACCACGAACAGATGCCAGATCGTGTTGTGGAACCGCATTTGGTTCAGCACCAGGAACGGGGTGCCCAGCGAATAAAGAATGCCGCCCCCCAACATCAGGCCGAAGACCGGCCAAGACGTGGTCGCCAAGACGTCGCCGCCCGCAAACAGAACGGCCCACCCCATGGCAAGGCCAATCCCGATGCTGAACAGGCTGGACCGGCGTTTGCGCAGGAACACGGTCACAGTGGCGAACACCGCCGCACTCCACATCGCGATCAGAAAGCCGGACCCGGTGTCTGACAACAGCGCGAAGGGCGTCACCGTCCCGGCGATCTTGAGGTAGATGGCCGACATATCGATCTTGCGCAGGCGGTCGGTCCATTCCGGGCTGTAGACATGGTTATAGGCCAGCGACGCGCTCAGCATGCAGATCAGCGTCGCGCCATAGACTGCGACGCCGGTGACACCCGCGACGTCCTTGTGCCACAGCGCCGTCAGGGTGATCAGAACTGGGACGGCACCCAAGGCAAGGACCAAACCCGCCAGGTGCACCATGGCATCACTCAACCGTTCGGCCCTGTCATAGGGGCGCGTCTCCGTCTCAGGATCGGGTTGTGCGCGATGTGTCATAAGTTAGACGATACCACGAAATGGTTAACGATCCCGTCACAACACCGTTTCCAAGTGGTGCAGCCTATGGGGCGGCTTTTGCGCGCGATCTCAATCGTCTTCGGCCAGGATGAACCGCTTGCCGCAATAGCCGCATTCCACCGACCCGACCTTGGGGTCGATCGACAGCCAGACGCGGGGATGGCCCAACGCGCTTTCGCCCCCGTCGCACGCAATGCGCGTTTTGGTGACCGTCTCGGTCTCGGGGGCGGGCGGGTTCGCTGGCGTTCCGGTCGACATGGGCGGGCCTCGGCTTGTCGGTTTGGTCCAAGGACTCTAGGTGGGCCTTACCGTCGGCTTATGGAGTAGCGTCCAGGGCCAGACAAGCCTGTGGGAGAGAAGATGTCCAACGCCATCGAAATCGAAGGTCTGCGCAAGGTCTATGGCGGCGACGGCAAGTCGCCCGCGAAAGAGGCGTTGAAGGGCATCGACCTGACCATTCGCACCGGCAGCATCTTCGGCTTGCTGGGCCCGAATGGCGCGGGAAAGTCCACGCTGATCAACATTCTGGCGGGCCTGGTGCGCAAGACCGAAGGCAAGGTGCGCATTTGGGGCTTCGACCAAGACGTCAATCCGCGCCAATCCCGCGCCGCCATCGGGGTCATGCCGCAGGAACTGAACCTGGACCCGTTCTTTGCCCCCGCCGCCGCGCTGGAGGTGCAGGCGGGCCTTTACGGGGTGCCCAAGCGCGACCGGAAAACGGCAGAGATTCTGGACCTGGTGGGCCTGGCCGACAAGGCAGAGGCCTATGCGCGAACCCTGTCGGGCGGGATGCGGCGACGCCTGTTATTAGCCAAGGCGCTGGTCCACCACCCTCAGATCCTGGTCCTGGATGAACCCACTGCCGGGGTCGATATCGAGCTTCGTCAGATGCTGTGGCGCAATGTGCGCCGCCTCAACGAAGACCGCGGGATGACCATCATCTTGACCACCCATTACCTCGAAGAGGCGCAAGAGATGTGCGACGAAATCGCCATCGTGAACCACGGCGCATTGGTCATTCGCGACCGGACCGAGAACCTGTTGAACAGGCTGGACGCCAAGACCATGGTCATCACGCCCGAAGGCGATCCCCCCATGCCGACCCTGCCGGACGGTGTCAGCCTGGACAAGCGCCCCGACGGGTCCCTGGCGCTAAGCTACAATCGAACCGCGATTTCCGCAGATGCGCTGTTGGGCGCGGTTCATAACGCAGGCATCCGTATCCGCGATGTCCGGACCGAGGAAGCCGACCTGGAAGACGTCTTCGTCTCGCTGACCCATTCCCCTGAAGACGCCTGACCCGCCCCCAAGACATCGGCCAAATATGGAAAGACTGGGGCGGAACTTGGCGCCGCCACCGTCAAATTACCGCGCCGTTAACCAATTCATGCTCGATTCGCGCAGTAGTCCTGCGGCCATGAAACAGGTATTCGCATCCCTCGCCCTTGCGGCTTTGGCCTTGGTCTCTGCGCCCGCTGATGCGGCAACGCTTGGCGTGTTCACCCAGAACTACGGCGCCGGTCAGGACCAAGGGGTCCAGGGCGGGACCTACGGCAACAACTTCGTCCGGGTCGAGGAATTCGCCGCGGTGCCCTTCGCCGATACCTTCGATTTTTCTGGCCTGACCTATGACAGCATCGACAGCATCACGTTGACGCTGGACTTTGACCGGGCCGGTCCGCGGATACGCAATAACGGGGTCGTCCGGGAAGCATGGGACTTGAACGTCCAGGGCTCTCAGATCGGGCCGACCTTCGACAATTTTGTGGGACTGTTGGACGATTCCCAGGCCCCTATGGACTTCGTGCTGAGCGCGGCCAGCGATGTGGGCTCCATCGACGCCTTCGCCACGGCACTCGCCAATCAACGGATCACCTTCTGGTTCACCGAACCGGGGTTCATCTCGATCGACAATTTCCGCCTGTTCTCCGCCACGCTGACGGTCAGCGGAACCCCTGCCGTCGTGCCCTTGCCCGCGCCGGTCTTCTTGCTGCTGACGGCGCTTGGGGGCCTGGGCCTTATGCGGCGCCGACAGAAGAAGGCGGCCCTGGCGGCATAGGCCCGCCAGGCTGGGCTTTGACCCCCAAGAGGCCAAGCCGCAGTCAAACGTAGCGGTTCACAATCGCTTCAAGCCGTTCCTGACGGCCCGACACGGGGCGCGGGTTGATATTGTCGCGCAGAACGCGGGACGCGATGCTCTCCAGGTCCCCATTGGACAAAAGGGCCAGGGCATCGCCCTCCTTCCACTTGGCGTAACGGGCCTGGCGCGCGTCTTCCAGGACGCCGTCCGACAACATGGCATGGGCCGCCTTCAGCCCCCTTGCGCAGACATCCATGGCGCTGACATGGGCGGCGATCAGGTCCACCGGGTCCAGGCTTTGCCGCCGCAGCTTGGCGTCGAAATTGGTGCCCCCTGTGGTGAACCCCCCCGCGCGCAGCACTTCGTAATAGGCCAGGGCCACTTCGGGCACGTTGTTGGGGAATTGATCGGTGTCCCAGCCCGATTGGTAATCGTTCCGGTTCATGTCGATGGACCCAAGGATGCCCATGGACGCGGCCAGCGCCAGCTCATGCTCGAACGAATGCCCGGCCAAAATGGCGTGGCCCTGTTCGATATTCACTTTGACGTCATCTTCCAGCCCGAATTCCTTGAGGAAGGAATAGACCGTCGCGACGTCGTAATCGTATTGGTGTTTGGTGGGTTCCTGCGGCTTGGGCTCGATCAGGATGGCGCCATCGAAGCCGATCTTGCGCGCATACTCCACCACCATCGTCAGAAAGCGGCCCGCCTGTTGGCGTTCACGCTTCAGGTCGGTGTTCAATAGGGTCTCGTACCCCTCGCGCCCGCCCCAAAGGACGTAGTTCTCGCCCCCAAGCTTATGGGTCGCATCCACGCAGGTCTTCACCGTGGCTGCGGCAAAAGCGAAGACATCCGGGTCTGGGTTCGTGGCTGCGCCCGCCATATAGCGGCGGTGGGAAAACAAGTTCGCCGTCCCCCACAGAAGCTTTGTCCCCGTTGCCTCCATCTTGGTGCCCAGGTAATCCGTGATCTCCTCCAGCCGGGCGGTGTTCTGGGCAAAGCTGTCGCCTTCGGGGCGCACATCCGCGTCGTGGAAGCAAAAGAACGGCTGCCCCAAAATCCGGAACATTTCAAACGCCACATCGGCCTTCATCTTCGCCAGGTCCATGGTGTCGCCGAACCAAGGCCGCTCAAAGGTCTGTCCACCGAACGGGTCGCCGCCGGGCCAGGCAAAGCTGTGCCAATACGCGACCGAGAAGCGCAGGTGATCCGCCATCCGCTTGGCGCCCACGATCTCTTCGGGGTTGTAGTGGCGATAACTCAGGTCGTCGCTGGCATCGGGGTTGAAGGTGGCAGGGGCAATGCCCTCAAAGAATGACATCAGAAAGACCTCGTGGCTTGATAGGCGGCTGCAAAGCGTCCGTGCCCCTCGGCAAAGGCGTCTTGGAGCATGGTGTCGGGTTCCACCGTGGTGGCAATTTCGGGGGCGGTCGCGACCTCTGGCCCGGCGCCATCGGCCATCATCGCCAACCGACAGGCGCCTAGGGCCGCCCCGAAAGCGCCGTCCTTTGGCACCTCCAGCGGGTGGCCCAGAAGGGTGGCGATCATGCGCAGCCACAGGATGGACCGTGCGCCGCCGCCCACGGCCAACAGGCGGTCCACGGGCGTGCCGGTGGACCGCAATGCGTCGTAGCTGTCGCGGAAGGCATAGGCCACGCCCTCCATCACGGCGCGCGCCAAGGCGGTGGCGTCGGTGGCATGTTCGATCCCCAAAAGGGCGCCACGCACGGCAGCATCGTTGTGGGGTGTCCGCTCCCCGCCCAGATAGGGCAGGAACAGCGCGCGACCCGGCGCCGTCATATCCCCAATGGACAGTTCCGCCGCAGACCGCCCCGTGACGCGTGCGGCCCATTCCAGGCTATCGGTCGCCGACAGGATCACACCCATTTGGTGCCAGGTGTTTGGGACTGCGTGGCAAAACGTGTGCACCGCACTGTCCGCATCGGGCTGGAACGCGGCAGAGGACACGAAAAGCACGCCCGAGGTGCCCAAACTGACGAACCCCTGCCCAGGCGTGACAGCGCCGGTCCCGATGGCCGCCGCGGCATTGTCGCCCGCCCCACCAGCCACGGGGATGTCCGCACGCAGGCCCAGTTCGGCGGCGACCTCTGCCCGCAGCGCCCCGGAAACCTCGGACCCTTCGACCAGACGGGGCATATGGTCCCCCGTCAGGCCCTGGCGTGCCAAAAGCGCCCCGGACCAATCCCGCGCGCCCGTGTCCAGCCAAGCCGTTCCAGCCGCATCCGACATCTCGGACACCGCCTCCCCGGTCAGCCACAGGCGCAGAAAATCCTTTGGAAGAAGGATTTTCCGGCACGCCGCGGCCACGCCACCCTCCTCCGCTTGGACCCAGGCCATTTTGGGGGCGGTGAAGCCGGGGAACACGATATTGCCCGTCACCTCGCGTCCCTTTGTATCGTCCAAATCCGCGGCCTGGGCGGCGGCGCGCGTGTCGTTCCACAACATGCAGGGCCGCAATGCGCGCCCGTCCGCCCCCACCAATGTGGCCCCGTGCATATGCCCGGCCAAACCGATGCCCCGGATCGCCGTCTTGTCGCAGTCCAGCGCCCCGACCGCCGCGGCACAGGCCGTGATCCAGGATGCTGGGTCCTGTTCCGACCAGCCCGAGTGCGGGCGCGCGACCGTCAACGGCGCCGTCGCCTCGGCACGGATCCGTTGATCCTCATCCACCACCAGCGCCTTCAACGACGACGTGCCCAGGTCAAGGCCCAGATACATTAGGCCGCCGCCTTCGGGTTCTTGCCCAAGATGATCATGCTGAGGATGTCATCTTCGGTCACATCCTCCACCCGCTCCGTTCCGACCATCTGGCCGTTCTTCATCACCGACACCCTGTCGCACAGCTCCATCATCTCCCGCGTGTCGTGGGAGATGAGGAAAATGCCCAAACCCTGGGCCTTCAACTCTTGGATCAGGTCCGCCACCATCTTGGTCTCATGGACGCCAAGCGCGGCCGTCGGCTCATCCATGATCAGGATCCGCGCGTTGAAATAGACGGCGCGGGCGATGGCCACGGACTGTCGCTGGCCCCCAGAGAGGGCGCTGACCGGTTCATTGATCTTGCGGAAGTTGGGGTTGAGGCGCGCCATGATCTTGCGCGTCTCCGCTTCCATTCTGGCGTCATCCACCAGGCCAACGGCCGTGGTCAGTTCCCGCCCCAAGAACAAGTTCGCCGGTGCGGGCAGATTGTCGGCCAATGCCAGCGTTTGGTAGATCGTCTCGATGTTGTAGCGGCGCGCGTCGGCGGGCGACTTGATGTCTGCCTCCTGCCCGTCGATGCGGATGGTGCCGCCATCGCGCTGATAGGCGCCCGACAGGATCTTGATCAGCGTCGATTTCCCCGCGCCGTTATGGCCAAGCAGGCCGACGACTTCGCCCGGGTACAAGTCCAGCGACACGTGATCCACGGCGCGAATGCCACCGAACGAGATCGAGATGTCTTCCAACTCAACCAGCGGCGTTCCTGTGCGTTCCACCATCAGTCCCGTGCCCCCGTGCGCTTACGATACCAAATGTCGATCAGGACGGCGGCCACCAGGACCGTGCCCACGACGATGTTCTGAAGCGGCGCGTCCACGCCCACCATGGCCATGCCCGATTGCAGCGATTGCATGATCAGGGCCCCGATGATCGCGCCATAGATGGTCCCGATCCCCCCCTTTAGCGCCGTGCCCCCAATCACGGCGGCGGCGATCACGCGCAGCTCGTCCAGCACCCCGATATCGTTGGAATGGTTGGTCAAACGGGCCGAGGCCACCACCGCCGAAATCGCGCACAGGATGCCCATCAACGCAAAGATCTTTACCGTCAGCATCCGCGTGTTGATGCCCGACAACTCTGCCGCGTCGGGGTTGCCCCCAGTGGCAAAGATATAGCGCCCAAACCGGGTCCGCTTGGCGATGATGGTCATCACGATGGCCACCGCGATCAGCAGCACCACCGAAATGGGCACGCCGTAGCCTTCGGTATAGCCCTCGGGCATGGTGAGGCCCTGCGCGTCAAAGCGCCTTTGCAAGACCCGCACGGGTACGGAATAGGCGTTCAACAGGGCGACAAAGCCCAGAATTCCACCGGCCGAAACGGCAGCCACCACCCCTTCGGCCCACAGCGGCTTTACCGGGAAGCCATGGCTGATTTTGCCGCGCCGGGCGGACCACAGCGCCCAGATGGTCGCGGCAGCCGCCAATAGGCCCAGAACCCAACTGCCCGTGACGCCCAACGTGCCGTTGATCCCGCCGAATTTCTGGAATGTCCCGTCCAGGGGCCCGATCGTCTGCCCGCTTGTCAGATACCAGGCCACGTTCCGCCACACGAGCAACCCGCCCAGGGTCACGATGAACGCCGGAATGGCCAAATACCCGACCAGATAGCCATGGAATGCCCCGATGACTCCGCCCGCGGCCAAACCGAACAGGATCGCGACCCAGGCCGTCATGGGGTGCCCCAGGCCAAAGCCCAGCCAATCCGGCATCACCGCCGTCTGCACCATGGCCATCACAGCCGAGCATGTGGCCAACACCGACCCCACCGACAAATCAATGTGACGGGTCACGATGATGAACACCATCCCCGTCGCCATGATCGCGACCGAGGCCGTCTGGATCGTCAAGTTAAACAGGTTGCGCGGTGTGATGAACCGCCCGTCCGAGGCCAAGTGGAACGCGAGCGCGATGAGGACGAAAGCCCCAATCATGCCAAGCAGTCTTGTGTCGATCTCAAGCGCGGCAAGGCCCTTGGGCGGGGCAGGGGTCGGCGCGGCGGCATCGGTCATGGCGGTCTCCGGGTCGGGCAAGCAAGGCTGAGATGTCAGCCTGCAGCGATAAGGACATCGACGCCAAAGAAGGCGCGTCGGGACGGATCATTCTGGCGTTTCATCTGGGCATAGACGGGGAAGGACGGGTCATCCCCCCGGCTGTCTAGATACGCGGTGGCCTCTTCCAGGCGCGCGGCATGGATGTCCGCGCGGCAGAAGAACATTTTGTTGGCGGCATAAGCGAAAGGCACCAGATCAGGGTTCGGCCCGCTTAGGTATCGGGCAACGCCCTCGTTTACACCCAGGGCCAGGGGGTTGAGCACGTCATCCATGGCGACGATCCCTTCGGCATCCAGAACCGCGTCGGCCAGCCGCATGTCCGACAGGACCGGCCCGGCCTCATGGCTGCCATCGATGGACATGAACACCGGCGCCCCGCCGCAATCCTCGCGCACGCGGTCCGCGGTCAGGGTCGTACTGTCCAGTTGGAACAAGGCCACATTGCCCAAGGTCCCAAAGGCGCCCGCCAGGGTACGTTCCACCAAGGGCGCTTGGGCCTGGTCAAAAATGTCATAGCCCACGATGCGACAAGTCTCCCCCATACCGGCCCGCAGGATCGACAGGTATTTGCCCAGATAAACCCCGATTTCGACAACCGGGCCGAAGGGCACCTGTCCCAGCAGATGCAGCGTCAGGATCGATGCAGGCGGGTGCAGCCAGCCATCGATGCCATCGGCCAAGGTCACGGCCTCCAACTCACCCATCACCATCCGGCGATTGCCTTCCACGGCGAGGGCGGGCGTGCGCGGCTTGATCCGACGCAACGCCATGCGGCCATGGGCCAAGCCTTTGCGCGTCAAGCGTTCTAAAGGGGATTGCGACATGGAGAGAGGCCCGAACAGGGTGGCCAGGGATGGGGGCCGCGCCGACACCCGAACGGGGCAGCGCGGCCCAAGCCAGTATGGCTTAGCTACAAGGCGCCGGGCCGCCGGACACACCCTGGCAGAGCGCGTCAACGGTAATCCAGCCTGCATCGGTTACGGCGGACAGGTTGTCCTTGGTGATCGGCACGGGCGCCAGGAAGATGGCGGTCATGTCGGTGCCGCCGGGCGACGTCCAGGATTGCGCGCTGTCCACATCGGCGGCGGCGGTGCCGCTGGCCAAAGCCACGGCGATCTCACCGGCGGCCTTGCCAAGCTCGCGCGCGTCTTTCCAGACGGACACGGTTTGCGTGCCCAATGCGACGCGGTTCAGTGCGGCATGGTCGCCGTCCTGGCCGGACACCGGGATGCCGTCCATGCCCTGCGCCGTCAACGCGGCAACAACACCGCCGGCGGTGCCATCGTTGGACGCCACAACCGCGTCAACCGCGTTGTCCGCGGCGGTCAGGATCTGCTCCATGTTGCGCTGCGCGTTCGCTGGCAGCCAGCCATCGGTATAGGCCTCGCCCACGATGGTGATCTTGCCCGCGTCAATGGCCTCCTGCAGGACCTCTTGCTGGCCCCCGCGCAGGAAGTCTGCGTTCGGGTCGGTGGGCGATCCTTTGATCATCACGTAATTGCCTTCGGGCTGCGCCTCCAGCACGGCGCGCGCTTGCATCCGGCCGACCTCGACGTTGTCGAACGTCAGATAGAAGGCGCGGCTGTCTTCGATCAGGCGGTCATAGCCGACCACTGGAATGCCCTCGGCATCGGCGGCGTCCACGGCGGGGCCGATGGCCTGCGCGTCTTGTGCCAGAATGATCAGCGCATCGGCGCCTTGGGCAATCAGGCTTTCGACGTCCGACAACTGCTTGGACGCCGACGACTGCGCGTCCGCAGAAATATAGGACGCCCCCGCTGCTTCCAACGCAGCTTTGATCGCGGCTTCGTCGGTCTTCCACCGTTCTTCCTGGAAATTGGACCAGGACACACCAACCACGGGTGCATGGCCGTCGGCCAACACGGACCCGGCAAAGCTCAGCGTGACGGCGGCTGCCGTCATCATCATCTTTTTCATATTTTCCTCCCATAGGATCATGCGCCCGCCGATCTGAGTCGGGTGCTGATCCCAGATTGAACTTCTTTTTTCTTTAGCTGTCAAAATTAATTTGACCTATCGGGTGAAATTTTGATCTAGTCTTGGGTGGGAGGACGGGAATTCATGCGATTTTTGTCCGTATACGCAGAATTTTACTTGGCAGGCTAAAGTAATGGGCTTCGATCCATTGACGCGGAACAGCGACTTGCCGCCCAGCGGCGGCTGCGGACCCCTGCGCAAAGGCGCAGGCGGCGGGCAAATGCCCCTGCGCCAACAGCTGTATGAACGGGTGCGCGCCCATGGCCGCATCAACCGGGCCGCCCTGGCCAAGGACCTTGGCGTCAGCGCGGGCGCTGTCACGCCACTGGTGTCGGAGCTTCTGGGGACCGGCCTGTTGCAAGAACTGCCCGAAGACGCCGTTTATACGGGGCGCGGTCGCCCGCCCGTGACCCTGGCCGTGGTGCCGGGGCGCGCTTATGTGATCGGGCTGAAGGCCAGCGATTTGGAACACACAGCCGTCTTGGTGGATCTGGCGGGCCGGCCCGTCGCCTCCGCCAGCATGGCGCGCGATGGCACCGACCGCTCTGCCACCCACCTCATGTCGGAAATGGCGCGCTTGGTCTCCCTCTTGCTGGACGATGCACAGACAAGCCGCGCGGATGTCGTCGGCCTGGGTCTTGGCCTGCCGGGTTTGGTGGACCATTCCGCTGGGGCCGTGAAGTGGTGCCCCCTTCTGCAAGAACGGGATGTCCCCGTCCGGGATTTGCTGTCTGACACGTTGGACCTGCCGGTCGCCATCGACAACGATGCCAACGTCCTCACCATGGCCGAACACTGGTTTGGCAAAGGCCGCCGCCTGTCTGACTTTGCCGTGGTCACCATCGAATATGGCGTCGGCATGGGCCTGGTCGTGGACCATCAAACCTATCGCGGCACCCGCGGCCTTGGGATGGAACTGGGGCATATCAAAGTGCAATTGGACGGCGCCTTGTGCCGCTGCGGCCAGCGCGGCTGCCTGGAGGCGTATGTGGCCGACTACGCCCTGGTCCGCGAAGCTGCCGTCGCGCTCAGCGGCACCTTGCCCCCCCGCGACGGCGTGCTCGAGGCGCTCTATGCCGAGGCCAAGGGCGGCAACGCCTCTGCCCAGGCGATTTTTGTGCGCGCGGGCAAGTATCTGGCCCTGGGCCTGGCCAATGTCGCGAACCTGTTCGATCCCTCTCGGATCATTCTCTCCGGCAGCCGCCTGCGCTATGACTACCTCTTCGCCGAAGACATTCTGGCGGGCGTCGCCAGTTCCACCTTGACCAACCCCCCGCCCATCGAAGTCCATGCGTGGGACGATCTGGTCTGGGCCCGCGGCGCCGCGGCCCTGGCCTTGTCCGACGCCACTGCCAAGCTGATCCAATGAGGGCCGTCGTCGCCTTCCTCTTGGCCGCGGCGCCCGCTTTGTCCGACCCTCAGTTCGAGGCCGTCCCCCTGCCCGTGGATCATGTCTATTCCGGCGGGTGGGAGCATTTCGTGGGCGGCGGCGTCGCCGTGTTCGACTGCAATGGCGACAGCTTGCCCGAAATTTTGGCCGCCGGTGGCACGTCCCCCATGACATTGCTGGCCAATGGCGGCGGCATGCAGTTCACCCAAGCTGCCTTCCCCGATATCACCGGGGCGACGGGCGTCTATGCCCTTGACCTTGACGCCGATGGCCCCCTTGACCTGGTGATCCTGCGGGTCGGCCCCAACCTGACCCTGCGCGGTGACGGCGCCTGCGGCTTTACCCCCCATGACTTCGGCATTCCCGATGGCGGCGATGCCTGGACGACGGCCTTTTCCGCCACGTGGGAAGGGACGGAGCGCCCGACCCTTGCCTTCGGCAATTACGTGGACCGCGCCGATCCCGATGGCCCGTTCGAGGCGTGCGACGACAATCTGCTCCTGCGCCCGTCGGCCACCGGCTACAGGGCCACGACCCTCACACCGGGTTTTTGCGCCCTGTCGGTCCTCTTCTCGGACGAGGATCGCGACGGCGCCGCGACCCTGCGCCTGTCGAACGACCGGCATTACTACGTGCGCGGCGGGGCGGAGCAGATCTGGGACCTTACGAAGAACCGCTTCTTGGGCCCCGCCGACGGCTTCGACGCGCCGTCCATCTGGGGCATGGGCATCGCCTCACGCGACATCACCGGCGACGGTCGTCCGGATCTGATGTTGACCTCCATGGGCGACCAGCTGACCCTTTTGTCGACAGACACCGGCTATCAAATGGCGCCTTTCTCCATCGGGTCCTTCGCGCAGCGGCCCCATACGGGCGACGATGGTCGCCCCTCCACCGGTTGGCACGCGGAATGGGCGGATGTGGACAATGACGGTGACGCAGATCTGTTCATCGCCAAGGGCAATGTGGACCAAATGCCCAGCATGGCCATGGCCGACCCCAACAATCTGCTCCTCAACGACGGCGGAACGTTCCGAGAGGTCTCGGTCCAAGCCGGCGTCGCGTCCCCGCACCGGTCCCGCGGGGCGTCCCTCACGGACCTCGACGGCGACGGCCGCTTGGATCTGGTCGTCGTCAACCGCCGCGCCCCCCTTCAAATCTGGCGCAACACGACGCCTTCGGGCAACGCCCTCACCCTTACGCTGGACCAATCGGGCGGCAACCGGGCCGCCATCGGCGCGTGGGTCGAACTTCGCACCGAAGACGGCCTCCAATTGCAGGAACAGACCCTCGGCGGCGGCCATGCCGGGGGCGCGGTCCGCCCCCTCCATTTCGGCCTTGGCCCGGCCCGACAGGCCGACATCCGCATCACTTGGCCCGACGGCCAAACCACGCCGTGGCAAACCCTGACCGCAGGCGCATACCGCATCACCCTGCCGGAGTAACCCTCACGCCCCCCAACACGGTCCGACCCCTGATGTCATCTGGCCCAAAATACCTCCGGGGGAGTCGCCGATAGGCGACGGGGGCAGGGCCCCCTTACCGATCCACTGGCAGCCCGCTGGGCACCTGCGCGGGCACCCCAAGCCGCCCCTGCAACGCAACCGGATCCGTCAGCGCCGCCAGAAACGCCATCACCGCGTCCATCTCCTGCTCGGTCAGAACGCGGTCCGGCCCGGTGACGGCGGCGGCAAGGGCCGTCACTTGCTCGGGGTCATCCAAGATACGCCAATCTTCCACATCCATCTCTGGCAACACCACATCCCGCCCATAGCGACGCAGCGCCCCGCGCGGCGCCGCATGGTCGCGGATGAAGGCGCGCAGGTCGGCATAGGCCCCCGCATGGCCCCAAGGCCCCGTCTGCGTTACGTTCCTCAGGCTTGGCGTGCGAAAGGCAAAGCGATCGGCCTCTGCACCGGTCACCCGCAGCCGCCCGTCATCGCGCGCATGGGTCTCGAACCGCGCCGCCTTGCCGGGGCCAAGCTGCGGCTGGCCCATGGCATGGAAACCGTGATCCGTCTGGAACGGCCCCCCGTGACAGGCCGCGCAGCCCGCCGCGCCATAGAACACCTCCACCCCGCGCAGGGCGTCCGGCGCCAAAACCGCCTCCCCCCGCAACCACGCGTCGAACGGCGCCGTGTCCGACCGCCATTCCGCTTCCACAAAGGCGCCAATGGCGTCGGAGATATCCGTAAAGTCCAACCGGTCATCGCCTGGAAATGCCGCCTTCCACATCTCGACATATGTGGGAATGGCCCGCACCCGCGCCGATAACAGGTCCCAGGCCCCGCGCTCTCCGGTGATGAGACCCTGACGCACCGCGCGGGACACCGCGTTCTCTGAATAATGCCCGGCCATCTCATCGGCAGACAGCACCGGAAACATCGTTTGCGCCGACAACAGCGTGTCGAATCCGGCAACCATTTCAGGCCCCATGGGCGTGCGCAGGCCGTCCTCTGTCTCCTCGATCCGGCCATCATGGAACAGCACTGTGAATTCATGGGCGCCCAGGTTCCACAGCGCCGGTGCATTGCGGGGGATGCGTTGCTCGGGCGGGTTCTTCGGGTCCAAGACGCGGTCCGGCCCCACGCCCACGCCCCCTTCGCCCAGACCCAGGCTCAGCCCATCGCCGGTGCCGAACTTCGGATGATGACATGTCCCGCAGCTGATATTCTGGTTGCCCGACAGGATCGGGTCCCAAAACAACAGCCGCCCCCATGCAACCTGCGCCGGGTCGGTCGCTCGATAGGCGTCATCGGTCACCTGCGCCGGGATTTCGAACGCCGCCGCGGGACTGGCCAAACACACAGCAAGCAAGATGTGACGCATTTTGGATCTCCTCCGCCCAAGGGATGCCACGGGGATCACACAGACAAAAGAGGGCAAACCCGCCGTCACAGACACGCCGCGGGCGGACCCGTTCAACCAGACCGCCCCTTCCCCCTAGCCTTTTCTGCAGATGCACGGTAACGCCCCCGCAACCTCCCCGTATGCCAAGGCGGACTCCATGGACCTGCGCAATATCGCGATCATCGCCCACGTTGACCACGGCAAGACCACGCTGGTGGATGAGCTGCTCAAACAATCCGGCGTCTTCCGCGCCAACGAAGCCGTGTCCGAACGGGCCATGGACAGCAACGACCTGGAACGCGAACGCGGCATTACCATCCTGGCCAAGGCCACCAGCGTCGAATGGAAGGGCACGCGCATCAACATCGTGGACACGCCCGGTCACGCCGATTTTGGCGGCGAGGTGGAGCGCATCCTGTCCATGGTCGACGGCGTCGTCCTATTGGTGGATGCCGCAGAAGGCCCCATGCCCCAGACCAAATTCGTCACCTCCAAGGCGCTCGCCCTGGGCCTGCGCCCCATCGTGGTGCTGAACAAGGTGGATAAACCCGACGCAGAACCGGACCGCGCGCTGGACGAATGCTTCGACCTTTTCGCCAATCTAGGCGCCGATGACGACCAGTTGGACTTCCCGTCCATGTACGCCTCCGGTCGTTCGGGTTGGGCGGATATGGAGTTGGAGGGCCCGCGCGAAAACCTCGATGCGCTGTTCGACTTGATCGTGGACCATGTGCCCGCGCCCAAGCAGATCACCGACAAGGACAAACCCTTCCGCATGTTGGCCACAACGCTGGGCGCGGACCCGTTCATCGGGCGCATCCTTACCGGCCGGGTCGAGTCCGGCACCCTGAAGGCGGGTCAAACGATCCACGCGCTCAGCCGCGAAGGCACCAAGATCGAGCAATTCCGCGCCACCAAGATCCTCGCCTTCCGTGGCCTGCAACAGCAACCGATCGAATTGGCCGAGGCCGGTGACATCGTCACCATCGCGGGCATGTCCAAGGCCACCGTGGCCGACACGCTCTGCGATACGTCCATCGACGTGCCCCTGCCCGCGCAGCCCATCGACCCGCCCACCATCACCGTCACTTTCGGCATCAACGACAGCCCCCTTGCGGGCCGCGATGGCAAAAAGGTGCAGTCCCGCGTCATCCGCGACCGCCTGATGAAAGAGGCGGAAACCAACGTCGCCATCAAAGTCAGCGACACGCCAGGCGGCGAGGCCTTCGAGGTTGCGGGCCGTGGCGAACTCCAAATGGGCGTGTTGATTGAAAACATGCGCCGGGAGGGGTTCGAACTCAGCATCTCTCGCCCCCAGGTTCTGTTCCGGGAAGACGGTGGTCAACGGCTAGAGCCTGTCGAAGAAGTGACCATTGACGTGGATGACGACTATTCCGGCACTGTCATCGAAAAGATCACCGGCACCCGTAAGGGCGAGTTGGTGGAGATGAAGCCCGCAGGTGCTGGCAAAACCCGTATCATTGCGCATGTGCCGTCGCGGGGCCTGATCGGCTATCACGGCGAATTCCTCACTGACACGCGCGGCACTGGCGTGATGAACCGCGTGTTCCATGAATGGGCTGCTTACAAAGGCGCCATCCCGGGTCGGCGCGCGGGGGTTCTGATCTCCATGGAGGATGGCGTCAGCGTCGCCTATGCCATTTGGAACCTAGAAGACCGCGGCAAGTTCTTCATCGGCGCCCAGGAACAGGTCTATCAGGGCATGATCATCGGAGAGCACAGCCGCGACAACGACCTGGAAGTGAACCCCCTGAAGGGCAAGAAACTCACCAACGTCCGCGCGTCCGGCTCTGACGAAGCGGTGCGCCTGACGACGCCCGTCAAGATGTCGCTAGAGGAGGCCATCGCCTATATCGACAATGACGAACTGGTCGAAGTCACGCCCAACGCCATCCGCCTGCGCAAACGCTATCTCGACCCCCATGAGCGGAAGCGCCAGGCCCGCGCCGCAGGCTGAACGCCTCCCCACCCGGCCGTGCCTGTGTCGTCAGATCAGGCGCAGCCGCGTTTTCGGCGGGGTCACCAATGGGACCGTGGCGCGCGCGGAGTTCCAAATCAGCCGGGCGTGCTGCCGCTGACCCCCGGCAACGGCGGCAGACAGACTGGCACGAGCGGTCAGTAAGACGGCGCAAACTGGGCCAATGCACCGTTGGTCCACGGCGCCGCCTGCGCCCCGATTGCGGCCTCGTCTGCGGCTTAGGCCAACGCCGCCGGCGTGACCTCCACCTCCGCCTCCGACCCTTTGGGCGCGTCCCGTGCCCCCGCATCGCTGCGCACACGGAACCGTTATTGCAAACACGTCTTTGTCATTGGGCAAACGCCGCCCCTGCTGCTTCGATGCCTCGAAAATGCTGCTCAGGGGATGTCCATGCCGATCACGTTCCGCCATGCCGGGCTCAGCCTCGCACTCCTCCTTGCCGCGGGCACCCTCGCCCCGCAGAGCCAGGCGCAAACCGCAGTTCCAGCCTACGTGTTGGAGGTTTATGGCGCCCCGCCGCCCGTCCCCTCTGGCCCGCTGTCCGACGACCTCGCCGCGGCGGCCCGCGTTGTCTTCCAAGGCAGCATCGCTCCCGTCGGCAGCGTCTCTCGCACCGTCTGGAGCCCGGCCCATGACGACGCCCTCGCCGTGATCGCGGCCTCAGGCGACCCGCGCCTTGCCTGGCCGATCAGCGACCTGATGCGTTTCGCTTGGCAGGCGGGCTATGCCGATGATCTGGCCAACGCCGCCGGTACCTTGCTGGGCAAGTCCCTGGACCGGCGCGACCCTTGGTCCGACATGACCGATCACCTCATGGCCTGGGAAATCCCCGCGCCGCCAAACTACCTTTCCGCCAAACGCGCCATCTTCACCAATGCGCTGCCCGGGTGGGACGCGTTGTTCGTGGAAGGCGACATTGACTGGCGTTTCGTCAGTTGGGGCGGGGTTCCCATCGACGCGCGCCCCTACGACCAGACCGATCAGCGCTGCAACTGCATCCCCGCCGCCGACAACCCGGAGGTCACCTCTGCCGAGGACGCCACCTGGCTCGACGACGATGACATCGTCTTCGGAATCGAAGTCAACGGCGAATACCGCGCCTATCCGCGCCAGATCATGGAGGTGCGAGAGATGGTTAACGACACCCTTGGTGGGCGCGACCTGGGCATCCCCTATTGCACCCTATGCGGCGCGGCGCAGGCGTATTTCACGGACGATGTGCCGCCAGGGGTCGAACGTCCGGTCCTGCGCACGACCGGCCTGCTGATCCGGTCCAACAAGGTAATGTACGACATCACCAGCAATTCCGTCTTCGACACTTTCCATGGCAACGCGGTGACGGGGCCCTTGGCGGAAAAAGGCGTTGTCCTGCGCCAAGCCAGCGTCGTGACGACCCAGTGGGGCGCCTGGAAGGCCGCGCATCCCCAGACAACCGTCCTGGCCGAACACCTGGCCCTGGGCCGCGACTTCGACTTCCGCAACGGGCGGGATGCCAACGGCCCGATCTTCCCCATCGGCGATGTCGACCCGCGCTTGCCCGTCCAAGAAGACGTTGTGGGTGTCATCACCCCGTCCGGCCAACCCATCGCGTTTCCCCGGGCCCGGGCCTTGGAAACCCTGCGCGCGGGCGGCGGGGTGGCGTCCCAGAACGTCCGCCTCGTCCTGGACGCAGGCGGCCTGCGCGCCACGCAAATGGACGGCAGTCCGTTGCCCAGCCACGAGGCGTTCTGGTTCGCCTGGTCCCAATTCCACCCCAGCACGGTGCTTTGGCCTGGCTAAGGCGCCAGCCCGGGCATGGCGCCCCGTGCTCAGGCGCGGCCAAATACTGCCCGGCGGAAGCTCCGGCAAGTACCAAAGTCTGCATCGGACCAGGACACCCAAGCGGTCCCCAAGGTGGCCAGACATCGCGCGGCCGCCCCCGTCAAAGCGGTCTGTCGGTTTCACGGCATTTGCCCGCCCTGCCATCCTGTCGGCGGTCACGCGACCAAAGCTCTTATGATGTGCCTTGAGCGACCCTTTCCAGGTACTCTTCCTCGGTGATCGTGCCGCCTTCGCTTTCGGCTTTTCCTTGATCATCTGGGTGAAGGAAGGGTTGCAGCGGCTCTATGCGTTTCCACGCGGGGAATGGCTGGTTCCCGTCCGTGTCCGGTACATATGCGGAGGTTTCGACCCGCGTATGCTTGTGGATGTAGCGGGCGCAGTTCTGGAACACGACCGTGATGTCGACATCCACGACCATATTACAGCCCGGGAACAGCGCCATCAGGTCGGGATCCTTAGAGATCTTCGCGTTGCCCTGTACCCGAATGCGCCACGGCGTAACCATATCCATGAACAACATGCCAACATTGGCCGCATCATTGATGTTCCCCATCGACAGCCACATGCCGTTGCCATCGTAATTTGGGAAAATCAGCCGATTGGCGCCCATGACTTTAACAAAGCCGACATCGCCGCCCTTGTAAGACACTGTCGGCATCCCGCTTCCGTCCACGGTGGACAGGAAGAAGTAATCGCGGCTGTTGATATAGTCCGTATGGATCTCTTCCAGCGCGTCCCGGACAATCGCGTGAACGACGACGGCGGACAGTTTATCATGTTGGGCATCAACCTGCAGGGCACGCTGCGCCCGCGTATAGAATTCGTCAGGTGTGGGCATCGTTTTCTCCCGGATCGTTCGACTTTCGGAAAGGCGGCGCGGTCAAAGCGCCGCCGTTTTCAGGTCGGTAGTCCTATTGGGCTGCTTCGAGCGAGGTATCGGCCCGCTGCTCCACCACTTCTTCCCAGCCGGAGGCACCGTCGAAGTTCACAACCGCGCTCTGCTTTTTGCGGTTGATCAGCAGGCGCGTGCTGTCACGTTTGGCATAGTGGCCAGCCGGGTCGGCTGCCGCTTTGGCATAGCCAATCATGTGCAGGTCAATATCGGCGTACATGATGCCTTCTTGGTCATGCGGAATCCGCTTGCCAATCTCGGACCCATCCGGCGCATAGATCGCGGTGTAGCCGCCGCCGACCGGGAACAGCGCCTCTTTCTCTGGGTTCCCCTCACAGAGCAGATCTTGCATGTCCTTGGTCACAAGAGAGCACGGTGCCAATACAAAGCAGGAGCCTTCGACCGCATAGATCATCGACGCGGCGTTGTTGACCTGGTGACCCAAGGCATAGGCCGTCCCTTCGTAGAGGGCGAGGTTTGGCCAGGCGGCGCAGTGGATTTGCTCATTCTGGGCATACATCGCGTATTTCGACAGCGGTTGAAGATGCTCCCAACAGGCAAGTTGACCCACGCGACCGATGGACGTGTCCACCACGGTCAGGTCGGACCCGTCCCCTTCGCCGTACACGGTGCGTTCGACATGGGTTGGCTTCAGCTTGCGGCGGCGGTTCACGACCACGCCGTTCTCGTCAAAATGCCATTGCGCGATGTAGAGCGACCCGCCATCCCGCTCTGAACACCCCATCGAAAGCTGGATATTGTTGTCCCGGCAGGCTTTGGAAAGGCGTGCTTCCTGCGCGCTGCCGGCTTCGATGGAGTTGTCGAAATACCGGCCAACGAACTGCATCTGCCAGGCGACGGGACCAAGCCAGATATGGTTCGGGTATCCGGGAAGCCAGGTTTCGCTGAACGCGATCAGTTTGGCGCCATTCTTTGCCGCTTCCTCGATAAGGCCAATGGCCTTGTCGACGCCCGCGTCCAGGTCCAGAAAACAGGGCGCCGCTTGGACGGCTGCGACTTTCGATTGTGTCATGGGATCCTCCTTCGGTCTGGACGAACTCTGCCAATCAAAGGGCGCCGCTGCTTTTGGATATGGGCGGAAAAACTTGCCTTTTTGTACCATCACGCCTTGATTGATCTAGGTTTTGGGCAAGATCGACGCATTTTCGGAACATATGAGATGGACCTTCAGACCCGGTATGACACGGACGATGTTGCCGCCACCGATCGCTTTGCCTATTGGCGCGACGCGGTATGTGACAGCTACGTGCAGCTTGGGTGCGAGGCTCCGAAGGGGCGCAATTTCAAAGGCCTGATCGAAATCGCGCGCCATTCGGTTCTGTCGATATCAAAGGTGGCGGGACAGTCGCACAAGGTGAAGCGCCGCAAACGCGATATCAGCGGCGCGACGGATGCCTCCTTCCTGCTGAGCCTGCAAACCGCCGAATCGGCGCGGGTGACCCAATTTGGGAAAACAGCGGTGCTGCGCACCGGGGACATGGCTCTCTACTCAAGCGCTGACCCCTACGCGCTGGAACTGGCCGATGGCTTCAGCCAGACCGTCGTTCAACTGCCGTCCGCCAAGCTGGTCGAACGATTGCCCAATGCCGAACTGCTGACCGCGCGGCGGATTGATGGGCAGTCCGGCATGGGCAAATTGGTGCGCGAGAACATCCTGGCCTTTTCCGAGCATGTCAATTCGTCCAACCCAGTGCTGCAATCGCTGCTTCAGGATACTTTGATCGATTTGATCGCGACGGGCCTTGCCGCCCATAGTGCCGAAAAGATCGAACTGTCATCGCCCGAACAGCACGTGATTTTGCGCGCGAAGTCCTATGTCCGCACCAATCTTGGCGAACCGGACCTGGATCGAACTCGCGTCGCAAAAGAGGTTGGAATGTCTGTTCGACGCCTCAACGACATCTTCGCAAAGGAAGGCGAGTCGATCAGCACGTTCATCCGGCGCATGCGGTTAGAGGGCGTCGCATCGGATCTCAAGGACCCACGATTCCAGAGCCAGTCCATCAGCGAACTTGCCTACAAATACGGGTTCTCGAACATGCAGAACTTCTCGACGGTGTTTCGGAACACCTATGATGTCAGCCCCAGAGACTATCGGGGACAGGTCGGCGTGGAGTAAGCCGCCGACCGTCTCCCCGACGAGTTCGGGTCAGATATTCGAGTTTGCCCCGCTAAAGAAGTCGGATCGTTCGCCGCACAGAATATCCGGCGGCCAATCTCAGTCGGCCCTCAGACCGGGTCATGGCGGCACCCTGTCACGGCGCAAGTCAGCGCGCGCTTCTGCGGTTACAGGCGGAGCAAGAAAACGCAGAAGCGTGCGCAGGAGAACGATACCGCTCTGACAAGCAAATGAGTAGGACTCTGAACGTACGCCACTTTTTTCCACCACTCCAAGACGGCGGAAAACATGAAGCATGCGCAGCCAACCAGAAGCATGCGCAGAAAAAAATTTGAAAAAATCGAAAAAAGTTGGGAGCCCGCGTCAAGAACGAAAAAACCCGCGCCAGGCGCGGGTTCTTGTCAGATCTAATCGGGGGCCGATTTAGTTGGTGAGGGAAGCGTGGAACGGTTGCTCCCCGCGGAACAACGTCGCGTAGTTATCATGTGTGAAGGGCGTAGCTGCCCTGTTCACATTTGTCTTCATGACCCACGCATCAACAAAGTGATCTTTCGTCAGATGCGGTGACTGTGCGACTAAGGCACGTTCGACTGCCTTGGTCGTGATCTCGCAGACAAGACCCCACCGAAACGCAGCCGCAGTGGTCAGGCGATGGATGAAGTCTCGCGTGTTCAGGTCATCGTCGACCTGAAGGCCGACCTTCATCGCATAACTTGTCACGATTTCCTGCACAGTGATCTCTTCCTTATCGTAGTCGATATCCTCGAAATGGATGTAGGTAACTTTACGACAAAGCTGCTCGAACACGCGCACTGGTTCGCTGATCTCCGGTAGTCCAGATAGGATGAGCAAGAATGGCCAGCGTTTGGACTTCAGAATTGACTTGAAGGAGTCGAGTTCGGCCTCGAGCGCTTCTTCACTCTTGCCGGCAAGGATATGCTGCATTTCATCGTAGTTTATACCGATGACGCCGTGCTCCTCTCCCTGCTGTACAACGCGGGCCCAAGTTTCGGGCTGAGTAAGGCGTGCCCTATCGGACAAAGGATGGCCTATGTTCGTGAGGGTCTTCTGACCAAGGACCTTCCAGTTGTCCCTACGGTTGAGTTCACAAGCGGCCATGCGAGCAGGTTGGCCGTTGGGGAGCATCGCACCGCTAGTATTGAAGTTCTTGAGGAGGTTCATGATCTCCGTAGACTTGCCAGCGCCACTTCTCCCCGTGACGACCAACACCTCGGATTCGAAGTAGTCCCCTCCTCGAAGGTTTCCCAAGTGACGACTGAACATTTCAGCGAACGCTCTTTCAAGCTGCGCGGCACGTCGAAGAGGAAAAAGCTTCCCGTTAAATGTCTCAGCGGAATTCACGATTTCGGGGATGATGAACGAACTCATAGTTTGCTTTCCGTGATAGGTTTCAGGCGCCCAGAGACACCTGGATCGGTACTATCGTTCTGGGCCTCTGTTCTCTCGGTGGCGAAGGGCTTGGGCTTACGCCGCTTCGTAATCGTTCCTGGGGCCACAGCTTTCGAATAGGACCGATCGGGCTCGAAGCCAATCTGCATCAAAGGCTCGCTCTGCTTCTCGAGCTTTGCCAAAATCTGGTAGCTTTCCGGCAATTCAGGGTCTGGCAGGACACCAGCAAGATCAGCACGATCACGCATTGCTTGCCTGACCATCTCATCATTGATCCTGCGCTTGTCCGGATTTCTCTGCCCCGCATCGGCTTTCACCCTGAGGCTCTCCTCATAGGTCAGGTCTTTTAGCGCCGTCATGGTCAGCTTGCCTTTGATAACCTTTTTACTGCGCACAGGCTGGATTGTGACTTCATCAATGTAATCCGGGTCAAGATACACGTTCACCTTCTTCGGCGTATCATCATGATACTTTAGTAATTCGGGCGAATTGTAAGGCAAATGGCTGAACAGAACGCCTTTAGACGTCGTACTCACAGTCTTTTTGTAACCCAAATACAGCCGCCGCGCTTCCGGGCTTGGAGCCTCAATTGGACCGTATTCTTCAATTGTCTGCTCGTATTTTTCCCACGGAGTTGCCTTGAACATTCCTGTGCCCCGGTGCTCCTTATGAGCGTATTCGTCGACCAGGTATCGCGTAATTACCGCCATGACATCATTCGGCGTCAGACGGGCATCCGCTACGGGATCCGCGCCAGGAAGTGCGCCTGGTCGACCACCGACATAGCCCTTTTCAAAACGCAAGACGTCCCACTCGGTTGAGCCAATCAGCCGTTCGATGTGAGTATTGTCATTCGAATGGAAAGTACGGCTCAGCTGCGCAACGGTGCCCATTCCCATCTGCGCAGCGTAGACGGGTCCGTTCCGTGTCGCACTTCCATTATCAGCAACGGTCATCAGCAGGCCAGCGGGCGGAGCGGCTTTTTGGCGGCACTTGTACTTCACCACTTCACGAGACTTGTCGCGGGTCGCCATTCGCAGCAAGGCCAAGGATTGATCCGAGTGCGCAGTTTCTGAAACGATCCAACCTAGCGGAAGCCGCGTAGCGACATCGATCATAAGGTGCAACCAGACCCTAATGAGCTCACCTTTTTCGTAAGCTTCAGTTGCATCTTCAGGTTTGATGATCCTCGCCTTGATCCTACCGGTCGTGTCGACAAAAATAGACAAATACGCCTGATCCATCGCTGCACGCTCGCCGTATAGAAGAGCTCTGATTTCTGTCGCGCCACCACCAGCCGTGTTTTTCGTATGACGAAGTCCATTGCGGCCGATTTGCTGAGCCAGCGAAGGCACACCAGCCAACCAGTTTCTGACGGTGGTGATCGACGGATGCCTGACATTCCGGACTGCTTCTTCTTCCGGCACCTGCATTTTCGCGCAGGCAAATCGATGAAGCCGCGCAAGATCAATTTTGGAGGGAGACTGGAACGCACCGAGAATGTAGCGAACAACGCTCTTCTGCCATTCTGATAGCTTGCAGGCGCGCTCTGGATCGTGAACGCCCTTCTTGTTGTGACGGTTGATCAGAACGACCGGATTGCGGTTAAAACGAATGTATAGCTCTCGCAGCTTTGCCAAGGTCCGCCCCTTGGGAACTACCGTCTCCGGCTCGTCGCTACTTCGACGGGTAGGACCAATGTTCACGTTATCGAACAAGCTCACGTCGCCGGAAATCTCAATTGCTGAACGATAAAGGGCTTTGCGAACCGGAACCTGGTCGAGATAGCGGTGCGTGAGCTTTTGGCCCTCTTTTTCGAGGCGGTCCATAGCCATAATCAATGCTTGGCGGGCCCGCGCATTTTGTTGCTCGATGTCTGGAGTTTGATCGAGGTTGCGAAAGCCGCCTGTGAACTCCAGAAGCTGTCGTTGGTTCTCGGCCTCCTTCGGCGTGATGACTTCACACTTATTGTTCTCAAACGCATGATCGACGCTCTCGTAGCCAAGTATGACCTGCTCTCCATCTGCCCCAGATACAAGGTATCCATAGCGGTCTTTCGCCTCGACGCGCCATGTATGCCCGTCAAGGATCAAGTCCGATCCAAGGATCACCTTATATTTGGGGCGATAGCTCATTCTGCGAGCCAGGCCCGAGAATGGCGATTGATAACCGCATCCCAATCGGCCTCCAAAACCCCCTGAGCGATGAGGCGCATACAGGACCTCCAAGCGTTCACTCGGGGAAGCGGACATTGATCAATGAGGTCCGACATGAGCCAAAACGACACTCTATGGGCAATCTCGGAAACGGCTTCGTCATCGCTCGGGTTTTTCAACCCGTGAAGGTACCACATTCGCCGCAGATTATCGCGACGGGCGCGCGAGTAATTGTCTGTATTCACGACAATGGTCTCGTCCGCGAAACGGTCATCGACACACGAAAAAATGGCGTCAATCTCTTCCTGCACGCGCTCAGTTCGCAAACCCTTACCGTTCTTGACGTATGCGGCAATCCGGTAGCCGTCATTCATGGTGATTCGCAGATCGAAATAGTGATCGCGGTATCCCCGTTTGTTGTATCTCCATGGGTAACGGATGGGTGGTAGCTGAACCTCCAATCCATGAAAGTCAGGATCAAGCGACGCTTCCAGGGCAACCGCGAATTCACCCTCGGACTCAAAATGATAAATCTGCGGCTGCCCCTTTGTTGCGGGCGTCGACATGGCAAGGGAAACACGATGCGCGGCATTGTTCCGTGTCATGGGGTTTCGTGCGCCTCTGTACGGAAGAACACCGAGGGGAGCGGGCACCTTAAGCGGTGGCAACTTTTTTGTTTTTACTGGTGTTGGGTCCCAGTCCATTGGGTAGGGCATGACTTCTCCGTTTCCGAAAGATCACTCTTTCAGGTGTCTACTGTTACGTTCTGCGGAGCCGACATTGCGCTTGCCTGGACCATTTTTGGTCTCTACTCTGGCAAGGGTTATCGGGCATCAGCCCCGCCTTGTTCGGCGCGCCGTTTGGCGCGCCGTTTTTTGTTTCCGCACCTCTGTCGTGAAATCGACCATGTGAGATGCGGGGTCGCCGAGAAACGTTCATCGCGCGGCGTGTCGAGTCAATTCTTATTTTATATCAACAAGTTGAAACCATTCCTCCTATTCAAATTCGCGCGCCAAAGTGGCTTCTTTCTCATCCACAAACCGACGCCAAAGGACCCAGGTACTGAGTTTGGCATCGTTCTTTGAAGGGCAATTAGGACGAGGATTTGGCTTCCGGAAGAGCGATCGGCAAGTTCGCCAAACTAGGGTGTGGACGAGCTATCTACTTTACTCAATTCCGAGCATCTGCCAGCGACGTCTCTGTTGCACGGTGAGGAGCCAACGAAGGTAATCATCGGACGTAGGATCAATATCTTGTGGGAAATCGAGTTCATTTACGCAAATACAGCATCCGAGAAGTCCGCCATTCTCTAGCGACAGATCCTTGCGCACCAAATTACGTATCCTGAATGCAGTCGCATAGGCGATACCGTATCGTTCTTTGATTCCATTCACCGTCGGTAAAGATCTACTGGCTTTGCTCCGGACGATCTCTTCTGCGAGGCGAAAGTACGTCTTCAAACCCAGGCGCTGCCCGTGAAGAACAGTGCCTGATGTGATTGAAAACTGCGCGTTACATTCACGGCAGGAGTAAGGTTTTCGCGCCTTTATTCTAGCGAAGTTTTTTTTCGAACACGCGGGGCAAATCGGTCCATTTGGCCAACGGATCTCGTGCAGACGGTTTTCGCACGCCTCTTCCGAAGCGAAATACTCATTAACGCCCTCAACTGGCAGGCGTAACGACAACGAGAGCCAATGAGCGCGATCTTCCATAATTGAGTTCCCTTGGCACAATGCCTGCGCCACCACATCAGTTCGACATATGGCGTCTTTAGGGCCTTCTGATCTTCAGAACGCGATCACCAGTCCGTGCAGGCGCAAGAGTTGCAAAGTGAATTGCCCAGCATAGCTCTCGAGAATCTAGCCAACCGCTCGTAAGATCGATCCACCTTCAAGCCCGAACAGCCGTTTTCCTACCTGATGTGCCCGAGAAAAACCATGCTATTCAACCCCGCTACGCCACGACATCGTGAAACTCTGATTTCACTCTTTTCACGCTCTGCATCGATGCATGGGCTGCCCTTCACAGTTTTTGCCAACGAAATAGGCCTGGGGGTTAGATCCATTGTGAATGCTGAAGATCGAGCTGTCAGGCGCATCCAAGAGCTTCACGGACTGTCAGAAGATGCAGTGCGCGAGCTTGTCTCATGGAGTGGCAAGCCCATCGGCAAAGTTCGAATTCACTTTCGCGGCGCCGAGGTCGTATCACGTGCTTTGAGAAACCCAACCATTAGAGGTTGCCTTACCTGTCTGAAGGAGGACGCCGCGCTGACGCCGAAGTCGCCAGCGAACAGTATGGCACTGCGCGGCGACTGGCACCTACGCCATGTCGCGATTTGCCTACGGCACTCCAAGCCTCTCGAGCCACTTTGGACTGAAGGTCCTGTGTGGATGGCTCCCGTTAAGCAAGATTTAAATGCGGCTAGTGGCACCATTTCAGAAGCGGTCTTGTGTCCGGCCTGTTTGCGCGGCTGTTGACCGCTGGCCCTGATGGAGTCCGCAGATCAGGTTCCTTACTGCT
>JBCBVM010000008.1:0-131805 GCA_039817645.1 Pseudomonadota bacterium | reverse complement strand
GTCGCCGCAATGCGCTATGCGAAAGCAACGCGCACCATGCTTTGGTGGATGCCCTCCGCCGCGCAGACGGCGACGCCAATAGAGCGCAATGACCAGAGAAGATCGGGATATCAGTTGTCTGAGAAACTGCTCAATCGTTTGTTGGTCCGCAATGCGCGCAATGACCAGGTGAAAATCCCCCGACAGTTTAAGCGCGCGCCCGGCTTCTTCCTTCGCGAGGGCGGCATGTTCCTCTTCTATGTGGCGTTCGAGCAGTTTGATGTCTGACGCTTTGGCACGCTCTGCGGCCGCGCGGGCGGTGCTTGGTTCAAGCAAAGCTCTTGCTTGAAAGACTTCATGCGCCTCTTTCACCGTAGGTTTCGAGACGAACGCCCCCTTGTTCTTTTCGATTTTGAGGAGGCCATCGAACTCCATGGAACGAAGCGCCTGGCGCACAATTGTCCGACTGACCCCGAACACCTCGCACACTTCGTCTTCCCGAAGCTTCGCCCCAGGGTGCAACCGGTGTTCATGGACAGCCTGTGACAACTGCGCGGCAATCTGTTCCGCAGATCCCGTCCTGGAGACAGTTAAACCGGGCATCACGTCCCTCCTTGGAAAAGTCTGCACATCCGACCGCGCACACTCAACCACAGTATGAGAGGGGATAGGATTGTATACGAAACCTGCCTAAGTTTTGTACAATTTGGCTACGGCACTGCATGAATTGAGCAGAGTCCAGGCTGCGCGCCGCGCATGACCCAGAAACCGCTTGGCGAATTCAGATAGGGACGCAGAGACTTTCCCACATACGGGGGAGTCATGGGCCAGAAGCTGGATCTAGAGCTGATCAGTTTGACCAAACGCTATGGTTCAACCGTGGCGGTGGATGGCATCAGCTATCATTTCAGTGCTGGGACTTACGCCTGTCTTCTCGGGCCATCCGGGTGCGGGAAGTCGTCAACACTCCGCATGATCGCGGGTCACGAGACTGTGTCAGACGGGTCCGTTACAATCGGCGGGCGCGATATTTCCGGGTTGCCACCCGCCAAACGTGGCACGGCAATGATGTTTCAGAATTATGCCCTGTTTCCGCATCTCAACATTCGCGACAACGTCGCGTTCAGCCTCAGAATGCAGGGTTTTGATGCCCCCAAGCGCCATGCCCGCGCAAATGAGATGCTTGAATTGGTAGACATGACTGCGTTGGCGGAGCGTCTGCCAGCGCAACTTTCCGGCGGTCAGCAGCAACGGGCGGCTTTGGCGCGCGCCCTGATCACAAAGCCTGATGTTCTGCTGCTGGACGAGCCGTTATCGGCGTTGGACCCCTTTTTACGTATTCGCATGCGGGCCGAGTTGAAAAAACTTCAGCGGGAACTTGGCATTACGTTTGTCCACGTGACCCACGGCCAGGACGAGGCTTTGGCGTTGGCCGACGAAATCGTCGTGATGAACGACGCGGTGATTGAGCAAGCGGGGCACACGCGCGCGGTTTTTGACGCGCCCAAGACGGCGTTTGTCGCGCGTTTCCTCGGCTCTCACAACGTGGTCACCATGCCTGAGGGTGTGCTCGCCATACGCTCCGACGCGCTCAAGGTGACCGGATCAGGCCACGCCAAGCTGCCGGGTACGATTTGCAATATCGAATACCAAGGCACCCATGTGGCTTTGACGGCTGTCGTTCCTGGCGACCAAGAAGTCACCGCGCTCCTGTCAGATAAGGATTTCTTCGGCGACCCGAAGGATTTGGGAGAGGCCATCGGCCTCGACTGGGATGCCGAGGCGGCGCACGCCTTGGCCGAATGATTTGACGATCACCAGAGAGGAAGAACCATGACGACAATATCGAAGATACGTTACTCGCGTCGCTCGCTTCTGAAGACGGGTGGCGCGGCGGTGGCGGCCGCCGCGCTTCCGGCTCCAATGGTATGGGGACAAGAGACGAAAAACATCACCTTGCGCCAGTTTGGCACCGGGGTGTCCAACCTCAATGACGTGGCCACGAAGGTCAAGGAGGACCTGGGGTTCACGCTCGAAATGACGGCGCTTGATTCCGACAGCGTGACCCAACGCGCCGCGACCCAACCAGACAGCTTCGACATCGCCGATATCGAATACTGGATTTGCAAGAAGGTCTGGCCGACGGGCAACTTACAGGCCATGGATACATCGAAGATCGAAAACTACGACAAGATCGTCGGGATCTTTCGCAACGGGAAACTCACCCCCGAAAGCACGATTGCACAGGGAACGGCGCCGCACACAGTCGGTTTCGTGGAGGGGCCAGGCGGCCGCGAGTTCGTTGGCACCGAATCCGGATGGATGACGTTGATCCCGACAATTTACAACGCGGACACGTTGGGTATTCGCCCCGACCTCATCGGCCGCCCGATTAGCAAATGGTCGGAACTGCTGAACCCTGAATTCAAGGGCAAGGCATCCATCCTCGACATCTCCTCTATCGGGATCATGGACATGGCGATGGTCGTGGAATCGATGGGGGAATACACCTATCCCGACAAAGGGAACATGACCAAAGAGGAGATCGACCTGACGATCGGCATCTTCACCGAGGCGAAGAAGAATGGCCAGTTCCGCGCCTTCTGGAAGTCGTTTGATGAAAGCGTGAACCTGATGGCGTCGGGTGAAGTGGTGATCCAGTCCATGTGGTCGCCCGCCATCACGGCCGTTAAGTCGCGCGGCATTCCCTGTGTCTATCAGCCGTTGGAAGAAGGGTATCGCAGCTGGGGGGGTGGTATCGGCCTGTCGTCGTCGTTGTCGGGGATGGAGCTTGATGCGGCTTACGAATACATCAACTGGTACTTGTCCGGCTGGGTCGGCGGTTACCTGATGCGCCAAGGGTACTACTCCGCCGTGCCCGAAACCTCCAAGACCTTTATGTCTGAGAACGAGTGGGGCTATTGGTTCGAGGGCAAGGAAGCCACCGATGTCATCACCTCCCCCACGGGCGACGCGCTGGCGCAAGCTGGCGAGGTGCGCGATGGCGGCTCCTTCGAGGAGCGCATGGGCGCTGTCGCGTGCTGGAACGCGGTCATGGATGAAAATCAGTATATGGTCCGTAAGTGGAACGAGTTCATCGCCGCCTAAGCGATGGCCGCCGGAGGGTTCGACCCTCCGGCATATCGCGACCCGTCTCAAATCAAGGTGAACGCAGTGTTGCGAAATAGCTCGGTTGTTGGATGGCTCCTCGCGGCGCCACTGTCGCTTGTGCTGGCTGTCTTTCTGGTCCTGCCGATCATTATGATCGTCGTCGTCAGTTTCTGGGGCGCCACCGAATGGTCGATCTATCCCGCCTTTCAGTTCGACAATTACGAATTTCTTCTGACCTCTGACGTGACCTATCGGGTTTTTCTAAACACCCTCAAATACGCCCTGATAACTTGGGTATTCACGCTTTTGATTGGGTTCACAGTTGCCTACTATCTGGCGTTTCATATCCGCAGCCTGACGTGGCAAATCGCGCTCTTCCTGCTGTGCACCATCCCCTTTCTGACGTCGAACATCATCAGGATGATTTCTTGGATACCCTTTCTGGGCCGCAATGGCATTGCCAACTCAACGCTGATTTCCATGGGCGTGATTGATGAGCCGTTGGAATGGCTTCTTTTCAGCGACTTTAGTGTGATCCTGGCATTCGTGCATCTTTATACCCTTTTTATGGTCGTCCCAATTTTCAACACGATGATGCGCATCGACAAGTCATTGATCGAGGCCGCGGCGGATGCGGGTGCCACAGGTTGGCAGACACTTTGGCACGTTATCATCCCTCTCACGAAGCCGGGCATCATGATTGGGACGATCTTCGTCGTCGCGTTGGTGATGGGTGATTTTATCACCGTGCGTTTCATGTCCGGGTCGCAATCGGCCAATGTGGGTCGGATGATCCAAAACGATATCAGGCTGCTGCAATACCCGTCGGCCTCGGCCACAGCCGTCATCCTGCTGATCACAGTTTTATTGCTAATCGGCACGCTTTTGCGTTTTGTCGACATTCGGAAGGAACTTTAGGGATGGAGCCACGTCCGAGATCCTTTTACGCCCTTACGGCGTTCTTCCTTCTGTTCGTTGTCTTTCTGTACGGGCCAACGGTGACCATTGGAATTCTATCCTTCCAAGGCCCTCAAGGCGGCCTGACCTTTCCTATGCGCGGCGTTTCCCTTCACTGGTTCCGCGATCTTTTCGAACAACAGGCCGTGGGCGATATCTGGGGGTCGTTCGCCCGCTCATTGACCCTTGGCCTGCTGGTGATGGTCACAACCGTTGTGGTGTCCGTCATGGGCGGTCTTGCCTTTCGCAAGCGGTTTGTTGGGTCGGGCATCATCTTCTATTTGATCATCACCTCTCTGGTGATCCCATCGATCCTGATTTCGCTGGGGGTTGGCCTGGCTTGGTCCCAATCCGGCCTGCCCGTGCATTGGGCAAGTTCAGGCTTTGGCGCGCAATTGACTTGGACGCTTCCCTTCGGCCTTCTGATCATGTTTGCGGTATTCAACCGATTTGACCCATCTTACGAAGAAGCCGCCCGAGATCTTGGGGCCAGCCCGTGGCAGGTTGTTCGTCACGTCGTGCTGCCCATCATCGCGCCGTCGCTGATCGGCGTGGCACTCTTTGGCTTTACTCTCAGCTACGATGAGTTTGCGCGCACGCTTCTGACCGCTGGCAGCTATAACACCCTGCCTCTCGAAATCTTCGGAATGACAACCAACGTCACGACACCCGTGCTTTTCGCTTTGGGCACTTTGACGACGGTGTTCTCGCTTCTTGTCATTGCCGTGTTTCTTGCGGTGGTCTGGATCGTAAATCGCAGGCGCGCGCGGCAGGGGTCCGACGCGGGCCAAGGGCTGGCCTAATGTCAGTGATCATCATCAACCCCAATAGCACGGCGTCCATGACCGACGCGATGCTGGCGCAGGCGCGCCGGTCCGCCCCTGATTTGCAGTTCGATGGGTGGACATCCCATGACGGCCCGCCCGCCATTCAGGGCACTGCCGATGGCCAGGCCGCAACGCCGCCGCTATTGGACCTTGTGTCTAAGGCATCCAAGTCCGGGGCCGATGGCATCATCATCGGATGTTTTGACGACACGGCCCTGCAAGACGCGGCGAAATTGGCAAACTGTCCCGTGATCGGCATCGGGCAGGCGTCGTACCATTATGCCGCGCTGAGGAACTGGCGGTTTAGCGTTGTGACAACGCTGTCCGCATCCAGGCCCATCATCGAAGAAAACATCGGACGGTACGGGTTCGCGCCCTTTGCCTCAAGCGTTCGCGCCTCCGAAGTTCCGGTGCTCGCGCTTGAAGAAGACCCAGACTGCGCCTCTGCCGCTATCGTTGCAGAGGCGATGCAAGCCGAGAGGGAGGACGACATCGGAGCCGTGATCCTTGGCTGCGCCGGTATGGTGCAAGTCGTGGACGCGGTGAGGGATGCGCTTGACGTTGTTACGATAGACCCGGTCGCCTGTGCTGCGACGTGCTTCAGATGGATAGTCTGATACGATTTGGTTTGACCCGTCTTCGTGACAGGCCCGAGAAAGCCTATCCTTTGAGGGTCCAAAGCTGTGTCTCCAGGCATTCCTTGGAACTTGAGTAGTCGGGCGATGTGCTGCTGCACCTGGGCCAGGTAGTTCCATGCTGCGGAAACTTGAGGGCTGGCGTTGCCAGGACCCTGAACGGCTGGCACGGGCCTCGGACAGTCGCCTGTGCACGCCGCGTTGGGCCTTTTGGTGGTACTGTTGCCTTGTTGGCGTCCCCTGGGTTGGGCCGCCGCTTGTCCGAAAACGCGACCGCGTTCGAAGAGCTGCGGCTGGAACAGGAAAGCCATCTGAGATCTGTGGATTGCTCTGTCGAGTTCCATTAACCCGAGGGACCTGAGACCGTTGGGCTGAGGCATCTTGCGCCCGGTACGGTCAGGCAAAACCAGAACTGTTTCATTGCATGGACACCTACGGCCCGCGGTTTCGCAGCGCCCATGCCGACGCGGGCGAACCCCGCAAACTGCACAAGGGGGCGCGCGTTTTGGTAGGCTTCGCCTCTTTCCAGAGAGTAGCCGGACATCCGTGAATTTTCGGAAGGGACTCGACGTGCAGGGGCTGAATTTGGGCCGCCAAAGGTCTGCCGGGACAAAGGGCTGCCTGTCCGTCGACCCAATAGTTGCCCTGACAGGGCCGTCGGCCATTGACGATCTTGCCGGGATGCGACAGCGTTAGGGCCGATGGTTCCTCGCATGCACCGCGGGGATGAAAAGGGAACACAGTGCGGCACCAGGTCGGTGCCAAATCCGTGACTGCCCCCGCAACTGTGAGCGGAGAGCGAAGCCGAAGACCACTGGCCCAAGGGCTGGGAAGGGCGGCCAAGCGACGACCCGCAAGTCAGGAGACCTGCCATCAGATCGAAACCAACCCGGGGCGGGGCGTCCTGGAAGGAGGCTTGATGGCACGTTTGAAACGGGTGCACATGCGACGCACCTTCCGTCCGCGCTTGGCAACAAGTGGAGTGGGCGATGGCGCGCAAGGCTGACCACGTCGTTTTGATCTGTTCGCGATGCCGGGGCGAGGAACAGGCGGCCACGATGCGCGACACACTCGCGCCGTGCTTGCCGTCGAGCTACGCAATCCGCTTGGTCCCGTGCATGGCAGGCTGCGCCTCGCCGCCGACCGTTGGCTTCCAGGCTGCTGGCAAGGCCCAATACCTTTTTGGGACCATTGCCAGTTCAGCGGATGTGGCGGCAATCGCGGCCTTTGCCCAGCAATATGAGGGCAGCGCCGACGGGTGGACGACGGCCGCGGAACGGCCACGCGCCTTGTTTGCGAAGACATTGGCCCGGATACCTGCGGTGTGTTCAGGGGCTGCGACGTGAGCGTGGGTGGGTTTCTGGACGCGCGCAATGTCGGGCACCGGACGCCAGAGGGGGACGTCCTGCTGCAAGATGCGACGTTTGATTTGCGCAAAGGTGCGATTCTGGCCATTGCGGGTCCAAACGGCGCGGGCAAGACGACGTTGCTGAACATTTTGTGTGGCACGGCTGCCCCAACATCCGGCGCGGTCCGGGTGGATGGCCGGGACCTGACGACGATGTCCGCCGCCGAGCGTGCGCGCCTGATCGCTGTGGTCAGCCAGCAAGAGCACCCGGATGCGCGCCTGTCAGTGGGCGATTACGTCGCCATGGGGCAGATCCCCATTCTGGCCGACCGCTCCGCCGCGCAGCATCGCGACGCATTGCGCCGTATCCTGGAGATGACCGGGCTTGCGCCTTTGGCCACAAGCAAGATGGGCGTTTTGTCCGGTGGGGAACGACAACGCACGCATATTGCACGGGCGCTTGCGCAAGACCCGTCGCTGCTGTTCTTGGATGAACCCACCAATCACCTTGATCCGGATGCAAAGGGTCGGATGCTATCGCTTGTCTCAGAGTTGGGGATCACCGTTGTGATGATCCTGCATGACCTTGTGCTGATCCCAGAATTTGCAACCCATGTCGCCCTGATGAAGGCGACGCGGATGACCGACTTTGGCCCCGTGTCGGAGGTGCTTTCACCGGGGCGCGTGCGGGACGTGTTCGGGGTAAGCTACCTTCGCCTTTCGCATGGGGATCGCATGATCTCGGCGCTTGATATCCGAAAAACCACAATGCCCAATAACGAAAGGGAACCCCAATGAAACGTCTTCTGTCCGCGACCCTGTCGGTGATTTTGGCAAGCGGGGCCGCGGCCCAGGGCGTCACCGTCGACAATTGCGGGACACCTTTGGTCTTTGACAGCCAGCCAGAGCGGCTGGTGGTTCACGACATGAACATGACCGACATGGCGTTTGCCCTTGGCCTACAGGACAAGATTGTCGGACTGACTGGCATCACAGGATGGTACAAAACGACCCCGGAATTTGAGACCCTGCGCGGAGATATCCCCGAACTCGCGCCGAAATACCCCACGGTCGAGAATTTGGTGGCCGCTGATCCCGACCTTTTCTTTGCCGGATGGTATTACGGCATGAGGCCGGGTGGGGACGTCACGCCAGAAACGCTTGCCCCCTTTGGCATCAAGACGATGATCTTGACGGAAAGCTGCGTGCATCTGGACAAAGATCGGCCCGTGGCGAGCATGGATCTTTTGTTCGATGACGTGCTGCGGTTGGGCAAAGTGATGGATGTCGAGGAGAGGGCCGAAGCCCTGGTTGCTGGCTGGACAGAGCAGCTTGGCCAGATCGAAGCGCAAACGGCCGGGCTTACCAGGCCACGTGTCTTCTTGCTGGACGGTCCTGCGGATGCGCCCTTCACGGCGGGCAAGTTTGCCATCCCAGATGCCATGATTGCCGCAGCGGGCGGCGAGAATGTCACCCATGACATGGACACAAGCTGGGGCCGCACATCGTGGGAGACGGTCGCCGCATCCAACCCCCAATTCCTTGTGCTGCTTGACTACCAGACTGGAAACGGGGCCGAAGACACCTTCAAGTTCCTTCAGGACCACCCCGTCATGTCGCAAACCGATGCCGTGAAGAACGCGCGCTGGATTGGCCTGCGCTATGAGGAACTGACACCCGGGCCCGCCAATATCGCGGCGATTGCCAAGATGGCGGACGCCATGCACCCGGGTATCAACTGACGTGGGTCACTTGCGATTGATGCAAGTCTTGGGGGCGGTCCTTTTGGTCGCCCTCATCTTGATTTCGACGGCTTACGGCACCACACCGATCCCCGCCAGAGATGTGATTGGCGCCGTGCTTTTGGGCGCGGCTGGGGCGGATGGGGACATGACCCCAATCCACCGCATCGTCTATGACCTGCGCCTGCCGCGCGCGTTGTTTGCAGCCGTCATCGGCGCGGGCCTGGGTGTTGTGGGCGTCGTGTTGCAGACCACCACGCGCAATGATCTGGCCGACCCGTTTCTTTTCGGTTTGTCGTCCGGCGCCGCGGCGGGGGCTGTTTTTGTGATTACGGTGACCGGCGATGTTTTGGGGTTCTGGACATTGCCGTTTGCGGCCTTTTGTGGCGGTCTGATCGCGTCGGGCATTGTCTTGGCCCTGGTGCATAGCTTGCGTACAAGCGCGCCAGAGAAACTGATCCTGGCCGGTCTTGCGGTGTCGTTCCTGTTTGCGGCGATCACGAACTATCTGATTTTTGCGGGTGACAGCCGCGCGGCGCATTCCGTGATTTTCTGGATGCTGGGCGGCTTGGGCCTGGCCCGGTGGGAGACATTTCCACTTGTCACCCTCGGGTTGCTTTTCATCCTCGCATACACGCTCTATCGACATCGCTGGCTTGATGCCCTGTTGACCGGAGAGCTGACCGCGTCGACCTTGGGCGTTCCCGTCAAACGGCTGCGACGGACCATGTTCCTTGCCGCGGCTTTGTCGACGGCGGTGTTCGTCTCGGTCGCGGGGGTGATCGGCTTCATCGGCCTAATGGTGCCCCATATCGCCCGGGGCATTGTGGGACCGTTGCACCGACAGTTGATCCCGACGGCTGCGTTGGTTGGCGCCGTTCTGTTGACCGGATCAGACATCTTGAGCCGTCTTTTTCTGGCCCCGCAAGAGCTTCCGGTTGGCATTGTCACCACATCCCTTGGGTCGGTCTTTGTGTTTCTATTGCTCTACAAAACATCCAGTACGCGGGCTTAGCGCCTCTGTGCGTTCGACCAAGTCAGGTGATGATCGGCACCGGCAATTCGATCGGACGGGTGGTCAGAGGACGAACATCCCGTGGTTGTCGAATTCGTGGTCCTGCGATGCCCTATGCACCTGGCCCCCAACCGACAGGGCGTCAAAGCCCGACAACGCGTTGGTTTGTCCGTGTAATGCAACGGCAGAGGCGCCGGTTCGGGCGGTCTGATCTATGGCGTCGGCCCCATCCAGCGTAAGCGATAGGTTGGTGACTTTTGACGTGACCATTGCGTAGGCCCCATGGGCGGCGACGGAGGATACATATCCGCCAAGCAAGCCGCCTTCGGGCAGGGTGCTGACCCTGTCATTTTCAACGAGGTACAGGACGTTTTCCGCAACTGCACGATCTTCGGCCGCCACTTGCGCGCCCACATACAGGCGCCCGTTCCCATCATACGCGAGATGGCGAAGCGACACCCCTTCAGTGCCACGCCAAAAGCCCCATTCATCCATTGTGCCGGTATCAAGGTCGAACGCCACAAGCTGACTTCGGAAGGTGGACAGGTTGAGCGGGGTGCGCCCGTAGTCGGGGTGGGTTTCCAGCCCCCCCAAGGCGATGACGAACCGATCCCGGTCAGGGGCGCGGATGATCTCATGGGGGCCTGGCCCGGGCAGGGGAGCCGTGCCGAGGCGGGTCATGGGGCCCCTGGTGTCGTAGAGGGCAATGTGGCCTTGGAGTGTGTCCAAGTCATTTTCTGTGACCAACAGGCAGCTGCCATCATGTGAAAACACGCCGTGCCCACAGAAGCGGCGGTGGGATGGTGCCGTCACGACCTGCTTGATTTCCAGCGTCGTGAGGTCCAGCGCCGCCATCCGATTGCCGGGCCGTCGCGGAAACACAATCAGAAGGTTTTCGTGCTGCGCCATCCCGTGGGCGCGAAAGTCGAGGGCCGTGGATGTGAGCCTGCGCCCCGTGCCCGAGAAGAAGCTGGTCCGGCTGCGGCCCGTCTGCGCGGATGTTTCGATACCGATATAGCGGGCGCCGTCCGCAGGTTGCGCCAACGCGCCCCGGCAGGCGACCACGCCCAGCCCAAGGGCTAGGCGATGCAGGACTTGGCGCCTAGTCGCCATCGGCTGCGGTGAACCCGGCGCTCAGGCCCAGTGCGGCCATGAACCCGGTTTTCAGAAAGGCCTCATGGTAGAAGACGATATCAGCGAAGCGGCGCAATTCCTCTGCGTCCAAGCCGTCCGCATTTGCGATGTCCTCTAGGGTGCCGTCCATGATCGACGTCGTCTCGGCCGCCGCCGCTGCAAAGTCGCTCAGGACCAGGTATTCCATTGACCCGCCGACATCGGGGGCCGTGTCAAACAAACCGTATGGCACATCGTAGATGTCGGCCAGCGCGCGAAAGCTGGTGCCTATGCTGGCAAGACCCAGGGCGCTGAGCCGTGCTTCGGTCCGCTCTGCGCGGGCGGTCCCCCTTTCGTCGCCCAACCCACGGAGAAGCTTGAACTTTCTTAATCGGTCCACATAGACGACCATGCCAGCCAAAACCTCACGCAACGCGGCGTCAAGGTTGGGGTAGGTCGCGTTGCCCGTGACGGCAGTGTCAAATGCCTGTCGGTAGGCGCTTCCGGGTGTCCAATGGGTCACCAAGTCTTCTGCAAGATCCGCCTGATACGCGGCGATTGAGGTGGCGAGGTCACAGCCATAGCTGCCCGAGCGTAGGTCGGAGTAGAGCAGATACTCCAGCGCGGTCAGCCCCGTCAGCGCGATGGATCGTCCGGCGACGCCACCGGGCTGGAGCAAAACAGGGTCCCCCTCCCGAAGGGCGGCCCGGATGGCGCGCTGGCTAAAGCCTTTGGGGTCCGGCCAGAGCTGAACGCGCATGGGCCCTTCCGCTTCGGTGATCGGGCCCGTCGCGATAAGGCTCGCCCGCTGCCAAGCCAGGAAGAGGTCTGCGAACTCTTCGTAGGCCGTGTCGAGGTCGTCCCCCCCGGCACAATAGGAGATGAGCGCCTCTTCCAGGGCCTGGGCCGCGCTGGACTGCTGCTGGTAGGCGGGCAGGACAAACTCGTCCGCAGTCCGCACAAGCCCGGCCTGTAGAGTTTGGCGCATTTCCGAGGTCAGCGGGCTTTCGGCGGATGCCGCAAAGGGCAACAAACAGAGGGCGAGGGCAAGCAACGGGCGCATCAAAGGCTTTCGAGAAAGGAGATCAGTGCGGCGCGGTCGGCGGCGGGCAATGTGGTAAACGCATCACGGGCGTTGCGTGCTTCACCGTCATGCCAAAGGATCGCCTCTTCCAGAGAGCGGGCGCGCCCATCATGCAAGAAATATGTGTGACCGTTGACCACCTGTGTCATCCCGATGCCCCAAAGCGGCGGCGTACGCCATTCCGATCCTGCACGGTCTGCGGTCGGATTTGTATCCGCAAGACCGGGTCCCATATCGTGTAGCAGAAAGTCACTATAGGGCCAGATCAATTGGTTGTGCAGCGGTGGGGCGGCATCGGCATCGGTGGCGAATTTTGGGACGTGACAGGCGATGCAGCCGGCGGCATAGAACTGCGCTTTGCCATGCAGAACCTCTGGCTGATCCATGTCCCGACGGGCTGGGACGGCCAGATGGGCGGAGTAGAACGCGACCAGATCCAACAAGTCATCAGCGATCTCTGTGCCCCCGTCCGGGTTGCCATGGGGGGCCGATTGGCATTCGGTCTGTTGCGCGGTGCAGTCGCCCCACGGGTCCGGCTGCAGGCTTGTCGAAAGACCCATGTCGTTGAGAAATGCGTTCGCCGATTGCTGCCGCAGATCGGGCGCCATGGCCTTCCACCCGAAGCGGCCGACCTCTGTCCCGGCATACGCGACGCGACCGGAAACACCGTCGCCATCCTGGTCCAACGGGTCGGCATTGCGGATCAAGTCTTCGTCGGCAATGGCTTCGATAAGGCCAAGCCCGATCATGGGCGGCGCAACCCGGGGGTTGAGAGAGGTCTCGGGGGCGAGTGCCGCGTCCGTTGTGTAACGCGGTTTGCGCAGAACAACCTTCGTCCCGTCCGGATATGTGAAGGGGTGATCGGTGTAGTCGACCGCAACGCGTCCCTCGGACAAGTACCCGGCGATGGCCTGATCCTGAAACTGGTGTCCAAGACGCGGATCTGGTCCGCCATCCGGGCCACTGAGGGAGAAGATCATCGACACCAGATTGACATCACCCGGCTCTGGCGGGTGACCGCGCCCATCCTTGATATGACACCCCTGACACGACCGGGCATTGTAAAGCGGCCCGAGGCCATCGGACGCCAAAGTGGATGCGGGCGCCACCACCCAGGGCCTGTCGAAGACACCATTGCCAATGAAAAAGTCGCTCCGCTCGGCGAAGCCGAGGGTGCCGGATGGCAGGGAAAACGCGTTGCTGTCAAACCGTTCCGTGTTCGTGCCAGAGCCGCCTTGGAGGGCCTCGAACGGTTCCGCCTTTGTGAAGTCTGTGGTGGGCGCGAGGATGCGGGCTTTGCGTTCGCGCGCGGTCTCTGCCTGGGCAAAACCGACGCCCGTGGCGGCAAGGGCCCAGAAAAAGACCAGGCCCTTCATCGGTTGTGCGCCGCGTGCGTCACTGGAAGACAGCACCCGGATTGTCGAGGCTGTCGGAGCCTTCCACGCTGATGCTGCCTGCACCCAGGACGGCGACCAGGGATTCGAGCGTGCGGGTCTGATCCACAAGCGCGTCGATGGCCGCTTGCACCACGGCGTTGCCTTCGGTGTTGCCGAAGCCGATCATCTGGTCATAGGCCTCAATCCCGTTGTCGGCGCGGTCCTTCATGACCTGCATGGATGCCATCGTCGCGGAAAGCTTGCTTGTCATTTCTGCGTCCAGATCGGCACTGGCGCTGCGGGCTAGGTTCGACAGGGAAGGCACCTCGACCACCGTCCCATCACTGGCCACATAGCGCCCTAGATAGACGTTCTGAATGCCAAGCGCATCGTAGTAATGGGAATTGTGGGTGTTGTCGGCGAAGCAGTCATGCTCTTCCTCTGGATCGTGCAAGATCAGGCCAAGCTTCATCCGCTCGCCCGCAAGTTCCCCGTAGCTGAGCGAGCCGAGGCCGGTCATGATCGCAGAGATGCCGTCATCGTCGGACATATCGGACAGTTGTGTCCGCGCGGCACCATCCGCACCCCAGGCGGCGACGATTTCCTCCAGGTCGGTCACCAGAAGCGTCGTTGCCGCGGCCAGGTAGTCGGCGCGGCGGGCGCAATCGCCGTTGGTGCAGTTTGACAGGTCAAAGTCCGTATGGGCGCGCGCCCCGGCGCCGGGGCCAGTGCCGTTCAGGTCTTGCCCCCACAGCAGGAATTCGATTGCGTGGTAGCCGGTCGCCACGTTTGCCTCGACCCCGTCGATCTCGTGCAGGTCCTGGAGCAGGGCGGGTGTGATTTCGGTCGCGTCAACGGTCTGGCCACCGATTTCGATTTGCGGGTTTGCGATGATGTTGGCGCGGAAGAACAGGTTTTCTTCGCTGGTGTCGCCATAGGCACTGGCATCGACATAGTCGATCAGACCTTCATCCAGCGGCCAGGCATTCACCTTCCCTTCCCACGCGTCGACGACAGGGTTGCCGAAGCGGTAGGCTTCGGTTTGTTGGTAGGGCACGCGGGCGGCCACCCAGGCGTCTTTCGCGGCCATATGGGTCTCGGCGGTGGGTGTGGCGATAAAGGCGGCCACGGCGGCCTCCAACGCTTTCGCGGTCGTCAGGCTGTCACCATACTTAGCGAGGGCGAGGTCTGCATAGCCCGTTACCACATCACGCGCGGATTGCGCCTGTACGCCTTGCGCAAGGGAAATTGCCGCAACTGCCGCGGGAAAAAGGGCAAGGCGATTCATTGTGCATCCTCAACTCGTTGTGCGGGTCTTTCTCAAACGTGCCGTTATCTGAGTATTTTTGTCAAGAAAGAAAACTCGTCATTCGCCTGACATGTTTTTTGGTATAGTGTAGGGCTAATATAACAGGAGTTTGTCACATGCGATTTGCACTGATTTCCGTCCTCGCTGTGTGCGCGACAACCGCTGGTGTTGCGCAAGAGGCCGGGATCGCGGCCCCCACGCCGGGCATTGCGAATTACGACCCCACCATGAGCGCCAAGGAAGCCGTGCTTGCCAATTGGGAACTGGCTGCAGCAGGCATCCGGGCCGGACGGATCGTCGGCGGCAAGGTGGTTGATGCAGGTGCTGGTGACGCCTCCTACCGGGCGCTTCTGCGTCAGGCCAAGTTTGCGCAGAAGACCATGGTGCAGCGCTACAACGCCGCGCTTTGGGTTTACACGCCAGGCACCGGGATCGCGTCGCCCATGGACGCGGAGACCTTGGCAGCGGCGGTGCGCGCGACGGAGACGCCGTGCGAGGCCACGGATTGCAGTGCAGAACGCGCAGAACTGGTGGCCGCCTTTGCCGCCGCGTCCGCCGCCCTTGACGCCGCAGCACGGGACGCAAGCGCGGCTTTGACCACGCGCACGCAGGGCAGTGACACTGCCCTGATGTCTGAGCAACTCACCTTCATGGCGACGTATCTGGAAAGTGGGGTCTGGGCCGATGATCTGGCGCTGACGGCGTTTGGGCGCGACGGAGAGGAGGTCGCAGCACGCATCGTCGGGACCATGTCGCTGTGGCGGAACATCGAGCCCTATGTGGGCCTGGCCAATCCCGAATTGGACGCGGAGATCAATGCAAGCGCCACGCATTTGCTGCGCACATTGCGTCGCAATACGCGCGGCACCGACCCGTTGAAGCCCGATGGACCCGAGCTTGCCGCGATCAAGGATGCGGCGACGGCTTTGGCGGTTCTTTTCAAACGCGCATCTGCCATCTTTGCCGCGTGAATGCGGCGCGCCGTCCTTTCCGTTTCATTGGCGTTGTGGGGCGCATCGGCCCCCCTAGGTGCAGGTGACGCGACTTCGGCTGCGGTAGAGCAGTGCCTGTCCTGTCACCTGCAAGACGATGGGCAGATTGACATTGTCGGCATCCAAGCGCTGACCGCGCTGCCCTCGGAATGGCAATTCCTGTTCGAGGATGAGTTCGACTTAGACGGGGATGGCATCGCCGGGCGCATCCGTTTTGTGAGCGGGGACGAAGGGCCGATGATTGCCAAGTTCGGCAAATCCCTGGCCGCTGCACGGTTTGCGGATTTCGCCCTGATTGCAGGGGCGGCCCACGATATTGACCTGTCAGAGCCCATGACGCTTGCCACGTTGGAAGCGGCGTTCGAGGCCCGATCCCCCAAGCCTCAATGGCCGTTTTCGGACGCCACCGCCCAGGCCCGGTTCGAGGCGCGGGGCTGTGCGGGGTGCCATGTGACACAGACCTTCCAGATGGAGGGGCAAACCTACATGCCCCTGAGTGATTTTTTGTTGCACGACTTGGGCGATGGTCTGCGCCGGACCGCGCCGCTTTGGGGCTGTCCGTCCTGTGTCACAGACGCGGCGCCACATTCTTTGCCTGACTGAAACGACCCTCGGAACAGCAAAAGGGGCCGCGATTGGATTGCGACCCCTTCTGATATCGGTGCCCGTGACTTAGTCCAGGAGGGACAGGTCGTAGGCCGCCGCAGGCAAGTTCAGTTGGTACATGAACACCTGACCACCGCGGTCCGCTTCCACGTCAGCCACCTGACCGCCCGACTTTGTGCGGTGCTGCACCACACCCATCAGGATGTGCTCATTGATCGGGATGGTTGCGTTGATCGCGGCCTCACCGGTGCCTGCAAGCTCCTCCATGGTGTAGAAGCTGCCATCGCCCTTCTTCGCCAACATGGCCGTCAGATCCCAGGAGCCCGAGAACTCCGAGGTCCGTGGCTTGTCGATGGCACCGGCCAATGCGGTGGCACCGGCCTTCGCGCGTGGGCTTTCGTCGCCACCTGCCATGGACAGGAAGTAGCCTTTGCCCTCTTCGACCAGCGTCATGGTCTCGGGGTCGAGGACCAGCGCATACTTCCGCTCACCGAAGGCATTGCCGGAGTCTTCATCGGCCAGCAACACATCCGCGTCCGAGCCCTTGATCCAGAGCAGGCCATCGGGCGCGTTGGCTTTGGCGATGTCGTTTTCGTCGGTGGCGTGGGTGCCCATGCCGCCATGCTTGATGCCCTTGTCGGCCACTTCGACCGTCAGCGTGCCATCGTAATTGGCCAGCGTGCGGATGGCGACACCGCTCAGCACGGCGGGCAGGCGCCCTTCGGCGGCCTCAAGTTCGGCGGCAAGGTTGGTCAGCTCAAAGCTGAGATAGCCGCCTTCTTGGCTCATGGACTGAACCCAACGTGTCTTGGTGATGTCGGGGTCGACCGCGGGGTGTTCGGTCTTACTGTCGCCCACCAGGAACATGTGTCCTTCTGGCTGTTCGTCGGCTTCCTGCCACAGTGCCATTTCGGTCTCACCCACGGCGACGGGGTTGTCCCAACCGCCCCACTGATAGGATGTCGGCGCGAAGGCCACCGGGAATTCCTCGGCTGCGTCGGGATTGCCCATATAGGCTTCCATCATCTTGTCGGAGACGGAGGGGCTGTCGATGCCCAGATCGGCAAATGTCTCCATGGCCGCCGCGACACCGTAAAGTTTGCCGTGAAGCAACCCGTTGCGGGCCAGGAACTGATCGCGCTGTGGGGCGTCACCGCTGATGGGCAGGCCGTCCACGTCAGCGCCCTTTTTGCCGATGTAGATTTTCAGCGGCGCAGGCTCCAGATCGTGATTATACCCTGCGGCCACGATCACAACGTAGTCTGGATGCTGCGGGTTGATCGGCATCAATTTTTCGTAGCCGGTCTGACCCAAAGCTGGAACGGTGTAGGCGGTTTCGTTCTCGATATCGACAACGATAGACGCCAGGCCCATGCCCTTGTTGGTGTCCCAGAGCATGTTCGGCTCATCGCGGGTGCCGACGTTCCACATGCGGCTGATGTTCCACTCTTCCGCATTGAGCCACACGTCGTCTTCGAAGCCGACGCCGTCGCCATACTTGTTCGCGGGCTCATAGTAAGAGCCGCAGAAGGACTGGAAGAAAAAATCGCCGTTCTGCAGTTCAAAGTCAGGGGCGAATTCGATGAATGTCTTGTCTGGCAGTGCTTGGTTGCCCCAAATCCCGCCCTCGGCACGGGGCAGGACTTCTTCGCCGAACACGTTGTAGATGGTGTGGAACAGGTGGCCGGACCCTTCCAGGATTTCGGAGGCCGCCTGGTCATTGCCAAGAAACTCGGCCAGGCCCGCGCGGGCATAGTCAAGCGTGTGAATGTGGCTGCCGGTGAATTTTACACCGGACTTCATTTCCCAGCCATAGGTCTCGGTCGACATGGTGGCATAGGATTCGGACTGGTAGGCCAGGCGCACGGTATCTTCGTCGATGAGCCACGCGGCATTGCCATCGGGCCAACCCGTCAGCGCCATGCCTGTTTCCGCATCCACTTCCCCAACGGTCGCAAGTGCCTTCATCCCGGACAGGAACGGAAAGTCCGTATCCGCGGATTGGCCGTCAACGATTTCGAACCCGTCCCCTGCGGTGCTTGCCTCGGCCACAAGAGCGGTGGTTTCACCGATCTTGACCTTGTTGGCGTGACCGTCCGCGACAGCCGTGAGGGAGGAGGTTGCAAGGAGAAGCGCGGTCAGCGGCAGGGTCCTACGGGTCATGAGCATGGGATGAATCCAATCAGTGTGTGTCGAGTAACCTTGACACAATACGAATGGTTTGTATCACATTATTGACAATATTCATATTTTCGCGCTCGGGCCTCACGGCTAATCTTGTATCCAAGATCGTCGTCGATCTGCTAGAAGGCACGGTGATTTCGGCGCCATTCTGATCGTGGAAAACGAGCGGCCGCACCGCAGTAAAACCGCTGGTCCGGCCCTCAACGGCCCACCCAGACGTGCGATGTGCTCACTCGTTCACGACTTGCAAAAAGCACTTGGTCAGGTGCAGCCCTTGCTTATATTTCGGCACGACAACGCAGGTTGAAAAGTGCTCGGTCAGGTCCCGGATCTCGACTTCCTGCAGGTTTGGATCCTCGACGGAACTTGCTTCCAAGAAAATACCCACGCCGATCCCCTGGAGGATCGCTTCCTTCATGACAGGGAAAGTGGTCATGGTGACCAAGCGGGCGGGCGTTACCCCTTGTCGCGCGAAAGCCTTGGAAATCACCCGCTGTGTGAGCGAGCCCTTTTCCGGCAAGATGACGGTGAACGGCCTGATCTCACACAACGAGATTGTGGCTTTGCTGGCCAATGGGTGATCGGCGCGCGCATAGAGAACGTATCGCGCGCTGACGAGCGGTTGGACATAGAGGTCATGGGAATCCCCGGGGTTCGTGATGATCGCGACATCGACGCGACGTTCCCGCACGCGCTGCATCGCTGAGGCCCAATCGAACAGCGCAAACTCGATCGAAACGTGTGGATACCGGTCTGCAAAACGCCGGATGAGAGACAGCGCGGGCTGCGGGGCATTGGCGATGATGGTCAAGTGCCCGTGGTCCAAGGTCGCGTGACCGCGCAACCGTTCCTCAATTTGTTGATCAAGGGTCGCGTATTGGTCGGCCAGCGGGAAGAGGTCTTGGCCGGCTTGGGTCAAACTTACCCCGTCCCGTTGACGGATCAGAATCTGTGCGCCGATTATGCTTTCCAGCTTGGCCAGGTGCTGGCTGACGGCGGATTGGGACACGCCCATGACGCGCGCGGCCTCAGAAATCGATCCTTCGCGGACGACATGCGCAAAGCTCTTCATCTGATGCGTGCTGACGACCATGCGTGGACTGTACCATCCATAAGTCTCGCTAATATGACGTCACAGAATCGAGACGATCGCCGTTGACAGTGCCCCTACCGCGAGGGGGCGTCAGCGTTGTCGAAGATATCTTTGCAAAGCATTAAGAAAAGCTTCGGGCCGACACCGGTTCTGAATTCTGTGTCGCTGGATATCGAGGATGGGGAATTCGTCACCTTGGTCGGGCCGTCCGGCTGCGGGAAATCGACCCTTCTGCGCATTCTGGCGGGGTTGGAAGCGGCGGATGAAGGGTCTGTGGCCATCGAAGGGCGCGATGTGACGGCCGTGCGCCCGGCGGACCGCAACTTGGCGATGGTGTTCCAGAGTTACGCGCTCTACCCGCATCTGACCGTGGCCGAGAACATGATGACGCCCCTGCGCATGCGCGACCTGCACCGGGGGCAGCGGCTTCCAATCTTGGGGCCCATGATCGCGCGCGCGGCGCATCGGAAACTACGCGCGCAGGCGGATGAGGTGGCCGAGACGCTCAAGATCATGCCGTTAATGGAGCGCAAGCCGGGGCAGTTGTCGGGGGGGCAAAGGCAGCGCGTGGCCCTTGGCCGCGCAATGGTCCGCAACCCGGTTGCCTTTCTCATGGATGAGCCGTTGTCAAACCTCGATGCTGCGCTGCGGGTCCATATGCGCGCCGAGTTGTCCGAGTTGCACCGGCGTCTGAAGGCGACCTTTATCTATGTCACGCACGATCAGGCAGAGGCGCTGACGATGTCTGACCGCATGGCCGTGATGATGCATGGGGACATCCTGCAGGTCGGCGCGCCGGATCAGGTGTACGCGGATCCCGACACCCTTGATGTGGCCCGGTTTATCGGGTCCCCGGCAATCAATGTTCTTCCCGGCGAGGCGCGGGGTGGGGGCAGTCTGAGCGTCCTTGGCATCACGGTGCCCGTTCCAACGTCGCTGTCGCGCCAAGCGGTCGCGGTGGGCTTACGCCCCGAGCATTTGCGATTGGCCCCCAACGGTCGCGTCACGGGCACCGTGCGCCACCGAGAGAACCTGGGCGCCGACATCTACCTCCACCTGCAAGCGCCCGGTGTGGAGGAGCCCATCGTGATCCGCGCAGCACCGGCGGACGCCGTCCATTTTGGGCTTGGCGATCTTGCAGCGTTCGACTTTGAGCCCGCCAACATGCTGATCTTTGGCGCTGATGGGGCCCGTTTGCGCGCGTTCGACGCGGCAAAGGAGGTCGCGTAGGCATGCACAGTCGCGCGCATCTTTGGTTTGTCGGCCCCGCGCTGTTCCTGATGGCGGTGATCCTACTGATCCCCATCCTGATCGCGGGGGGGCTGAGCCTGACCGATTACTCCCTCGGCAATGAAGGGGCGGAGTTTGTCGGGCTCAAGAACTACGAGCGTATTTTCACCCGTTCGACCTATGAAAAGATGTTTGGGGCAACCTTCCGCTATGTGTGCGTTGTTGTCCCGCTGACTGTGGGCCTGGGCCTTGGGGCGGCGCTGTTGATCCACTCCCTTGGTCGCTTCGGCGATTTGTACAAGACGATCTACTTCCTGCCGGTCATGGCGGCGTTGATCGCCATGGCAATTGTTTGGGAGTTCGCGTTTCACCCGACAATCGGCATTATCAATTCGACCCTAGAACGCGGGTGCGGGACAGTTCTTGAAAGCTGGCCCTGGTACGCGGAGGGCTGTGACCGCACGTTCCCCCTTTGGCTGAACGACCGTGACTACGCGATCTGGATGGTGAGTTTCATCGGTGTCTGGCAAGGCTTTGGGTTCAACATGGTCCTCTACCTTGCTGGTTTGTCGGGGATCCCAAAGCAACTCTATGATGCCGCTGAAATGGACGGCGCAACCCGCTTCTGGGACCGGTTTCGCTTGGTCACCTGGCCCCTTTTGGGCCCCACAACGGTATTCGTCGTGACCATCAGTTTCATTCGATCCTTTCAAGTCTTCGACATGGTGGAAGCCTTTTATCCACAAGGCGGCGGGCCGTCGAAATCCGTCTTTGTGATGATGTTTGCGATCTACGAGAAGGGCATTCAGCAGAACCTGATGGGGATTGGGGCCGCGATCACAGTGGTCTTCCTCGCGTTCGTGATGGTCCTGACGCTGATCCAGCGCTGGCTGGTCGAGCGGAGGACGCATTATGTCTGATGCCCGCGCCCAAGGTTTTCGTTTTAGCAGTCGCGCGGCGCTGACCCACGCCATCCTTATCCTTGGGGCGCTGGTCGTTCTTTTGCCGTTTTACACCATGGTCAGCCTGTCCTTGAAAGCGCCCCATGAAATCATGCAGCAAACGGGCGGCTTTCTCGGGAGCCAAGAGCCATTTCGTGACGATTTCTGTGTGAAGCTGGGCAACGCTGTCGAAGACTGCATGGTGAACCCGATCGCCTATAACTACACCACGGCGTTCGAAAAGGCCCCGCTGCTTCGCTACCTTTTGAACGGGGTGATCGTCACCCTGTCCATATTCGCCATCCAGGTCCTTGTGGCGCTGCCTTGCGCCTATGCCCTGGCCAAGCTCAAATTTTGGGGCCGCGAGGCTGTGTTTGCCCTAGTGCTGTTTTGCCTGTTGATCCCGGTCCACGCCATCGCGCTCCCCCTGTATATCATGTTGGCCAAACTTGGGCTGACCAACACCTATGCGGCGCTGATCATTCCCTGGACGATCTCCGTCTTTGGGATCTTTCTGATGCGGCAGTTCTTCATGACCGTGCCCGATGACCTGATCGATGCCGCCCGCATGGACGGGATGAGTGAGTACGGCATCGTCTGGAACGTCATGCTTCCGACTGCGGTCCCGGCGCTTATGGCTTTTGGGATTTTCAGCGTCGTTGCCCATTGGAATGACTATTTCTGGCCCCGAATTGTCATCACCGGCAACCGCGACCTGTTCACCCCGCCCCTGGGGTTGCGCGAGTTCAAGGGCGACGCGGATGGGGACAATTTCGGGCCCATGATGGCAACCGCGTGCATCATCGTCACACCGCTGATCGTCTGTTTCCTGCTCGCGCAGCGGCGCTTCATCGAAGGGATCACGCTGTCTGGAATGAAGTGAGGCCAAAGCCTCACCCCACCCATCCCGTCTGGGGATCATCACAGGGGTCGGTCAATCGCCAAACCGCCCGACCCCGCAACAGGAGAGAGCCTAATGAAACCCACCCTGACTGCAATGGCACTTGTGCTGTCGGCAAACGCCGCGATGGCAGAGGACAAGATCGTCGTCGAATTTGCCTATCCCTATAGCCACCTATTCGACGTGACCTATGAGGCGATCTTGCCCAAGTTCTATGAGGCGCATCCAAATATCGAGATCAAGATGCGCGCCACATACGAGTCCTACGAAGATGGCACCAACACCATCTTGCGGGAATCTGTTGCCGGCACACTGCCTGACGTCACCATGCAGGGCCTGAACCGCCAGGCCATCCTGGTCGAAAAAGGGATCGCAAAGTCGCTGGAGCCCTTCATTGCGGCCGAAGCCGATTTTGCGAAAGACGGCTATCATAAAGCGATGCTTGACCTTGGCACGTTCGATGAAGAGGTCTTTGGCCTGCCATTTTCCATCTCTCTGCCGGTTGGCTACTACAACATGGAGGTGATGGCCAAAGCGGGTTACGACGAAACGAACCTGCCCACGACATGGGAAGAGGTCGTCCAGGCGTGCGTGGCCTTGCGTGAAGCGGGCGTCGACAACCCGATGTTCTGGGGATGGAACATCACGGGGAACTGGTTCCTGCAGGCGCTGATGTGGTCCCAGGACAAGCCCACCGTGATGGATGCGGATTTCCAGTTGGATACGGATGAGGGGTTGCAGGCGCTCAACACGATGCAAACCATCTTCAAGGGCTGCGAAATGCAGAACCTGGAATGGAAGGCCGCGTTGGCCTCCTTCTCGGCAGGCGATCTGGGCATGATGTACTGGTCGACATCCGCCGTGGGCGCGGTCGAGCGTGCCATGGGCGACTTCACGCTGGTGACCCACGAGTTCCCGGGGATCGTAGAAAGCGGTCCGAAGGGATTGCCCGCCGGAGGAAACGCCGCGCTTCTGACGTCTCAATCGGACGATCCGGAACAGTTGGCCGCAGCCTGGGCGTGGCTGAAGTTCATCACCTCGGGGGAAGGCGCCGCCGATGTGGCGCGCACGACGGGTTACATGCCGCCGAACCAAGCCGCGAACGAGATCATTTTGGCGGATTTCTATGCGGAAAATCCCGCCAAGGCGACCGCGGTCCGCCAACTGCCGCTCCTGCGCGAATGGCAAGCGTATCCTGGCGACAACGGCTTGGCTGCCACGCAGGTCATTTATGACGGTCTCGAAGGGATCGTGACTGGCGAGTATGACGACATGACGGAGCTTCAGGAAGAGTTGACGGAAGAGGTTCAGGACCTCTTGGAGTAACGAAAACTGGGCCCTGGGCGCATCCTGCCCGGGGCCCGCCTTGAAGGAAGGCAGCCATGAAGCTTTTGCAGTTCACCGACATCCATCTGACAAAAGAGGGCGACACAATCGGGGGCCGCGATCCCAACGCGAACTTTGAGAAGGCCCTGGATCACGCCATGGTGCTGCATGCCGATGCGGAGGCTTTGTTCATCACCGGCGATCTGTCCGATTGGGGGGATGCCGAAGATTATGAGCGGCTGAAGAAGACTATCGCCACCCTGCCGATGCCTGTGCACTTGCTGATCGGCAACCACGATGACCGGCCTAAACTGCTGCACACGTTTCCTGAATTGGCAGGCGACGGTGGCTTTGTTCACTATACCGTGCCGCTTTCACTTGGGACGGCGATTTGTCTGGACACGTGGGGCCCTGAAACCCATGCCGGGCATTTTTGCGAGCGCCGTGCCGCTTGGTTGCGTGATCAGCTCGGTCGTATTGACGGGGCGGTGTGGCTGTTTATGCATCACAATCCAGTGCCGATCCATGTCGCCCCGATGGACGAGATTATGCTGTTGGATGCGGATCGCTTTGCCGCAACCGTTGCCCCGCATGCCGCCAAGATCCGCCACATCTTCCATGGCCATTGCCATCTGCCGCTTACGGGCTCTCTCCACGGTGTCCCGCTTTCAGCGCCTCGGGGGACCAATCACGCCGGATGGCCCGATTTTGCAGCCACGCGACTGCTGTCATCGGCCGCCTTGCCCGAGTCCTATGCAGTGATCTTTGCCACGCCGACCACAGTCATCTCTCACATGGTCGAGTTTGGATATTCCGGTGAAATCAAGGGCGAGGGCACCCCGGAATACGCCGATTGGGATCGCATGACGATGGTGCGCTAGGCTGGTCAGATGTCGATTGGCACATTGCGACTGTGAAGGGCCATGGCTCAGGGGCTGACTGGCGCAGGCGTCCACCTCGCCCCTGAACGCAGGACTTCTCTAAGTCAGGGCGCCACCGGTATTGGCTTGGGCTGGCGGATCGAGGTTGCCACGGCGAAAACCGTCGCAAAGATCAGAAACGCTGCATACGTCGCCCCCAGAAGAACGACCAACTCCTCGGCGGATGCGGTTTTCAACTCCGGGATCGCGCCCAGGCACGCCGCGCTCACCCATGATGCGGTCGAGATGCTTCCGCAGATTGCGATCCGTTCCCGGATATAGAAGGGCAACTGGCCAAGCGTCTTGTCCTTGTTGCGTTCCATAAAAGGCAGGGCCAGGCGCCCAATGATGCATGCGTTCAGCGTAAGGATGGAGACGACAATGAGTTTCGCAACCAGCTTCGGCGAGAATTCCGAGACTTGGAACTTCGTCGTGTTCCAAATGATAAACGCGCCCGTCAGCCAAAGGAGGCAAAGACTCCAAGAGAGGACGGTATGCTTGCGATGAAGGTTCCCAAAATCCTTATTAGTCAATGGCCGAAAGACGGATTTTGCTGCCGTTAGATCAGCGGTAATCACCAGCCATGCGCAGAGGGCGAGAAGCCCAAGATGAATATATCTTACGTATTCTTCAATTTGACCGAGTTCACTGAATACCATTATTCTATTCCTCTTAACTGGGCATGCCTCTTCGCCCTACAAAGACCCTTCCACAGTTTCGTGGTCAGGATCGGACGGAATGAAGGCTGGAAACCCATGGATTGTGCATTGAAGGGGCGCAAAGAAAGGGCGCGCCCAGTATTATTTCCTAATCTACGCTCTGCTTTGTCGGGTTGTTTGTCGCGTACACGCCGCCGTGCTTATGTCAGCGGGGGCATTATGAGACGCCCGTGCTGCCGATTTGCGGAATGTCCCGTTCATCAAGATGGCGTCACAGAGCACCGGCAAAACCTGCGGGACACACGGTCGCGCTGGCTTGCCTCTGGGCCGCAATTGACACGCGTCAATTGCAGTCGTTCTGCGCCCAGTTTCTCAAGTTGATCTTGAGCATCCCGCCAAAGGGATGGGGCTTATTCTGATATCTTTCAGGGTCCTGAGAGATATAGGTTCCGGCCTGCCTGCACAGGTTTTCGCGTGTCCACTCATGGCAGGAGCCGCAGCTTTTGTCCTTCCAGACCTCCGCCGGAAGCCCTTCAATTGGGGGGTAGGCGGGGGCGGAGTCCGTGATTTCTGCCAGAGTTTTTCCCATGATCCTCTCGCTCCCGAAGGCGAGCGGCCGGTCGTAGGCGACGTCTCCGAGAAGGTCAAAGATGTCATCCTCCAGCGCCAGGGCCTCCCTCTGCTCCCGAAGGTCTTTGGCCATCTCACGGGCCGCGCCGATATTTGCGCTGAGGGGGAATTTCTCGATAAAGGAGTCAACAGTGTCGAGGTCGTTTGTCTCTACCACGATCTTCCACATAATCGTTTCCAGACTATCCTCCGCAAGCAATGGAGCGGGCATTGTTGCGCAGATGAGGAACCCGAAGACGAGACGGCCCCGCATTTTAAACTGTTTGCTCATTATTGCCTCGTACTGACACTGATTATCATTTGACTGGCCGACACGCTGTCCGAAGAGTCGCGCGATTCAATGGCGGCTTCGGGACAATGATGAGAAAAATCAATCATAATATAACCAAAATTTGATCGTATGTGATCGGGGAATGTAATTGGAGATGTTGTATGTCCCTGAAGTCTGTCGCTCTGTCCGCGCTCTTCTTCGCCCAAGTCGGGCTGTCCGCCCACGCGCAATCACCCTTTGAAGGGGGGTGGACGCTTTCCGAAAGCGGATCAAACCTTCACTTCATCTCCGTGAAGAAAGGTTCCGTCATGGAGTCGTCTTCGTTCGCGACGTTTGGGGGCGCCATTGACCCCAGCGGGGCTGCTTCGTTCGAAGTGTCGCTGGACAGCATTGATACCTCAGTTGACCTGCGGAACGTGCGGATGCGTTTCCTGTTGTTTGAGACCTTCCTTCACCCCAAAGCGACCGTGACCGCGCAGTTGGATGAACGCGCCTTCGACGGCATCGAAGACCAGGGGAGCGTCACCATGCCCCTAGATTTCACGTTGGACTTGCATGGGTTCAAAAAGGCCCTGCAGGCGAATGTCATCGTGACGATGATGGACAACAATCGGGTGTCGATCGTGCCCGAAGAACCGGTCATCTTGCAGCTGGCCGATTTCGGATTGATGGCGGGGCGGGACAAGCTGCAAGAGGCTGCAGAAGTCTCCATCGTGCCAGCGACATCTGTTCTGTTCCACCTTGTCTTCGACCGCAATTCGCAGACCGCAAATCGGCCTGTCGTTGCGTCCGTGGGGACAGATACGGCGCTGGAACCCGCCGACCGGTATGACCGCGTCGCGTGCGAGGGGCGCTTCGAAATCATCTCCCAAAGCGGGAACGTGAATTTTCTGCCCGGCTCTTCGGAACTCACGCCGGATAGCACGCCTCTGTTGGAGGATGTGGCAAAGATCATCGGCAAATGTCCGAATATGGTGGTTCAGATTGCTGGTCACACCGACAGCGTCGGACCGGATGAGTTTAACTTGTATCTGTCCCAACAGCGTGCAGATTCGGTGGTTCAATACCTGACCAAAGCTGGCGTCCCGTCCAACCGGCTTGTCAGCCGCGGCTTCGGCGAAGCGCGTCCGATTGCGTCCAACGGAACGACCCGCGGTCGCGAAGCCAACCGCCGTATCGAGTTCGTGTTGGAGCGGTTCCTGGCGCAAAAGTCTTGACCGGTACGACATCAGCCGGGGCCATGTTTGGTGGCCTTGGCTGACAACTGTCAGCCGACGACGTCGGCAAACTCTGACCATCCTTGGCAATCCGCATCGGCCCAGTCAAAACCACTGACCGGGCTCCATCAGCCCCAGATCCATAAGTTGCTGTGCCCGCCATTCAAAGCGAACAGACCCGTCCCACTTGAATGAACTGATGGCCGCTCGCGATCCGGGATTTGTGCTCAGCGCTTTGGCCGCTCGGAATGACGCGACCGACGCCGTGAGCGAGTGATGCCACGGGCAGGCATAGGTGTTCATTTCTTCATCTGACAGCGTGTGGTCCGGGTTGAGGCGCAAACCCTGCCGCGCCCGGAAAATCGAAACCCGGTCGATCCGCCGCCGCTCCCAGGGGACATGCTCTTCGAAGCGCCAGCGCAGCCCCCCGAAGAAGTCCATCTGACGATCCTTATTCTCCTCGGCCTCTTTGTCCCACCGGGCCAGGGCAAAGTACCCCGCTTCGTCTAGCCAAGCATTGGCGCGATCCACCCCGTTGCCGCCCTTCACAAGCGTCTCGGCGTACAGGTCCACAACAAATGTCAGGATCGCGTCCCGCCGCTCCTCCGCGCAGAAATGCATCGCTTCGCCCACGGTGCGTGTCTCTGCGAATGGGGTAAACAGGTACTCTGCGTTGTAAACATAGGCCGTCCACGCGCCGTCGGGGCGGCTTGGGATCAAGGCGTTCATGCACGCCTCTGCCATGTCGTCGGGGCGTTGAGCAAGGCGAAGGGGGTGAACGTGTTCGGGAAGGTCTGGCAGATGAATGCCCGGCGGCACGGACAGGACGATGTTTTGAAAACCCGCCTTCAGGTGATGGCGAACGGTGCTCTCAATCTCGACATCGTCTTCACATAGCAGCATCAGCACAGGCTCTGCCCCCAAGGTTTTGCCAAGGGTCGTCAATTCGTCGAGGGAGGAAAACTCCATATCTCGGGGATCACTTTGCCGGTTTCTGCTCTCCCCAACACTCTCCTAGGTGCAGAAGGCGCGCAAGACGTCTGTTGCTGTCACGGGCGTGTCCGTTGCAGGTCGGTTGGCCGTGCGCTAGATCGCGGGCCTGAACCGGTGCGATGAAGGTGCCCCATGTCCGAGCCGAAGAAGAAGCTGCACGTCAAAACCTATGGCTGCCAGATGAATGTCTATGACAGCGAGCGTATGGCCGAAGCCATGGGCGCAAACGGGTATGAGGCAACCGACCGGCCAGAGGACGCGGACCTGATCCTCCTGAACACGTGCCACATCCGAGAGAAGGCGGCTGAGAAAGTCTATTCGGAATTGGGTCGCCTCAAAGGTCTCAAGTCGAACAACCCGGATCTGCGCATTGGCGTGGCAGGCTGCGTCGCCCAGGCGGAAGGGGCCGAGATCATGGCCCGCCAACCTGCCGTCGACCTTGTGGTTGGCCCACAATCTTACCACCGCTTGCCAGATCTGGTCGCGCGGGCAAACCGGGGGGAACACGCGCTCGACACGGATATGCCCGAAGAGGACAAGTTCGAGCACCTCCCTCAGTCTCGCAAGCCCGCCTCAAAGCCGACCGCGTTTTTGACCGTCCAGGAAGGGTGCGACAAGTTCTGCGCCTTTTGCGTGGTGCCATACACCCGGGGGGCCGAGGTAAGCCGCCCCGTGCAACGCCTTCTGGAGGAGGCCAGGACACTGGTAGATCGAGGGGTGAAGGAAATCACCCTTCTGGGCCAGAATGTGAACGCGTATCACGGGACGGGCCCCGACGGTCGCACTTGGTCCCTGGCGGATTTGATTTGGGCCCTTGATGAAATCGCAGGCTTGGCCCGCATCCGATTTACGACATCGCACCCGAACGACATGACGCACGACCTGATCGCAGCCCATGGCACCTGTGCCAAGCTCATGCCCTACCTGCATCTTCCGGTCCAAGCGGGGTCCGACAAGGTTCTGAAAGCCATGAACCGGAAGCATACTGCAGCGGATTATATTGCAGTCGTTGATCAGCTGCGCGCGGCGCGGCCGGATCTTTTGCTGTCTGGTGATTTTATTGTCGGGTTCCCCGGCGAGACGGAGGCGGATTTTCAGGACACCTTGGCCCTGGTCCGCCGGGTTGGCTACGGGCAGGCCTACAGCTTTAAGTATTCCGCCCGCCCCGGCACGCCTGCTGCCGAAAAATCAAGCGTGGACCCGGTCGAGGCGCAGGATCGTCTGAGGCGTCTGCAAGCTCTTTTGTCAGAACAACAACAGGCAGCGCAGCGCGCCATGGTCGGGCGGCAGACGACAGTCCTGTTCGAGAAGCCAGGTCGCCTTGACGGCCAGTTGGTCGGAAAGTCAGAGCACCTTCAGGCGGTCCACGTGTTCGCACCGGACGCGCTGAAGGGCCAAGTCGCCAAGGTGAAGGTCACCAAGGCGGCCAGCAATTCCCTGGCTGCGGAACTGGTCTGACGCAGATTTCGTTATTCGCAGCATCCGACACGACAACAAACTTCCGGTGACGCCAAAAACCGAAACCGGATAAGCCCCAACCCGCCAAGCGCCCCCACAAGCCCGGCGGATCGGAGAGGGGTCAGCGTCGCGCGGGTGGGTTTGTCGCCAAGATATTGCGCATGGCCTGACCTGCTGCTTCGACATCGCCCACATAGCGTTCATCACGGCACACGCGGTTGCCGATGCTCTCGGCGCGTTCCGGCGAGTAGCCTGCCGCCATCAAGCTGTCGAGAAAGACGGGCATGGGCCGGTCCCAGATCACCTGCCGACTGACGTAGCGCGCGCAGCTTACCGTGATGCTGACGGGTGCCGTGGTCACGACCCCATGCGCATGTGGGTGGTGATGATGCCCGTGTTTATGCGCCAAAGCGCTTGTCCCGCCGAACGCGGTTGCAAATGCCACAAGGGTGGCAAGACCAATGGTCTTCATGGAGGTCCCCCTAAGTCCTAAATCACTGAACGGCCTTGGCACTAAATCTGGCAGATGCACGAAACCCGATCATTCGTACGGATCATCGTAGCAAGAGAACCAATTATGTGAAGACTTTCAGGGCGATATTCCCGATCAGCGCAACGATGGGGGCGACTTCGCGGCCTCTGTTTCCAGATGTATCTCGGACGCAAGATGTAGATGCCACTCTGATCGATTTGGACAAATCTTGGTGTTTTCTCGCTGAACGGGCCGCCCGTGTCTGCCCAATTCAACCCTTTAAGGGCACTTGGCATGACGGCAAACGCCTCAGTGGCCCCGGAATACGGCAAGGGTGGGACATGCGCGTCACATCTTAACCATCTTCGGAGGGTGGGGCGCATAGGTGATTCTCTGCCCATGTGGTCCGACGGGGAAAGAAATTCGCCTTCTTTCGCGAGACGAGCCTTGCGACCCAGGCCTCAGCACGGCACCCTATCGTTAGACCCCATCTGAGGACCCATTCTTGGCCACAAGTCTGACCCCCAACACACCCCATCCCACAGCGGACACAAAAATCACTGCTGAGTTGGATTTCCCTGACAACCGATTGCTCATTGACCTTGTCGGGCCGCACAACGCCCACTTGGCTCAGATAGAACAGCTGATGGCGGTGCAGATCATTCAGCGTGGCAATGCCCTCTCTGTCCATGGCGAAGCTGCCGCCGAGGCGGAGCGGGTTCTGAACGCGCTCTATGCCCGGCTTGAGGCAGGCAAGCAGGTGGATATGGGCGCGATCGACGGGTTGATCCGCCTGCGCCAGGAAGACGAAGAAGCCCGACCGGGGGACCAGACCGAGCTTTTCCCAGGGCCCACGCTCGAAATCAGGACCCGCAAGAAGACGATGGAGCCGCGCACGGAGGCGCAAAAGGCGTATACCCAAGCCCTTCTGGAAACGGAACTGACCTTTGGCATCGGACCCGCCGGTACCGGCAAAACGTATATTGCGGTCGCTGTGGCGGTCTCCAAGTTCATCGCCGGGGAGGTGGACCGGATTATCCTCAGCCGCCCAGCCGTCGAAGCGGGAGAGAAGCTCGGCTACTTGCCCGGCGATATGAAAGACAAGGTCGATCCTTTCATGCAGCCGCTCTATGACGCGCTGAACGATTTCCTCCCGGGCAAGCAGCTGTCCAAGCTCATGGAGGAAAAGCGCGTCGAGATTGCCCCCTTGGCGTTCATGCGCGGGCGCACCCTGTCCAACTCGTTCGTGATCTTGGACGAAGCGCAAAATGCGACCGCCATGCAAATGAAGATGTTCCTGACGCGCCTGGGGCAGGGGTCGCGCATGGCAATCACAGGCGATCGGTCCCAGGTCGACCTGCCGCGCGGCGTGCAATCGGGCCTGCGGGAAGCTGAGCATATCTTGCGCGGCACGAAAGGCATCAGTTTCAATTATTTCACCGCCACCGATGTCGTACGCCATCCGCTGGTGGCCAAAATCATCAATGCCTATGACATTGAAGACGCGCGCCGGGCTGCTGAAATCGAACCGCGATCGCCCAGGCGCGGTGGCGAGACATGACCGTTGAGGTGATCCTTGAAGACGACCGTTGGACCGAACTGGAACGGCTCGCCGGGGTCGCGGTACCTGCCGCCCTAAATGGCGCCGGCGTCGGATCGGGTTGGGAGGTCGTCGTGCTAGGGTGCGGCGACGACCGGATTGCCGCGCTCAACGCGGAGTTTCGGGGCCAGTCTAAACCGACAAACGTGCTGTCTTGGCCGTCGGACGACCGGCGACCCGCAACAATGGGCAAGCCGCCCGCCCCCCCAGACCCGTCTGACCCGGAACTTGGTGACCTTGCTTTGGCGTACGAGACGTGTGCCCGTGAAGCGGAGGAGCAAGGCAAAGCCTTTGACGACCACGTCATCCACTTGGTGGTCCATGGTGTGCTGCATTTGCTTGGTTACGATCATGAAACAGACGCGGATGCCTTGCGCATGGAATCGCTGGAACGTCGGGTTCTGTCGGGCTTGGGACTTCCGGACCCCTATGATAACGCTATATTTAAGGATGTCGGATAAGGGTCCGACACACATAGAGGAGACCTGCGGGTCCGATGGACAACGACGGATCGTCTAACGCCGCGCCCCGCGCGCAGGCCAAAGACCAAGACACCCCGCTGATGGCGGGCAACATCACACATACCGTTCCGCGGCAAGGGTTTCTGGCCCGCGTTTTCGACACCCTGCGTCCAACGGAACCATCCGCGACGAAACAGAACGGGGCAGCGCCCGTACCGACCGCGGCCATGCCGGGCCTTCTGAACCTCCGGCTCAAGCGGTTGGACGATGTCCTTATCCCGCGTGCGGAGGTGATTGCGGCCCCCCGCGACATCTCTCTCCATGATCTGGTGGGTATTTTTCGGGAAAGTGGACTGACGCGCATCCCCGTCTTTGAAGGGACGCTGGACGATCCCCTGGGAATGATCCACCTCAAGGACTTGGCGCTGAACCACGGGTTCAACGGGGATCGCGGCAAGCCGTTCGACCTCAAACCGTTGCTGCGCAGATTGATCTACGCCCCCCCCTCCATGCCCATTGGCGTTTTGCTGACGAAGATGCAGACGCAGCGTATCCATATGGCGCTGGTCATTGATGAATACGGCGGTGTGGACGGTCTTGTCACCTTGGAAGATCTCATCGAACAGGTGATCGGCGAAATCGAAGACGAACATGACCAGGATGAGGGCAAGTCTTGGCGGCAGGAGAAGTCAGGCTGCTACCTCGCCCTGGCAAGAACACCCTTGGAAGACTTCCAGGAAGAAGTGGACTTCAAACTGGTCGACGAAGAAACCGAGGAAGAGATTGATACACTCGGCGGCCTCGTCTTCATGCTGGCAGGGCGCGTGCCCGAACGGGGAGAAGTGATCCCCCATCCATCCGGCGCAGAGATCGAAGTGGTGGATGCTGATCCTCGCCGGATCAAGCGCTTGCGCCTCCGACTTCCCCAAAGTGCGTAGCGACGTGTCCTTACCTCCGCCCATGCGGATCGGACTATTGGTTGCAGCCGGGCTCTTGGCGGGGCTCGGTCAGGCCCCTTGGGGACTGTGGCCTCTGGCGCTCCTCGGCTATGCAGCCGGCCTTCGCCTTCTTGCGGAAAGCAAGCGGCCGTTTCTGGCGGGCTGGTCGTTTGGTACGGCCCATTTTGCCCTCGTCCTCCACTGGATTACGGAACCCTTCTTGGTCGACGCCGCCGCGACGGGATGGCTCATGGCGCCCGCCCTTCTCGCTGTCTCCCTTGGAATGGGTTTGTTCTGGGCCATTGCCGCCGCCCTTGGTCACCGCATGGGCGGGGCAATGGCCATCGCATTGGGCCTTTGCGCGGCGGAACTCACGCGGTCCTATATCTTCACGGGCTTTCCTTGGGCCTTGCCAGGACACATCCTGATCGACACCGCGGCCTTGCCTTCCGCGTCCGTCTTCGGTGCCCATGGCTTGGGTCTTTTTGTCCTGCTTGGCGCAGCGTTTGTGGCCAGCGCCAAGGTAAGGCCCGTTCTGATCGGCAGCGTGTTCTGGGCCGTGCCATTTGCAACTGCGGCAATACTTTCGCCTCCACCCACTTCGACATCGGACGCGCCGGTGATCCGGCTGGTACAACCCAATGCGCCGCAGCATCAGAAATGGGACCCGGCCTTCATGCCGATCTTCTTTCAACGTGGCCTAGAGGCGACGGTTGCACCATCGACACTTGACGCGCCGTCTGTGGTCATTTGGCCCGAAACCGCTCTGCCAGAACTCATCCGGTATTCCGCAGATGTCCGGCCCATGATTGCGCGGGCGGCGGGTGGCGTCCCCGTCGTGATCGGCGCCCAGCGATTTGATCCAGAGGGCAATCCAAGGAACGCATTGGTGGTTCTCGAAGGACCGGAAGGGGATATCGCGCTGGTCCAGGACAAGCATCGGCTGGTCCCGTTCGGCGAGTATCTTCCCCTGCCATGGTTAAGCGAGGCCTTGGGCCTTGGACCGCTGGCCGCGCAATTGGCTGGCCGCTATGCGGCAGGGGACGGTCCGCGGACATTTGATCTGCCCGGGATCGGCTCGGTCCTGCCGATGATCTGCTACGAGGCGATTTTTCCCCAGGACCTTCGCCGCGTCGATCGCCCCCGGGCCATTCTGCATCTGACCAATGACGCGTGGTTCGGGACGTTCGCGGGGCCGCAACAGCATCTGGCCCTGGCGAAATTGCGTGCCGCCGAGGCGGGGCTTCCGCTTTTGCGCGCTGCGAATACGGGTGTCTCTGCCGTCCTCGACGCACGCGGTCAAATTCTGGCAAGCTTGGAATTGGGGAAGGACGGCCATGTGGACGCGCCACTGCCCGCGGCGCTGACCGTAACGCCCTACGCGCGCACCGGCGATTGGTCCGCAGTTGTTGCCCTGGTGCTTGCATTCCTGGCTCTGCTGGCTTGGCGTGCGAAAGCGGTTGCGCCGCGTTCCGTTCCCCTCTAGCGACTGCCCAAACCACCCCAACGGCTTCCTGGCGGGGTGATGCATTTTTGATTGGAGCACCCCATGAGCATTCGTAAGAACTATTCGTTTACCTCGGAATCCGTGTCCGAGGGCCATCCAGATAAGGTCTGTGACCGCATCTCTGACGCAGTGCTCGACGCGTTTATCGCCGAAGAGCCCGAAGCGCGTGTGGCCTGCGAGACATTCGCCACTACCAACCAAGTCGTCATCGGCGGCGAGGTTGGCCTGTCGGACCAAGACAAGCTCCAGGACTATATGGCCCGGATCGAAGATATCGCGCGGGCCTGCGTGAAGGATATCGGCTATGAGCAGGACAAGTTCCATTGGAAGACCTGCAAAGTCCTGAACCTGCTGCACCAGCAATCCGCCCACATCGCCCAAGGCGTCGATGCCGGCGAGGACAAGGACGAAGGGGCAGGCGACCAGGGCATCATGTTCGGCTACGCCTGCAGCGAAACCCCCCAACGGATGCCTGCCCCGATCCTCTACTCCCACGCCATTCTGGAGCGTTTGGCCAAAGTCCGCAAAGACGGGACCGAACCGGCATTGGGCCCCGATGCGAAGTCCCAGCTGACCGTCCAGTATCGCGACGGGGTGCCGGTTGGCGTGTCCTCCATCGTGTTGTCGACGCAGCATTTGGATGAGACGATGACATCGGGCGACGTGCGCGCCGTGGTTGAACCCTACATCCGGGACGTCCTGCCCGAGGGTTGGATTTCCGCGGATACGGAATGGTGGGTGAACCCGACGGGCAAGTTTGTCATCGGCGGGCCCGACGGCGATGCCGGGCTGACGGGTCGCAAAATCATCGTGGACACCTATGGCGGGGCCGCGCCCCATGGCGGCGGTGCCTTCTCCGGCAAGGATCCGACGAAAGTTGACCGCTCTGCCGCCTATGCTGCGCGGTACCTGGCCAAAAACGTCGTGGCCGCAGGTCTGGCCGAACGCTGCACGTTGCAGCTGAGCTATGCCATCGGTGTGGCTAAGCCCCTCTCGATCTACGTGGATACCCACGGCACAGGGGAGACGCACGCAAGTGACATCGAACGGGCCATCGCTACCAGCATGGATCTCACGCCCCGGGGCATTCGCTCTCACTTGCAATTGAACCGCCCCATTTACCAGCGGACGGCAGCGTACGGCCATTTCGGCCGCACCCCGGAGCAGGATGGCGGTTTCTCTTGGGAGAAAGAGGACCTGGTGGACGCGTTGCGCGCAGCCCTCTGACCGGCGAGGGTTGGCCCGATAGAATAGCGTGCAGCGATATCGCGTCGCCGTCATGTCGTAAACGCAAAGACGGATGCAGGCGTTTTCTGCCCCCGTCTCCCCCTACCGGGCCCAACGATGCAGGATGTCCTGACCCAGGGGCCGCACGTCTTGTAGCGTCAATCGCGGGGCCGCTGACAGCAGATCAAGCCCCATGGCGCCCAAAGCCGGGACCCCTTCGGCACCGATGGCCGCGCCGGCGGTATAGCTGTCCAGTCGGTCCACAAGGTCCGCGTTGAGGAGAGAGGCGGCAAGGCCGCCCCCTCCTTCGCAATAAAGGCGGGTGATGCCGGCATTCCCCAGGCACTCAAGGGCACCACGAAGATCAATCTGACCGGACATGTCCGTCGGGCAAGAAATAAGATGAACGCCTTTCGCGGCCAACGCATCGCGGCGCGATCCGGGCGCGAGATCACTGTGGAGCACCCAGACCGGCGCAACTTCGGTGGTTGTGGCCAGGGTCCCCTCCAACGGAATGTCCAAGCGCCGAGAGACGATGACCCGAACCGGTTGAGGGCGATGACCCAAGCCGCGCACCGTCAGGCTTGGGTCGTCCGTCCGCGCCGTTCCTGCGCCCACCATGATCGCATCGTGGCGTGCGCGTTGGCTGTGGACATGGGCGCGGGCGTGCGGTCCCGTAATCCACTGGCTTTCGCCGCTGGCTGTGGCGATGCGCCCGTCCAATGTCGTGGCAAGTTTGAGCGTGACACTGGGCCGCCCAACCGTAACGCGGCGCAGGAACCCGTCTTGGAGGGCGCGCGCCTCATCCGCGCAAATTCCCTCCGTCACGGCTATCCCCGCCCGTCGCAGGCGGGCCACGCCCCCGCCATCAACCCGCGGGTCCGGGTCCCGAAGGGCCATGACGACCCGGGCGATCCCCGCATCAATCAGCGCTTCGGCGCATGGCCCGGTCTGTCCGTGATGGGCGCAGGGTTCCAGCGTCACATAGGCCGTGGCGCCTTTTGCCGAAGTCCCGGCTTGGGCGAGGGCTTGGGTTTCCGCATGGGGGCGCCCGCCATCGGCCGTTCGTGCGCGCCCCAGTAAAGCGTCCTCTTTCACGATGACGCAGCCCACCGACGGGTTCGGCCAGACGCGGCCCAATCCACGCTCCGCCAAGGCGAGCGCTGTCCGCATCCACCGGGCGTCGTCGGTCAACTTTCCGTTGGGCTCGGGGGGCGGAGTTCGTGCACGAATTCCTCGAAATCGTCCGCCGCTTGGAAATTCTTGTAAACGCTTGCAAAGCGCACATAGGCCACAGTGTCGATCCGGGCGAGGCTTTCCATCACGATCTCCCCGATAGTCTTCGACGGGATATCCGTGTCGCCCATGCTTTCCAAACGCCGCACGATGCCGGAAATCATCTGGTCGATCCGCTCTGGGTCCACGGGCCGCTTCTGCATCGAGATACGGATGGAGCGTTCCAGCTTATCGCGGTCGAACTCTTCCCGTTTCCCGTTGGTTTTCACGACGACCAGATCGCGCAGTTGCACGCGCTCATAGGTGGTAAACCGCCCTCCGCAAGCGGGGCAAAGACGGCGGCGTCGGATCGCAACATGATCCTCCGCAGGGCGGGAGTCTTTCACCTGTGTGTCGACATTCCCGCAAAAGGGGCAGCGCATTGGCGGTCCTCGCTGTTCGGCCCGCCCCATCTAGGGCTACGGTCCAATTCTTGGTGCGCCGCCACAATGCCGCCCAAGAGCTTGTGTGGCAAGCCCTACTGATCCGCCTGGAAATGGGCCGCCACCTCCCGCAAATGGGGTCGGTCGCGATGCTCGACCAGGTAAATGCCCTGCCACGTGCCCAACTGCATCTGCCCGTTCACCACAGGAATCTGAAGGGACGTGGGAAGCAGCATCGCCTTGATGTGGCCGGGCATGTCGTCTGGCCCCTCGTAAGTGTGGGTCAGGTAAGCCATGGACGGGTCGGTCGTCGGCGGAACCAGTCGCCGCAGAAAGGCCGTTAGATCCGCGCGAACGTCCGGATCCGCGTTCTCCTGAATGAGGAGGCTGGCCGATGTGTGGCGGATCATTAGTGTCAGAAGACCGCTTTCGCGCGGCAACCAGGTGGCCACATCCTGGGTGAACTCCGTCAGACCGGGGCCATCGGTCTGGACAGTGAACCGGGTGTGGGTCATGCGGCGTCTGACATGTCCAGGAAGCGGTTGCGCGTTTCCGCGTCGGGCAACAAACATTGCTCCCGACGCCCAAACAGGCGGAACCTATTGCGTGCAATTGCATGGTACATCCAGGAACTGAACGGCTCTGGGATAAAGCGCGCCGCCGAAAGCGCTTTCCAAGGCCAGGGCAAGGCGCCCATGGCTGCCGCGAAAGCCCCCAGCCTTTGGTGGATACGCCCATCTATGATGACCAAGTTCGTCTCAAAATCATCAATGGGCAGGCCCATTGCCCCATAAAGCGCCTGACCCAAAGGGGATTGCGCCGTTGCAAACTGAAACCTTTGTGCGCGGTCGTGCCGAAGCACGAATTGGAAGAAACCGGAGCACAAGACGCAGACACCGTCGAAAACGATAAGCCCTTGGCCGTCTAGGGCATCCTGCAAGGCCTCGGGAAGGTCGGAGACATGTTTCATGAGACAGACATAGGTGGCGACATCGGTGCGGAAAAGAGACTGGATGCCGCGCAAACGTTACCGAAAAATGCCGTCACCCTGTTGGTCGATCACTTGCTTCGCCTTTGCGATGGACACCTCAGTCGCGGTTTCGAGATCCGACACCGTATCGGCCCGGATCAAGTCGTGGGTCTGCCCCGCCTTTTCGATCTTGGCACCGATACGATAACCCGTCGCCTCCTGAACCGGCGCAGGGGTAATGGTGTAGCCTTCATGTTCGATCGAAGCGGGCGCAGGCGCGGACAAACCGCCGCCAAAAAGCTTTTTCAAAATGGACATCTTGGTCCCCATGCCGGTTTACCACAGGGTAACGGTTCAGCGCAGGGGGGCAAGGGGCATCCCGGTCTCACAAACGCCCCTCGCAAAGCCTTACTGATCCAGGAACGACCGCAATTTTCGGCTTCGGCTTGGGTGCTTTAGCTTCCGCAACGCCTTCGCTTCGATCTGCCGGATGCGTTCGCGGGTCACGCTGAACTGTTGGCCGACCTCTTCCAGGGTGTGGTCCGTGTTCATGCCAATGCCAAAGCGCATGCGCAAAACCCGCTCTTCCCGCGGTGTGAGAGAAGCCAGAACCCGCGTCGTGGTCTCCTTCAGGTTCTCCTGAATTGCGGAATCCAACGGCAGGACAGCGTTCTTGTCCTCGATGAAATCACCCAGCTGGCTGTCTTCCTCATCGCCGATGGGCGTCTCGAGGGAGATCGGCTCCTTGGCGATTTTCATCACCTTGCGGACCTTTTCCAACGGCATCTGCAGCTTGGCGGCCAATTCTTCCGGCGTCGGTTCCCGACCGATCTCATGCAACATCTGACGCCCGGTGCGGACCAGCTTGTTGATCGTCTCGATCATGTGAACCGGGATCCGGATCGTACGGGCCTGGTCGGCGATAGACCGTGTGATGGCCTGGCGGATCCACCAGGTCGCATAGGTCGAAAACTTGTAGCCGCGCCGATACTCAAACTTATCGACCGCTTTCATCAGGCCGATATTCCCTTCCTGGATCAGGTCCAGGAACTGCAGGCCGCGGTTCGTATATTTCTTCGCGATGGAGATCACGAGGCGCAGGTTCGCCTCGACCATCTCCTTCTTGGCCTGGCGGGCTTCCTTCTCACCCTTCTGGACCTGGTTCACGATGCGGCGGAATTCGTTGATGTCCACGCCCACATACTGGCCAACCTGCGCCATGTCGGAACGAAGCTCTTCCACCTTATCTTTGGACCGCTCGAACAGGGCCTGCCACCCGCGGCCCGTCTTTTCGGTCATACGATCGACCCAGCCCGGGTCCAACTCATGCCCACGATAGGCTTCGATGAATTCACGGCGGTTGATGCGGGCTTGGTCGGCCAGCTTCACCATGCCGCTGTCGATGGACATGATCCGGCGGTTGATCCCATAAAGCTGGTCGATCAGCGCCTCAATCCGGTTGTTGTGCAAGTGCAGGCCATTCACCAACTCCACGATTTCAGAGCGGAGTTCCTGGTACACTTCCTCCTCCTTGTCGGAGAAGCTGTCATCCTCGTTCAGCGTGGCACTGATCCGAAGGTCCTGCATCTCGGCCAAGTGGGCGTAGTCGTCTGCGATCCGGTCCAGCGTTTCCAACACGCGGGGTTTCAACGCGGCTTCCATGGCGGCAAGCGACATGTTCGCGCCGTCATCATCATCATCGTCATCATCGGACGTGATGGGGTTGCCATCGGCGTCGAGTTCCTGCGCCTTCTCTTCCGGCTTCTGCGCATTGTCGTTGGCGGGCGCGGCCCCCACAACGGGGGCCTCCTCGTCCTCACCCATCTGGTCGCCAAAGGTGGTTTCCAGATCGATGACATCGCGCAGCAGAATGTCTTCTGACAGAAGTTCGTCCCGCCAGATCGTGATCGCTTGGAAGGTCAGGGGGCTTTCGCACAGCCCCAGGATCATCGTGTTGCGGCCAGCCTCGATCCGCTTGGCGATCGCGATTTCGCCCTCACGGGACAGCAACTCGACCGAGCCCATTTCGCGAAGGTACATCCGCACTGGGTCGTCGGTGCGGTCTAGCTTTTCGGTGCCGCCCTCGGACGTGGCGACTTCGCGCCCCTTGGACGCGTCGACGATGGCGGTGGAGCCTTCGGTTTTGGATGGATCGTCGTCGTCTTCGGCCTCTTCCGCCTCGACGATGTTGATGCCCATTTCAGACAGCATCGACATGACGTCTTCGATTTGTTCGGAAGACACCTGGTCCGGCGGCAAAACCTGATTGAGTTGATCGTAAGTGATGTAGCCGCGCGTTCGGGCCTCTGCGATCATGCGTTTGACGGCAGCTTGGCTCATATCGAGGGAGATATCGCCCTCATGGTCCTGCTTCTGGTCGTCCGTGTCTTTGGCCATGCCACGTCCTTTTGTCAAAAGGGGGTAATCCCCGGCCCACCGTCATACGAATCACTAGCGCGAATCGCCGCCGGGCGCACCCCGAATCACTTCTTTCCAGATTTCTCCCAGACGCGTGTGTCCAGAAGACCCTGAAGATAGTCTGAAAACCCTTCGGAATCGTTGCGATCCTCAACCGGCGCGCGCTGCGTCTTCTGCGCTTGGTCGCGCCGCTTGGCCGCCTGGCTAAGGCGCCAGGTCAGGGCTTCGTCCGCCGAATCGTCGAAATCCTCGATGGCTTCTCGTTTCTCACGTTCCGCCCCGCGTCGTGCGTCCAGCCGTGTCAGCGCGTCATCTATGCAAGGTCGCGCGGTATCTGCAGTCGCGCCGGGCCAAGCCGCGGGGGATATCCGGACGTGGCTACGGCCCAGCAGGGATTCAAGGGTCTCCGGGCCAATCATGGCTTCCAGCCGCTCCTGCGCCTCATGGGGGTCGATGCCGTCCGGCAATCGGAGGAGGGCAGCCGCGACTGCGGCATGTTCAGGGTCCGACCATTCCGTGTTCTCCAGACTGTCCGAAAACCCTTCGATCAAGGACGGGTGTCTAATCAGACCCGCAAGGGCCACCTGTTCCAAAAGGGCATCGGGGCTGACCTTGCCCTGGGCCATGGCCGATGACCGCGTGGTCGCCTGCGCTTGGGCGGGTGGCTGCCATCTGCCTTTGCCCCTTGGCTGCCAGGGTCGATCCTCGCGCTGCGGCAGGGTAACACTTGGGCCAAACAACTCGGTACGCAATCGGGCGATTTCCTCGCCATAATGGCGGCGCAGGGCAGGGTCCTTTACCTCCTGCAAAAGGGCGCGCAGATCGCGGTCCAGCATCGCGCGGCGTTCCGGACTGTCGAATGACTTCCCTGCGGTGGCGCGCTGCCACAGGAGGGAGATCATGGGCTTGGCGTCATCCAGTACGGCTTGCATGGCCTGCCGCCCTTTGTCCCGGATCAGGTCATCGGGGTCTTGGCCTTCGGGCAGAACGGCAAAGCGCAGCGACTGCCCGGCTTGCATCAGCGGCAGCGCAAGGTCAGCAACCCGCAGCCCGGCTTTCTGCCCCGCCACGTCCCCATCAAGCGCAATCAACGGCTCAGGCGCCACCCGCCACAGCATCTGCAACTGCCGTTCCGTCACAGCTGTGCCCAAGGGGGCAACGGCAGCGGTAAAGCCAGCTTGGGCGAGGGCAATCACGTCCATGTAGCCTTCCGCCACAAGGAACGGCTGACCCTTGCCCGCTGCCTCTCGGGCGGGGCCCAGATTGTACAGGTTGGCCCCTTTGTCGAACAACTCCGTCTCGTTCGAATTAAGGTACTTCGCCGGAGAGTTCGGGTTCATGGCCCGCCCCCCGAACCCAATGCAGCGTCCGCGAGGGTCGCGGATTGGAAAGGTGATGCGGTGGATGAAACGATCCCGCTTCCGCCCATCTTCCTCCGCCACGGCCATGCCAGCGCCTTCAATCAAGTCCCAACTATACCCCTGATCTTGTAGGTGTCGCAGAAGGCTGTCCGCCTCCCGCGGGGCGAACCCAAGTTCGAACCGCTCAAGCGTCTCAGGCGTCAATCCCCGCCGTTCCAGATAGGCCCGCGCTTCTGACGCGGCGGCGGTCTTGAACTGCATGCGGAACCAACGAACGGACGCCTCGGTCACTTCGGCCAGTTTGGTTTTGCGGTCCGCCTTCTCGGCGGCGCGCGGGTCGCGGGCGGGCATCGGCATCCCTGCTTCCCCGGCCAAAATCTCCACCGCTTCCATGAAGGGGACGTTCTCCGTTTCCATCACGAAGCCGAACAGGTTGCCTTTCGCCTGACACCCGAAGCAATAGTAAAAGCCCTTCTGGTCATCCACATGGAAACTTGCGGTCTTCTCCCCGTGGAACGGGCAGGGTGCCCACCAGTCCCCTTTGGCCTGGTTGGTCTTCTTCATGTCCCATGTGACCTTGCGCCCCACCACTTGGCTGAGGCTCAGACGGGACCGAAGCTCGTCGAGAAAACTGTCGGGCAAGCGCATGTGTCGAATATCTAGCCGCTTCAGGTCGGAGTCCAGCGACGTCCGCGAAAATGCCCAGAAGATGTCGCAGCGGTTTCGATCCGTCGCCCAGCTTGAGCGTCACGTTAACCACATGACCAAGATGCTCCCCCTCCCCGAATTCATTGCCCGCGAAGAGGGTGCCATCACTGTCGACTGGGTCGTCTTGACCGCCGCGGTTGTCGGTGTGGCACTTGCGGTTGTCACCGTCATCAGCACAGGCGCCAACTCGGCCACCGCATCGGTGGATGACACGCTGAGCGACCCGTATTTCATGTACGCGGCTGCAAATTTCGGAAAGTCCCCCACGGACATCGCCAACGAGGTGGAGCTGCAGCATTTCGGGGCTGCATGGCCAGCGAGACGCATGGACAAACTGCTTAACGATCTGCCGGAAAACAAACTGCGCAATCAGCACCGGACGTGGCGCAACCGCGCGGCTGACGCGACCTACGCCCAGCCGGGCAAAGCGGCAGACCAGTTGGCGATGTTCGAAATCGCCCTTGAGGCGCGCGGGGTTGCGCCCCATCCGTAACCGACTTCTATGACCGGGGGAAAGGCGGCGGCCATTGGGGCGGACCGTGTATTGCCCCGATCTTGTCGCGGTTCGTGCCCATTCTTGCCGCCGTCTTGGGGCAATCCTTGCCCATGACCAAAGACAGTCGCACGCCCCCCGCCGAAGCTGCCGCCTTGCCGCGGCCCATTGCCATCAAACCGGTCATCCTGTCCGGCCTGTTCCTCGCATTCGCCCTTGGCATTCTTACTCAGGCGTCCCACGCGGGCATCGTGACCGCCACCAGCCCCGCGGATGTTGTCAAAACCGCGCCCAAGGCGGATGCAACCGCTGGTCTTCGGAAGACGTCGGGCGCCTTGGCCCCCGCGACACCGATTTCTAAGTAGCTTTCTGCGCGTCAGGCGGTTTCGCCGCGCAAGGCGTGTCGCGCGTGAAGCCCGGCCATCGCCGCGGACAGGTCGTGAACCGCTGTCCGCGCCATTGACCGGAATACCAGGATCATGAAGCGATCTGCCCCGTCTCGCACGAAAAGGGCGTTCATGTGGCCAAGAAGACTGCGCGCAGATGTGCCAACGGGAAATTCAGACAGCCGCAGGTCCAGCGGCGTCAGCCGCGCCAAACACGGCGCGACAGCGGTGCCGTCCAACGCCATCACACACCACGCATCACTCTGATTTGTTTGAACAATCCCAGGCGGGATAGGGTGTGGCGATCCAAGAACGAGCGCCTGACCCCGCCCGCTCCAGATTGTGCGACGACCGTCTTGCGTCCAGACCTCACCGGGCGCGGGAAGGTCCTTGGTACGGCCATCGGGCGCCATGAGCGAGGTGATCGCCTCCGGGACGACCTCGGACAGGGTTAGGCTACCCGTAGTGATCGGCAAAAGACCCTGTGCCGGGGAAATCGGCGTCAACGTTTCAGCCACGGGCGCGCCCTCCGTCCGGATCGAACTGCACCGGCTCTACGATCTGGACCGTGCACGTATTGCCCCGCATCTGGTCAACCAACGCAAGCGTTTCGCCCACCCGTGCCCTGCCATTCTTGACGAACCCCAGACCAATATGGGCACCAAGGGCGGGCGAATGCCCGACCGACGTGACATAGCCCTGGTCCGACTTTGGCGTCTGCTCCATGCCCACCTCGAACAGATGTGCGCCGGCGGACAAGGGCGCACCGGCATCGACCGCGCGCAGACCCACCAACTCCTCCCGCCCCTCTCGCAAGGCGGGCCGCCGGCTGGCCGCCTTGCCGATGCAGTCTTTCTTGGCGCTGATCATGCGATCCATGCCGATATCGAAGGCCGTAACACGGCCCGTGATTTCCGCATGGGTGATGAACCCTTTCTCAAGCCGCAGCACGTTCAAAGCCTCCATCCCGTATGGCCCGCCGCCAAGGGCCTCGGCCCTGTCGACCAACACGTCATAAAGGGCCGCGCCGTAGCGGGCGGGGACTGCGACCTCATAGGCATGCTCCCCGCTGAAGCTGATGCGAAACAGGCGCCCCGGGGTCCCCATAACAGTGACCGGGCCACAGGCCATGAAGGGGAAGCTGTCATTGGTCACGTCTTCCGCGACCAAGTCGTTTACCAGGTGCCGCGCCTTCGGCCCTGCCACGGAAAATTGCGCCCACTGCTCCGTCACGGAAATCAGTGCGACATTCCAGTCTGGCCGCAGGCATTGGGCCACAAACTCCAGGTGTCGCATGACCTGACCTGCCGCTGCGGTGGTCGTGGTCATGACAAAGTGTTCGGGGCCAAGCCGCGCGGTCGTGCCATCATCCATGACGTGGCCATCTTCGCGCAGCATCAGACCATAGCGGGCGCGCCCCTCCTTCAGTGTCGAGAATGTGTTGGTGTAAACGAAATCCAAGAGTTTTCCCGCGTCTGGCCCCTGGATATCGATCTTGCCCAGCGTGCTCACATCGGCCACGCCCACCGTATCGCGAACCATCTTGGCTTCGCGGGTGCAGGCGGTTTGCCAATCCTCGCCCCCCTGCGGGAACCAGCCGGGTCGATACCAAAGGCCGGTTTCGATCATGGGGGCGCCGCGCGCCTCGGATGCCCGGTGAGAGGTCGTGAACCGCTGCGGCGCAAAGCCTTTGCCCATGCCGCCCGCACCCATGGCCGAGATTGGGACGGGCACGAAAGGCGGGCGGAAAGTGGTCGTGCCAGTTTCGGGGATGGTCCGGCCCGTGGCATCCGCCAGAATGGCAAGGGCCGCCACGTTGGAGGTCTTCCCCTGATCCGTCGCCATGCCTTGCGTGGTATAGCGTTTCATATGCTCGACCGACGCAAAGTTCTCGGCCGCCGCTTGGCGGACATCCTTCGTGGTCACATCGTTCTGGAAATCGAGCCATGCCCGATGGCGCGCGCCCGCGCCGAACCTGACATCGAATAGGGGCATGATCCGGGCGGATTGGTCCTCTGCTTCGGGCCGTCGGTAGGGGGGCGCGGCGCGGCCCAGACATTCAAGCGCCCGCTTGGCGGCGTCTGCGCCACTTTCCAACGCTTGCCCCGTCGTGAACAGGCCCGCCGCCGCCCCAGCCACGCCTTGGTCCGGCACGGCCTCGGGTGCGGGCACGAAGGCGCAGAGTATTGGGTCCCACACGGGCCGCGCCCCTGTGTGACAGGTCAGATGCAAAGTCGGGTTCCAACCGCCAGACACCCCCAGGCAGTCGCAGTCTAACCGATATGTTTTGTCCCCTGTTCGGTACGTGACGCCATCCACGCGCAAAGACCCGTGGGCGCGGATGACCTCACCGCGGATCAGGCGATAGTCGGCCAAAGGCTCCACCCCGTCTCGCGGGTCGATGACGGCGCTGACGCGGATACCCGCCTTCAGCAGATCAGCGGCGGTCCGATGCGCGTCATCATTATTGGCGAAAATTGCAATCCGCTTGCCGGGGGCGACGCCCCATCGGTTCAGATACGACCGGATCGCGCCCGCCAACATCACGCCGGGCCGGTCATTCATGGGGAAGGCGATCGGGCGTTCCAGTGCGCCAGAGGCCAAGATCGTCCGTTTCGCCGCAATGCGCCAAAAGCAGTCGCGGGGCAGGGCGGCGGCCATGGGCGCCACATGGTGACTCACCCGCTCCAACGCGCCATAGGTGCCTTGGTCGTAAGCCCCTGTGACAGTGGTGCGCGTCATCACACGGACGCCCTTTCGACGCAGCGCGTCATGCTCTGCGTTCGCCCAGTCCGCCCCTGGCAGCCCGCCAACATTCTCCGTCTCCGACAGAAGGCGCCCACCCAGCCTGTCCGTCTCTTCGCAGAGGATGACATCCGCCCCGGCCTCTGCCGCCTGGATGGCGGCGGTGATCCCAGCAGGTCCGCCGCCGATGACCAAAAGATCGCAATGGGCGAAGGCTTTTTCCTGCGCCCAGGGATCTTCCTTGCCGGACAGGGCACCCAAGCCGGCCGCCCGTCGGATCAACGGCTCATACAGCTTTTCCCATGCCGCTTTGGGCCACATGAACGTCTTGTAATAGAACCCTGCACCCAGAAATGGCGCGGCGAGGTCATTGATGCGCATAGCGTCAAACCGCAGGGATGGCCAACAGTTCTGACTGGTGGTCGTCAGCCCGTCGAAGACTTCTTGGACGGTGGCGCGGGTGTTTGGAATGGCATGCGCACCGCGATGCGTTGTGATCAAGGCGTTCGGCTCCGCCGAGTCCGCCGTCAGGGGGCCGCGCGGGCGGTGGTACTTGAAACTCCGCCCCATCAGCATCTGACCGTTCGCCAGCAGGGCGGACGCGACCGTGTCCCCGGCAAAAGCGGGTATATCAGCGCCGTCGAAGGTAAAGGTCAGCGCGCGATTTCGATCAATCAGGCCTTTGCCATCCACTCTCATGGCTTGGTCTCCGCCACCAACTCCACTTCAGTGATCTCGTGGGTCACGGTGTTGCGCGTGACCCGCAGCCACGCCCCGCACCCTGCTTCGTGCTGCCACAGATCACGGGTCGTGCCAGCGGGGTTGTCGCGGTTGTGTAAATAGTTATCCCAAGCGCTCGCATCGGCCTCCGCGGCGGGACGCTGCAAATACGTCTCATGTCCCATGTAATAGAACTCTCGCCGGTCACGGGACCCGCAGAGCGGACAGGTTATCCGCATCGCGCGGCTCCGAACGTCACTCCTTGCATGGGTGCTCCTCTTGGGTTGTGTGCGACGTCCACCATCAATGCAGATTGTGTTGCGACCCGGTCGCTTCCTCATCGATGACATCGCCCCGGGCAAACCGGTCCAGGCGGAACCGGGCCGCGGGCGCGTGGTGGGTGTCCGTGGCGATCAAATGGGCAAAGCTGAAGCCAGAGCCTGGCACCGCCTTGAAGCCCCCATAACACCATCCCGCATCCAGATAGAGACCGTCTATGGGCGTCTTGTCGATAATCGGCGACCCGTCCGGCGTCATGTCCATAATGCCCCCCCAGGACCGCAGCAATTTGGCCTGGCCGATCATCGGCATCAGGGCCATGCCCGCCTCCATCACATGCTCTGCCATGGGCAGATTGCCCCGTGCGGCATAGCTGGCATAGAAATCCAGATCGCCGCCAAAGACCAATCCGCCCTTGTCCGACTGGCTGATGTAGAAATGCCCCATGCCAAACGTGACCACATGGTCCAGGCACGGCTTCAACCCTTCGGTGACAAAGGCCTGGAGGATGTGGCTTTCAATCGGCAGCCGAAGCCCGGCCATGGCCGCCACTTGGCTGGAGCGACCAGCCACCACGATCCCCACTTTCTTTGCACGAATGGCGCCGCGCGTCGTCTGGACCCCGGTCACGCGGCCATTGTCGGTGTCGATCCCCGTAACTTCGCAGTTCTGAATAAGGTCGACACCGCGCATGTCCGCGCCGCGCGCATAGCCCCACGCCACCGCATCGTGCCGTGCCGTGCCGCCGCGCGGATGGTAGAGCCCGCCCAAAACCGGAAAGCGCGCGTTGGTATGGTCCAGCATGGGCAACATGTCCCGGATCTCATCGCGCAATAGAAGCTGCGCATCGTCCCCTTGCGTGGCCATGGTGTTGCCCCGGCGCACATAGGCATCGCGCTGGCCATCCGAATGGAACAAGTTGATGACCCCCCGCTGGGACATCATCGCGTTGTAATTCAGCTCTTGCTCCATCCCCTCCCACAGTTTGAGAGAGTGGGAGTAGAATTCAGAGTTGCCCGGCAGCCCGTAATTGGCCCGCACGATCGTCGTGTTGCGACCGACATTGCCGCCGCCAAGATACCCCTTCTCCAGCACGGCCACATTGGTCAGGCCATGTTCCTTTGCCAGGTAAAAGGCCGTCGCCAACCCGTGCCCGCCACCGCCAATGATCACGATGTCATATTCGGCTTTCGGCTCGGGCGCGCGCCAGTGGGGCGACCAGCCTTTGTTGCCCGTTAGACCCTGCTTCAAGATTTCCAGTGCGTTGAAACGCATGTGACCCCCGGTTCGATCCGAGGGTCAGGGTAGGCGCTGCCGATCTGCGCGCAATCCATTTGGCGACAGACGGTGCCGCGTTTGCGCCACGCAGGGCCGCGCGTTACTGGGGGTTTGTCCCGCTTCCCGGATCGGACGGGTCAGGTGCAACGGGCGCTTGGTTCGGAAGCGGGATCCACATCCCGTTGATCCACATGCCGGGGCCCGTGAAGTCCACGGCTGTTTCCTGGTTCACTGTGGTGCCATCGTCGAAAGATCCGCCGGTATTGACGACGCCTGAAGGGGCGGGGATCGCGGGATCGAACACCATCTGCGGCGTGTAGCGCGACCTTGTGGGCACGAACCGTTCCATGACCCGCGAGGGGAGGAAGAAAGAGAAGTACGGCTCGTAGGTCAAATAGGCTTCAACGACGATGACGCGCTCATTGTCTTGCAGGGTCGGGATTTGGTCATAGAATCCCCGAAGCCGCGCATCGGTCAGCTGCGCCCCGCCATCCGTGGAATAGCTGTCGGTCACCGTCAGGGCATTGCCCACACGTTGCACCTGGGAAAACCGCATGTTCGTCTTGCCTTCGGCATCGGTGACGAACTCGAAGACATCTTGCAGCCCTTCAAGGTCCGCGATGGAGACAATGCCCTCTTCCCGCGACAGCAAGTCGCCAATCATGAAGGTCGCCTTCGTCATCTGCGTTTCTTGGCGGTACGCCATGAAGTACTGGATGCCGCCCGCATAGACGAACACCATGATTGGCAGCCAGATCAGAACTTCGATGGAGACGGCAGCGTGCTCGTCCTTCAAAAAGCGGCGCGCCTGCGAGAGGGGAGTTACGGCCCAGGCCAACATTGTCGGTGGCTCCTTATTCTTCGACCAGGAAGGCGGTCGATGCCACCATGCGAATGGTGTTCTTGTCCTCATCGACGACAAGTTTTGTGGCAATGGCGACGCCAGGCATGAAGGGGTCCACCGCAAAGCAGGCCCGCAACAGGACAAGCTTGCCGCGACGGTTCGTCGTGAACGACCGGGGGGGCGTGACGGAATTGACGCGATCCACGCAGGGCTGCTCCGTGGTCGGAAGAACAAAGTTGTTCGTTGGGTCCGGGTCGTTGCGCTCAATCTCGGTCAATTCGATCAGCATGTTGTCCATGCAATCGGGCAAGATGATCGTGCGATCGCAAATCTTGTGGCGCAAAAAGGCCGAGGTGATCGAGTTGTTGGAGTCCAGCCGCAATTCGCGGACCGCTAAATCCGTCGCCCGTTCCAAAAGGACCTGTCGGATTAACAGGACGGATGTCTCAAAGGACGAGATGAAAATGGTCAGGAAGACCGGCATCATCAGCGCAAACTCGACCGTGGATACACCGGCTTCTCGCCGATGCTCGGGCAGGCCCAGACCTGCCTCGATCCGGTCGATTTGACCACTGGACCAACGGGCAAGGCGCCCGATGGTCAGAGTGACGGCATATGCGACTGTGGCGAAGGTCAATCGATCAACCTCAAACGGTCAAGGGAGGCCAGGATGTCGTCGAAGGCCGATTTGATGTCCAAGCCTGCCACGTCGAAATAGTACCCTTCGTTCCCGATGCCGGCGCAGTCCTTCATGGCGGTCTCACCATCATCCGGCGCCTGGAACGCGATCGTGTAGATCGTGACGCCTTGCTGCCGGGCGGCCGCGCAAATGTTGGACAGGTTGGTGTCGGCCTTGGTCTGGTTATGGGTCTCATGCCACGCGAAGTAGTATTTGTCGCGCGTGTCCCAATCGGCCCCGTTCAGCAGGGTGAAGTCGATATATTTGATCGACATCGTCGCGAACAACTCGGAGTAGGTGAGTTCAACCGCATCGGTGCCCCCGTAAGGCTCATCCCAATACTCGTCCAAGTGCGAGATGAAGAACTTGCCGTTTGCCTCCGACCAGGTGGAGTATCGCGCCTCGTACATGCTGGCGCTACCGTCGCCGTTGTAGTCGCCTTGCGCGTCAAACGCGGTCCAGTTGCCTCGGGTGCTGTGGCGCCACCACGCGTCTTCCCAAGACACCGTCTCCCCGCCGCTGGTCAAAGTCAGCGTTCCCACCGATTCCGCGAAATCGGTCAACAACTCGCCGATGTTTCTATAGTCGGCGGAGTAGGCGCTGCGCCCGTTGAAGAATGAGTTGCCGTTGCTGTTGGCCAACGTGGCCGACACAAAGGTGCCACCGTTGCAGACCAAACCATAAAGGCTGCCCGTGCCATCCGCACAAAGATCGCCTGCCGTGGTCGCATTTGAATCCGACAAGCCCGGAGGAGAGACGAATTCATTGTAGACGAACACACCCGATGGCCCGCTCTTCTTGTCGTCCTTCAAGTCCCATTGGGTCGTGTTCCGCCCATCCGTCATGACGACCAGAACCTTGCGCATGCCCGGCTCGGTGTAGTTGTAAGGTCGGCGGCCGAAATTGGACGTGTCCAGGTAGTCGCCGTTGGCGTCCTTGACCAACTTCAATTTCTTACCGGCCATCATCGCCTGCATCTGCGTGCGCGTTGTGGGGTCCAGAAGAAGGGTGCCCCACTTCACGCCCAAATCCATGGCCGTCCAGTCACTGGCGCCGAGCAGATCGATATGACCCTGCAATTCGGTAACGTCGTTGGACCAGGCCAAGATAGAGCCGTACCCGTCACTGCGGCACAACGGATCCGGCACAAGACCCGGTGCGTTTGCGTTTCCGCTGTCGCGGTCAAAATGGCCCATCCGCTCCAGGATCGTACCGCTTGTCAGGGATGTCGTGTTGAAGTCGGCCGCGTCAAAAACGACGCAGTTCGAAAAAGAGTGTTCGCTGGACAGGGGGAAGTACGCCGCCAGGTCAGAGCCCACGTTCACGCGGTCGTTGTAGGGAACGATGGAAATCGTCGTCCGGTCTTCGCGGTCCTTCAACAGCTCTGCGACAAATTTCTTTGCTTCCGTCCGCAGGCTGGCAATCTTGTCCCCGCGCATGGATCCCGAAATATCCACAACCAGCGACACTTCCAGTTCGGATACCACTTCCTCGGCGGATGCGGACACCGGAACGGTCAGTTCATCTGTCCCCAACACATTCATGAAAAGGGGGATCGTGTTCGCCTTGGCCGTGACGTTCACGGTCTTTTGCAACTCGATGCTGCCCGTGGAGGTGGTGGGCGTCGGCACGTCAATGATGACCGAATCTTTGGGCACACCTGCGGCGCGAAGATAGGCTTCCACGACATCTTCCGGTGTGGCAGTCTGCTTGGTGGACGCGGCCGCCAACACGGCACGGTCAACGGTGTTCTGCACGGTCGTGCGATCCACTTCGGACCGCATGATGTCCAGTGCGACGCCACCGGCGACGACCATCATAAGGACCACGATAAGCCCGAAAACCGTGAATACACCGTCTTCATTTCGCGCGAAACGACTGACGAACAACAGATCCGAAAGCGTAGGGCGCGTGATTTCTTCTTCCGTTTTGGATTTCACAGACACGAGACAGACCTTACCGCACGTTTAAAATTGAGAGCACTCGACCGAGTCGCCTTCGGAAGGTGTGGAGGGCGATTGGGCATTGGCGCGGGCAAGAATGAGGAGAAATCGTGACAGAATTCACGAACTGTCAACGTTCGGCGACTAGACGCTATATCGTTTCGCCCGTCATGTCGTAGCGTGCGGGCATGCGGGCTCGTCCGATCCCGCGTCTGGGAGGATTGAAAGATGACAAATCAGCATGGCGGCTTTTCGGCCTCGGTCAATGCGATGTATGACAAAGCGGTGGGGTTGATGGACCTGTCACCGGGTCTTGCGGACAAGATACGGGTCTGCAACGCCACATATACCGTCCGCTTCGGTGTCCGGTTGCGCGGCGCCATCCACACGTTCACCGGCTACCGGTCTGTCCATTCCGAACATACGGAGCCTGTGAAGGGCGGTATCCGCTACTCTTTGGCCGTCAACCAGGACGAAGTCGAAGCCTTGGCCGCCTTGATGACGTTCAAATGCGCGCTGGTCGATGCGCCGTTTGGCGGCTCAAAGGGTGGCCTGTGCATCGACCCGAGAGAGTGGGAGCCGCACGAGCTTGAGCAAATCACGCGACGCTTCGCTTATGAGCTGGTAAAACGTGACCTGATCCACCCCGCCCAGAACGTCCCCGCGCCCGACATGGGCACCGGAGAACGGGAAATGGCTTGGATGGCGGACCAGTATCAGCGCATGAACACGACCGACATTAATGGCCGCGCCTGCGTGACCGGCAAACCGCTCAATTCTGGCGGCATTGCGGGCCGGGTTGAGGCGACGGGCAGGGGCGTCCAATACGCCTTGCAGGAATTCTTTCGCCATCCCGACGACATGGCGAAAGCTGGTCTGACCGGCACCCTTGAGGGCAAGCGGGTCGTGGTCCAGGGGCTTGGCAATGTCGGCTACCACGCGGCCGCCTTCCTCTCGGCGGAGGATGGGGCAAAGGTCATCGCCGTGATCGAACGGGATGGCGCGGTCTATTCCGATGCTGGTCTCGACGTGGACGCGCTGCGCGCGCACATTATGGAAACTGGTGGTGTAAAAGACTTCCCCGGCGCGTCCTTCGAGCCCGATGGCGCCAAGCTGATCGAGGCGGAGTGTGACATCCTCGTGCCCGCCGCGCTGGAAGGCGTCATCCATGAGGGCAATGCCGCGCAGGTGAAGGCCCCCCTGATCATCGAAGCCGCCAACGGCCCCGTGACGGCCGCTGCCAATGACATTTTGATGGACAAAGGGACGATAATCATCCCCGACCTCTATGCGAATGCAGGCGGCGTTACGGTCAGCTACTTCGAGTGGGTGAAGAACCTGAGCCACATTCGCTTTGGCCGCATGCAGCGGCGCGCCGAGGAGGCGAGCCATCAACTGGTCATCGATGAATTGGAACGGCTGTCCGAGAACCCTGACGTCGCCTGGACCCTTTCAGATGAGTTCAAGGCGCGGTATTTGCGCGGTGCGGGTGAACTCGAACTTGTGCGATCCGGCCTCGACGACACCATGCGTGGCGCCTACGGGGATATGCGACAGGTTTGGCACAGTCGCAATGACGTCCAAGACCTCCGCACGGCAGGCTTTATCGTCTCCATCTCAAAGATTGCGGCCAGCTACCAAGCGAAAGGGCTCTGACAGGGTTTTGCACACGTAGCTACCACAAAAACGCATATGGGGGCAGGGCCGCTTTTGCCGGCCCACCCGCCGATGCCCGAACGCGCGAAACCTTTCGGCCGCGCAATGGTGAACGGCCCGGCATCTTCCGACCAGTCCAGGGGCACAGAAGGCTCCGCGCGCGGCTCCCCACTGGCATAAAGAAGGGCCACGTCATGCGTCATTGGCGGGCGCCCGCGCTGCGCACGTCACCCGGCCTGTTCCAGCACCGAACACGCAGGTGTGGCCCCAAGCACCTGACAACCGATCAAGCCAGACCGCTGGACCCCGCGACCGGCCACATTTTGAGCGCGGGCGAAAGGCGCCCCCGCGGCCCGCGCCCAGCTAGACCAAGCCTTCGCAAAACCGCCTGATACGGGCGCAAGCCTCTGTCAGAGCCTCCTCAGATGTCGCGTAGGACACGCGGAAATGCGGCGACAGACCAAACGCGGCCCCAAACACCACGGCGACACCCTGCTCCTCCAGAAGGGCCGACGCAAAGCTCTCGTCATCATCGATCTTGGCGCCGCCCGCCGACGTCTTCCCAAGGCACCCGGCAATGGACGGGTAGACATAGAACGCGCCCTCGGGCTTCGGGCACGAAATCCCGGGGCAGGCATTCAAACCGTCGACCACCAGGTCGCGCCGACCCTTAAACAGGGCTTGGTTGGGCCGAATGAAGTCCTGGGTGCCGTCCAACGCCTCGATCGCCGCGTATTGACTGATCGAGCAGGGGTTCGACGTCGATTGCGATTGCACCTTACGCATTGCCGCAATCAGATGCTCGGGCCCCGCCGCGTAACCGATGCGCCAGCCCGTCATCGAATAGGCCTTCGACACCCCGTTCATCGTCAACGTCCGGTCGTACAATCCCGGCTCCACTTGGGCCGGGGTGGCGAAGACGAAATTGTCGAACACCAAATGCTCGTACATGTCGTCCGTCAGGATCCAGACATGGGGGTGGCGCATCAGGACATCGGTCAGCCCTTTCAACTCTGCTGCCGAATAGGCCGCGCCCGTCGGGTTCGAGGGCGAGTTGAAGATCAGCCATTTCGTCTTTGGCGTGATGGCCGCCTCCAACGCATCCGGCGTCAGTTTGAACTGTGTCTCGATGCCCGCTTCGACGACCACAGGCTCTCCCCCGGCCAACAGGACCATATCAGGGTAGCTGACCCAATAGGGGGCAGGGATAATCACCTCATCCCCTGCGTTCAGCGTCGCCACAAACGCGTTGTACAGGACTTGCTTGCCGCCCCCCGCCACGGTCACCTGGGATGGTGCATAATCCAACCCGTTGTCGCGCTTGAATTTCCGGCAAATCGCCTCTTTCAACTCCGGAATGCCATCTACGGCTGTGTATTTCGTCTTGCCCTCGGCAATTGCCCGCGCACCGGCGTCTTTGATGTTCTGGGGCGTGTCGAAATCCGGCTCACCGGCGCCAAGGCCAATGACATCGCGTCCGGCGGCCTTCAACTCGCGCGCTTTATTGGTCACGGCGATGGTGGGCGACGGTTTCACGCGGGCCAAGGTGTCGGAAAGGAAGGCCATGGGGTCGTCTCCGGTTTGCAGCGGGGTCGTCCTCGTCCTAGGTAACAACGGGCGGGTGATCAAGGAGGACGGCATGGCCGACGCAAGCCACGAAGACGACTGGTACGACCCAGAGGCCACGACCTTCGGGGACCGCCTGACCGGCGCCCGGGAGGCGGCAAGTCTCAGCCAGGCGGAGTTGGCCCGTCGCATCGGCGTCACGCTGCGCACCCTTCGGGCTTGGGAAAGTGACCGGTCGGAGCCGCGCGCAAACCGCGTGTCCATCCTTGCCGGTGTCTTGAATGTCTCCCTGATGTGGTTGCTGAGCGGGGAGGGCGACGGCCCATTGCGGGCCGAGCAGGAACCGGACGAAGGCGACAGCGTGCTGATCGCGGAGTTGTCGAACTTGCGACGTGACACGGCGCGTTTGTCCGAAAGGATTGCCACATTAGAGGCGCGTTTGCGCGCGCGGTTGGGGGTTTAGATTATGCGTACCGATTTGACGGATCCTCGCCGCAAACGCCTGGCCATTCGCGCGTGGCGCCGCGGCATCAAGGAAATGGACCTGATCTTGGGCGGCTATGCCGATAGCGCGTTAGGCACCATGGATGACGCCGAACTGGCCGTGTTCGAAGCCATCCTGGGCGAGAATGACCATGACCTGTTTTCATGGGTGACCGGGCAAGTCACCGCCCCGGAACGGTTCCAACCATTGATCCAGGAATTGTCCCGACGCGCGGCCATTGCAAAATGATTGGGCTTTAACGGATTCTTCGGACTTTTCTGTGCAAAAGCGATCCAACGCGAGATAAGTGTGGGATGCAGCGCATGAGCCGCCTGGAGAATTTTCAACCTCGGAATGCCCCCGATTTTATGTCGGGTTACTTGGATGCCCTGACCTTGGTCGAACGGCTCCACAGGCTGCTGCTGGATGTCATCAAAGATGAGTTCGAGCGGCTCAACATTCTGGAAATTAATGCCGTCCAGGGTTTGCTGCTGTTCAATATCGGCGACAATGAGGTGACGGCCGGGGAACTCAAGACCCGCGGCTACTACCAGGGCTCGAACGTCAGCTATAACCTCAAGAAGCTGGTCGAAATGGGCTATATGCACCACCAGCGGTGTGAGATTGACCGCCGCGCCGTTCGGGTTCGGCTGACCGAAAAGGGGCGCAACGTTCGCGACTCGGTGGAGGATCTGTTTGCGCGCCATGCCGATGGCATCCGCCACACCGGCGTCTTGTCGGATGCGGGCTTGGTTGAAATCGTCAGCACCCTGCGCCGGGTAGAACGATACTGGGCCGACCAAATTCGCTACATCTACTGATGCTTAGGCGGTCGCTTGCCTGCCACCGATCCATATTGGATCACAGCAACGAAAGCCGCCGCCACCTGATGTGAAAAGCAGCCCTTCGCAAAGGGCATTGCAAGACGCTTCGGCCACCCCGTGCAGCATTTCCTCCCCCACCGGAAATCCGCTTGCACCCAAGGGGCCACCTCCCTAGACAGACGCTCGATTTCCACCCCCCCGCGTGCGGGCGGGGTTTTCGCATATGGGGCGCAGGCGCGCTCGGCACGCATATAAAAGGATACGTCAATGCAGGTGACAGAGACCCTGAACGAAGGCCTCAAGCGCGGCTATACCATCACGGTCCCCGCCGCCGATTTGGACGCAAAAGTCGACGAAAAACTGGTCGAGGCGCAGCCCACAATCGAGATGAAGGGCTTTCGCAAAGGCAAAGTCCCCATGGCCCTGCTCAAAAAACAGTTCGGCGACCGTCTCATGGGCGAAGCCATGCAGGAAGCCATCGATGGGGCCATGTCCAAGCATTTCGAGGAGTCCGGCGACCGCCCCGCCCTGCAGCCCAAGGTCGAGATGACGAATGAAGCGTGGAAACCCGGCGACGACGTCGAAGTGTCCATGTCCTATGAGGCTCTGCCCGAGATCCCCGATGTTGATTTCTCCGGTGTGGAAATCGAAAAACTGGTCGTGGAACCAGCCGAGGCGGACGTGACCGAAGCGCTCGAAAGCCTGGCCGGGAACGCGCAAAGCTATGCCACGAAAAAGGGCAAAGCGGCCAAGAAGGACCAGGTGATCCTGGACTTCCTGGGCAAAGTCGACGGCGAAGCCTTCGATGGGGGCGCCGCCGAGGACTTCCCCCTGGTCTTGGGCTCCGGCTCCTTCATCCCAGGGTTCGAGGACCAGCTGATCGGCTTGAAGGCCGGCGAAGAAAAGGCCGTCGAAGTCACGTTCCCCGAAGACTACCAGGCCGAAAACCTGGCGGGCAAAGCCGCTGTTTTCGACTGCACGGTCAAGGAAGTCAAAAAGCCCGTCGACGCCAAGATCGACGACGATCTGGCCAAGCAGTACGGCGCCGAAGACCTCGCATCGCTCAAAGGTCAGATTTCCGAGCGGTTGTCTTCAGAATATGCGGGGGCCGCGCGCCAAGTGGTGAAGCGCCAATTGCTCGACCAACTGGATGGGCTCGTGAAATTCGACCTGCCGCCCAGCCTGGTCGATGCGGAGGCGAGCCAGATCTCCCATCAGCTGTGGCATGAAGAAAACCCCGAGGTGCAGGGCCACGACCACGGCGAAATCGAAACCACGGATGAACATCGCTCTCTAGCGGAACGCCGCGTGCGTCTGGGCCTTCTGCTGGCGGAACTGGGCCAGAAGGAGAAGGTGGAAGTCACCGACGCCGAAATGACCCAAGCCATCATGAACCAGGCGCGCCAGTATCCGGGGCAGGAGCGGGAGTTCTTCCAATTCATCCAACAGAACGCGGGCGCCCAACAGCAACTGCGCGCGCCCCTGTTCGAAGACAAAGTGATCGACCTGATCCTCGACCGCGCAAAGGTGACCGACAAATCGATTACCAAAGACGAGTTGCAGGCAGAAGTCGAAAAACTCGAAGACGTCTAACCCATTGACTAGTCTACAAGAAAGCGCCCTTCGGGGCGTTTTTTTTGTGCCTCCCTTGAAAGTATGCAGAAAAACACCAATGTATACTATAGTTCACAATGCAAGGCTCATCAGGTTTTCCCTGGATGCGGGCCGGCAAACTCGGTGCACAGCATCGGCGCGCATCTGAAGAAACGCGCGCCACGCTATCTTCCCCCTAGAAGACGCCGAAACTTACTATACCAACAAAAACACTCTGCCGGGCCTTGTCCGTGCGGGGGTCAGAGAGGGACATGAAGTGACCGACTTATTCACGCCCGCGTTCGCACCATTTACCACGGCGATCGCCGTCCTCCTGGGGTTGATCCTGCTGGAGGTTGTGATGCTGTTGATCGGCGGATCCCTCATCGGAGAGGGCGAGGCGCCAGAGATGGAGGCCCCAGACCTGGACCTGCCGGAGATCGAGGCGTTGGAATTTGGCGACGTGGATGTCGAAGGCTTTGAGATCGACGACATGGTACCGGTTGAGGGTCCGGCCAATATGGGCTGGACTGGCTTTGGACGGGTGCCGTTCCTGATCTGGTTCGCCTCCCTTCTGGTGGGCTTTGGCGGCACCGGCATTGTGGTGCAGTCCATCGGTCCAGCCCCCCTCTGGCTTGCGGTGCCAATGGCGGGGGTCGCCGGGCTTGCCTTCACCCGCAGCTTTTCGGGGCTGTTCGCGCGCCTCATCCCGCAGATCGAAACTTCGGTTCAGGCGGAGCGTCAATTGGCCCGCCGCCGCGGGATCGTCACACAAGGCACCTCCGCCAGGGGGCGACCGGCCGAGGTGAAGGTCCAAGATCGTCACGGAAACACACATTATGTCCGGCTAGAGCCTTTGCGCGCCGACGCCGTTATCACTCAGGGCCAAGAGGTCCTCGTCATCCATGATCACCGGGCGAGCGCCCTCAGGGTCGTGGCACTCGACTAATTTTGCAACGAAATAGAAAGGGATAGATATGGAGAGTATCGCAATTCTAGCCGGCATCATTCTGGCCTTCCTCGTGTTCATTGGGCTGGTGGTGTCGCGATTGTACAAGCGCACGTCGCGTGAAATCTCGTTGGTCCGCACCGGCTTGGGCGGCAAGAAAGTCATCGTCGATGGCGGCGCATTGGTATTGCCGCTGTTCCATGAGGTCGCGCCCGTCAACATGAAGACGCTGCGCCTAGAGGTGGCCCGCCAAGCCGATGGCGCGCTGATCACCAAGGACCGCATGCGTGTCGATGTGGGCGTGGAATTCTACGTCTCCGTGGCGCCGACCGAAGAAGGCATCAGCCGCGCCGCCCAAACCCTGGGCGACCGCACATTCGATGTTGAGCAGTTGCGAGAGATGATTGAGGGCAAATTGATCGACGGTTTGCGCGCTGTGGCGGCTCAGATGACCATGGATGAGCTGCATGAGAACCGGTCCGAATTCGTGCAGGAGGTGCAGAATGCCGTGACCGAAGACCTGTTGAAGAACGGTCTTGGCCTGGAATCCGTGTCGCTGACCGCGTTGGACCAGACACCGTTCGAAGCCTTGGATGAGAACAACGCCTTTAACGCCGTTGGGATGCGCAAACTGGCCGAGGTTATCGCGCGCTCCAAGAAAGAGCGGGCGGAAATCGATGCCGATGCCGAAGTGGCGGTGAAAGTGGCCGCGCTCGAGGCCGCGAAGCGGTCGCTCGAAATCGACCGCGATGAGAAAGCCGCCCAGATCGCCCAGGTGCAGGAGCTGGAGACGCTTCAGGCCGCTCAGGACGCAGAATTGGCCCGCCGCCGCGAAGACTCCATGCGCGAATCCGAGTCCGCGCGCGTGATCCGCGAACAGGCCATCCGCGCCGCTGAGATTGACCGCGACCGCGCGTTGGAAGTGGCGGAGCAGGAACGGCAAATCATCGTCGCGCAGAAGTCCGAGGAGGAGAGCCGCGCCCGCGCCATCGCCGATGCCGCCCGGGCCGAGGCGGAGCGCGCAAAGGAAACCATCGAAACCGCCCGTTCGGTCGAGCAAGCGGAACGCGCCAAGCGCATTGCCTTGATCGAAGCTGCCCGCGAGGCAGAGCGCGAAGCGACGCGCATCCGTCTTGCCGCCCAGGCCGAGCGGGAGGCCGCAGAAGACCGCGCCGAAGCCCGCCGCGAGGAGGCGCGCGCCGAGGCCGATGCGATCACGATCCAGGCCGAGGCGAAGAAGGCTGACATGCTGGCCGAGGCGGAAGGCCGGGAAAAGATCGCCGCCGCCGAAAACGTGCTGTCCGATGAGATCATCGGCATGAAGCTGCAATTGGCCCGGCTGGAGGCGATGCCCGGCATCGTGGAACAAATGGTCAAGCCAGCCGAGAAGATCGACTCCATCCGCATCCACCAGGTCGGTGGCCTGGGGCAGGGTGGTGGCGCAGGGGGCGAGGGGGGCAAACCCGTCGTGAACCAGGCGCTCGATTCCATCATGGGCATGGCCGTGCAGATGCCCGCGCTTAAAAAGCTTGGCGAAGAACTGGGCGTCTCCATGGAAAAGGGGATCGGCGGGCTAGAGCTTACGGAGAAGGACAACGCTCTGACCGAAGCTGTGGAGGAGTCTGATGCCCCCAAACCGGTGAAGGCTGCCGAGTGACTAGATCAAGGGCCCGCAACGTTGCGGGCCCTTTTTCACATGGTCCGACCCTAACCGCCCGGGGACACGTGCAGCACGGCGCCCTGGGTGTCATCGGTCAGGACAAGAAAGGTCCCATCCGCCAAAACCTCGACATCCCGAACGCGGCCCAACTCCATCAACAGCCGCTCTTCCTCCGTCACGCGCCCGTTCGACAGGGACAGCCGCACCACCCCGCCGGGGTTCAATGACGATGCCAGCACATCGCCATTCCACTCCGCAAAGGCCGCACCCGAATGGAAGGCCATGCCCGCGGGCGCAATCACCGGGTCCCAGAAATAGACCGGTTGTTCCAACCCGTCTTGAACTGCGATCCCGCCCTGAATCGGCCCGCCCCGATAGCGTATGCCATAGCTGATCGTGGGCCAGCCGTAGTTCTTGCCCGCCTCCGGCCGGTTCAATTCATCCCCGCCGCGTGGTCCATGCTCGATGGTCCACAGCGTGCCCTCGGCATCCAAGGTCGCACCTTGGATGTTGCGATGGCCCAGGGTCCAGATGGCCGGATCGGCCCCCTCCACGCCCACGAATGGGTTGTCCGCGGGTATGGATCCGTCCGGGTACACCCGCACGACCTTGCCATAGGTCTTATCCAGGTCCTGCGCGAACAGCCTTTCCTGTTGGGACGAATGCTCTCCCGTGGTGATGGCAAGCGTGCCGTCCGGCAGGGGCACCAGACGTGACCCGAAATGCATGGGCGTCGGCGATGGGGGCGTTTGCACAAAGATGTCCTCGACCCCGCTGACCTGGCGGAACGCGGCGTCGACAACCATGCGCGCCGCCGCCGTGACGGACCCGCCGCTGACGGGTTTGGCATAGGTCACGTAGATCACCCGGCTCTCCGCGAAGTCCGGTGCCACCACCACGTCCAGCAACCCGCCTTGCCGGGCCGCCAACACCCGCGGGATGCCAGCAATCGGCGCCGACATGGTCCCGTCGGACGCAATGTGGCGCAGGCGGCCTGGGCGTTCTGTCACCAGCCACCCCGCGCCGTCGGGCAATGTTGCGATGCCCCAGGGCCGCTCCAGCCCCTCGGCCAAGGGCCGAACGGTTAGGTTAACGCCACTGTCCACCAGCGGCGCGCGGGTTTGTTCGGGGAAGGCGGGCGGAAAGTCACTGTTCCGCGGGCCATATTGGAAACCTTGGGCACAGGCCCCGGTGCCGAACACCAGGGCCAAAACGGCGGGGACGATCAGGGACGGGCGCATGGACTCTCTCTGTCTGCCAAACTCCACCCTGACATAGGGGCAAACCGCCCGCCGTCACCTCACAGGACCGTCACCGCACCTGCGTCACAACCCCATGCGGAACTGCAGGAACCCGGCGTCCGAGGCGCCCACTTCCTCCAACGCGACGCCCGGCACCTCGTCGGCATAGGCCGCGGCGGCCGGACCCGTCTCAAACAGGACCGACGTCTTGTCCATGGGCGCAAAGGACCAGTTGGCATCCGCCGAGGGGTTAATGGTTCCCTGTTCCACGATATAGCGGACGATCACGTCGCGATTGGTGTCTGGCGCTTCCAATACGATGGTCGACCCATCGGCCCCGGGGAAGGACCCGCCACCGGATGCGCGGTAATTGTTGGTGGCAATGATAAACTCCGCCGACAGGTCCAAAGGCGCCCCATCGAAGGTCAAGTTCACGATCCGGTTGGCCCCTGGGTTCACCACGGCCCCGTCCCGGTCGAACCGCGCCGGTTGGCTCAGGTCGATCTGATAGGCGACCCCGTCCATCACATCGAAATTGTAGCTGGGGAAGTCTGGATTCAGCAGCAGCGCGTCTTCGGTGCCCGGCTCGATCTGGTTGAACATGCCGGCCGACCGCTCCAGCCAGTCCTTGACCTGCTGACCCGTCACGCGCACGGCGCGGACGGTGTTGGGGTACAGGTACAGGTCAGCGACATTGCGGATCGCCACATCCCCCTTCGGCACGTCGGTGTAATATTCCGGGCCCCCACGACCGCCCGCCTTGAACGGCGCCGCCGCGGACAGGATCGGCAGGCCCTCATGCTCGGTCCCGGCAAGCATCTGTTCCACATACCATTTCTGGGCAATCGACACGATCTGGACCGATGGATCATCGGCCACCAGCGCGAAGTAGGAATGCAGCGGCGCAGCCGTCTTGCCAACGGCGCGGCGCACATAGTCCAGCGTGGCCTGATGGTCGGCGGCGGTGGCGTCGATGACGGCCTGCACGTTTTCCACATGGGCGGTCCAGCTTCGATCCTCGTTCCGCGTGGCGATGGGCCGGATCTCCGACGTGGCGGTGGCCACCCGCCACCCGCTGCCGTCTTTTTCCAGCAGCATGTCGATCAGCCCCATATGGCTGCCCCAAAAACCTGGCATGACCGCGGGCTTGCCATGGATCGTTCCGGCGGCGGCGTCCACGCCGGGCACGCCTTCATAGGCGGCGCCCGGAAACTCTCGGTGGTGGTGCCCCGTCAGAATGGCATCAATGCCATCGACCATGGCCAGCGGGATCGAGGCGTTCTCCGCCATCTCCCCCGGCTCTGGCGCGCCAATGCCAGAATGGCTTAGCGCGATGATGATGTCGGCGCCCTCCTCTTTCATCTGGGGCACATAGGCCTGCGCCGTCGCGACGATGTCGCGGACGGTCACGTTCCCTTCCAGATGGCGGCGGTCCCATTGCATGATCTGTGGCGGGGTGAAGCCGATCAGGCCGATCTTGATGGCATGGCTTTCACCCGCGCCATCGGTCAATTCCCGATCCAAGATCACGTAGGGCGGTATGAGCGTCGCATCCGCGGTGGGCGACGCCCCTTCCTTTGTGACCACATTTGCCAGGACCACAGGAAAATCTGCCCGCGCCACGGCCTTCTGAAAGAAATCCAACCCGTAGTTGAACTCGTGGTTGCCCACCGTTGCCCCGTCAAAGCCAACGGCGTTCATGGCGGCGATGACGGGGTGCAAATCCCCGTCCTTCAAGCCCCGCTCATAGGCCATGAAATCGCCCATGGGGTTGCCTTGCAGAAAGTCGCCATTGTCCAAGACCAGGGCGTTCCCGGCCTCCGCACGGACTTGCTCGACCAAGGCGGCGGTCCGGGCCAGGCCCACGTTGTCGACGGGACGGTCGCCGTAATAGTCATAAGGCCAGACATGCACATGCAGATCGGTCGTTTCTGCGATGCGCAAATGGGCCTGTCCCGCCGCGGCCCTTGCGGCGAATGGATGGACCATAATCAACCCGGCGGCGCCTGCGGTGGTGGTGAGGAATGAACGGCGTGTCAGCGGCATGATAAGTCTCCCGGCCCCAGGTGATTCTGGTCTGATGCTAGCCCCAGTACGGGATGTTTATGAACGGTTTTTAGCCGATGCGCGTTTTGCCGCTAGCGCCGGGCGCGGCGTCCGGTGCCGTTGATCTGACTGGCATAAAGACGCGACAGCTCCGCCAGGACCATGGGTGACGACAGCGCCACAAGGTGCGATGTGCCCGCATCTTCTACCCCGGTCAGGTCCAAAATGTCGAAGTCTTCGGGCACAGTGGAAGGTGAGTTGCCCACCCGCGACCGGGTTCCCGCAAACAGGCCCGAAATGGTCAGCGCGCGGTCATCTTGTGCCAAAACCACCACTGCCCGCCCGGGCAAGGTGCCGATGTCGTAGGTTTGCTCTCGGAAGACATGGGGGTCGATATCCGGCTGCATCAGCACCAAGCCATCCACAAGGGCTGGCACCGAATGGCCGTCACGGGACAGGCGGCCCAAGGCCTCCATGGTCAGGAACGCGCCCAGGGAATGGGCGATGACAAAGACCTCGCCCGGCCAAGATTGGCTGATATTGCGGATCACATCGGCCAGGGGGCGGCGCGCATCCAGGACGCTGTCGCGATCGTGCAGATAGCCGCGCACATTCTGGGCGGACGGCCAGACAAAGCTGACTTGTGGCCCCGCCATCCCAATATCCTCGGCCATTTGCACGTGGCGATACAGCGCCTCTGCACCGGTATTGTTGAACCCATGCACCCACAGGACCAGGGGATGGCCGCCATTCACGCGGAACGGGGGGCGGCCCGGCAGGGGGGTCAATCGCTTGGTGACAAAGGCGGTGGGCCCGTGAAGCGGCACCGTCCCCACGGCCCGCGCGTCAGACAGAGAGATCGTGACATCGAACCACCGCGGCACATCCCCGCGCCGCGTCAAGTGTGCGCCTTCCCCAGTGGTGACCATGAAATGCTGCCGTGTCCGTCGCTGCGTGGGATCAAGCGCCACATCAGGGGGTACAAAACTGCCCCGTGCGCCGCACCCGGCCAATGCCAGGCTCGACACCCCGAGCGCAAAGGTTCTGCGTCGCATGCGCCTGCTGTCCCTACCGCCACGTCGTTTGGCCGCGGCCCGCGCGGCCGCGACCCCTGCCTGTCAAATCCGATCTATGGCCGCCGATTGCAAGGGGCGCCCCGGGCGGCGGCGACGTTTGGCAAAGGATTGCGGCGGGCGATCGTGGGTCAGGCCACGTCCCATTGGGCCCCGGGCGGCAACGCGCGAAACCGCTCCGGCGCGATATTGGCCGCGGTCAAAGCCTCGGTCAGCTTCATGGGCGGTTCTTCCCGCGCCTCGTTGGTCAGTTGGAACGTCCCCCAATGGGTGCTTAGCGCGTATGCGGCGTTGCAGGCGGCGAACCCGGCCACGGCCTCTTCGGGGTTTTGGTGCTGGTATCTCATGAACCACCGGGGCGCATAGGCGCCGATGGGCAGGATCGCCAGCCGGTAAGGGCCATGGCGGGCGGCCACCTCATAGGGGCGGCCATTGTCATAACCCGTGTCACCCACGAAAAAGATCTTGCCCACAGACGTCTCCAAGGCGAAGGCCGCCCACAGCGCGGCGGATCGGTCCCGCGTGCCCCGCGCGCTCCAATGGTGGCACTGCAATAGCCGCGCGCGCAGGCCCGGCACCTCCAGCACGTCGTCCCAATCCCCCACACGCACATCAATGCCGTCAATGGCGTCCCGCAGGATCGTGTCATTCCCCAACGGCGTCAACACGGGCATCTGGAACCGTCCGTGCAGCCGCCGCAGCGTGCTGATGTCCAAGTGATCGTAATGGTTGTGGCTCAACAGGACCACGTCGATGGGCGGCAAGTTGTCAAAGGCGATGCCCGGCGCCGTCACGCGCGCCGGACCCGCGAACGAAAACGGGGACGCACGACTGGACCAGACCGGGTCGGTCAGAATGTTCAGCCCCGCGATTTGGATCAGGACCGTAGCATGGCCCACCATCGTCACACGCAGATCGTCCACCCGGGCATCGGGCTTCGTCTGTGTCACGGCCACCGCATTGGGCCAATCGGCGCGGTCCCCTTCCAACTGCCAACGCAGCAAATCCCGGAACCCGCTGGGCGGGGTGCCGCCGGGGTTAAAGAACTTCTCCCCGTCGAAATGGTCGCTGATCGGGCCGCTGTAATAGCTGTTGCCGGAAGTCCGTTGGACCGCGCAGGCCGTTGCGCCCAAGGCGCTGACCAGCCCGGCCATGGTAAGAAAGCGTCTACGTCTCATCCCGGCAGATATAGGGCCGCAGGGGCGCCAAGGAAGGGGCGGCCGTCATGACGCTGTCAGAACCCCGCGCGCGACTTGGTCCGCTTCGATGGATTCGAACAACGCTTTGAAATTGCCCTCTCCGAACCCGTCATCGCCTTTGCGCTGGATGAACTCAAAGAAGATCGGCCCGATACAGGTCTTAGAAAAGATCTGCAGCAGGACGCGCGTTTCCCCGCCGCCAACGACGCCTTCGCCGTCGATCAGGATGCCGTGTTTCTCCATCCGGTCCAACGGCTCCTGGTGGTCGGTGACGCGGTCCTTGCTTTGGGCATAGTAGGTGCGGGGCGGTTTGGGCATGAAGGTCACGCCGTTCTCGGCAATGCTATCGACCGCCCCATAAATGTCGCGTGCGCCCACGGCGATATGCTGGATGCCTTCGCCCTTGTAGCGTTTCAGATACTCGACAATCTGCCCCGTTTCCCCGCGATCTTCGTTGATGGGAATGCGGATGCGCCCGCACGGAGAGGTGAGCGCCCGGCTCAAGAGACCGGAAAACTTGCCTTCGATGTCGAAGAACCGGATCTCTCGGAAATTGAACAGGTCGCCATAGAACTTGAACCAAACGTCCATATTCCCGCGATGCACATTGTGGGTCAGGTGGTCCAAATAGTGAAACCCCACACCGTCGGGATGGGCATCGGCAACCCAATCAAATTCAGCGTTATACGGAGAGGCGTCGCGATATTGATCGACGAAATAGATCAGCGACCCGCCGATCCCCATGATGGCGGGCACGTCCATGACCTTGCCGGGCCCCTCAAACGGTGTGGCCCCTTTGGCAACGGCATGGCGGAACGCATGGTCGGCATTGGCGACACGCCATCCCATGGACGGCGCGCAGGGGCCATGTTCGGCCACGAAACCCATGGCGTGGCTGCCCGGCTCGGCGTTGAGAAGATAGGTGATGTCGCCCTGCTGCCAGACCTCCACGGCCTTTGTCTTGTGCGTAGCCACATGGTGATACCCTTGGCGCGTGAACAGGTCGCGCAGGGTTTGGGGGTCTTCATGGGCGAATTCCACAAACTCGAACCCATCCGTCCCGGCGGGATTGTCGTCGGAAATCTCGGCATAGGGGGCGTGGTGGGGGAAAGGGCCCATTGTATTTCTCCTTCGGTGATACGCCAAGTGTAGCATCCTTTACCTGTCCGTGCTGCGCATTGCTTGCATGTGATTTCAATAATTTGGCTTGTTTCGCGCGCGAAACATCTAGACAATGCGCAAAACACGCGAGGTTGATATGGATGATACGGATCGTGCGCTTTTGCGCATGCTTCAACGAGACGCCACCCTCACGGCCGAGGCGTTGGGCCACCATCTGAACCTGTCGCCCAGCCAGGCGGGGCGGCGGCGTTCGCGGCTGGAGGCGGAGGGCCTGATCGACGCCACCGTGGCGCGCCTGAACCCTGCCAAGCTCGGCCTGCAGGTCCAGGCGTTTGTGCAGGTCCAGATGGCCAGCCACGCCCCTGACGCGGCCCGCGCCTTCTTGCGTCACCTGGATCTGGAGCCGCGGGTCGCCTCGGTCTGGACCCTGACCGGAGAGGCGGATTACTTGCTGCGTGTCTGGTGCCCGGATTTGGCCAGCCTGAACGATCTGGTGCACAACACGCTTCTGCCGCAGCCTTCGGTCGCGCGGGTGCAAAGCCAGATCGTCATGGATCAACCCAAACGCGACGCGCCCCTGCCGCTCTAGCCGTTTGGCGTTGCCGCAACGCAGCTAAGGCCGTAGCGTCAGGCCATGGAGTCCTTCCTCTTCCAAGCGGCGATCTATTTGGGGGCGGCCACGCTGTGTGTGCCGCTGGCCGTGCGCTTCGGGCTGGGCTCTGTCCTGGGGTATCTGGTTGCGGGCATTCTGATTGGACCGGTCACCGGTCTGGTTGGATCAGAGACCGAGGATTTGCAGCATTTTGCCGAATTCGGCGTGGTGATGATGCTGTTCATCATTGGGTTGGAGCTGGAGCCGCGCGCCCTGTGGGATATGCGGGTCCGTCTGGTTGGGCTTGGCGTCGGGCAGATCTTGCTGACGCTGGGGGCCATTGCCGTCGCGGCCTATACCCTTGGCTTTGCTTGGCAGACCAGCATCGCCATCGGCATGATTTTCGCGCTGAGTTCCACCGCGATTGTGATGCAAACCCTCAGCGAGAAGGATTTGACACCCACGCGCGGCGGGCGGTCCGCCTTCTCTGTCCTGTTGGCCCAAGACATTGCCGTGATCCCCATGCTGGCATTGATGCCCCTGTTGGCCATGGGCGGCGGGCAGGGCGATGGCCATGGCGACGGCGGGGGCGGGCACGGCGCCCACGGGGGGGAAAGCATGAGCGACGGCGAAAGTGCCGAGATGATCGCCGATTTCACCGCCTGGTCCGCGACGCTGCCCGGGTGGGGCATGACGCTGCTGACGGTGGGCGCCGTGGCGGTGGTGGTGCTTGGCGGCATCTTCCTGACGCGCCACGTGTTCAATTTCGCTGCCATGGCCCGACTGCGAGAGATGCAGACCGTCGTCTCCCTCCTCTTCGTGATCGGCGTCGCGGTTCTGATGTCCTTGGTCGGGTTGTCGCCCGCGTTGGGGGCGTTCCTGGCCGGGGTGGTCCTGGCCAATTCTGAATTCCGGCACGAGCTTGAGGCGGATATCGAGCCGTTCAAGGGCATCCTTTTGGGTCTGTTCTTCATCACCGTCGGGGCCGGTATCGACTTTGGCACCCTTCTAGGCGCGCCCTTCACGGTGCTGGGGACGGTGGCGGGGCTGATCCTGATCAAGGGCGTGATCCTGTTTGGCCTGGCCTTGGTGTTCCGCATGACGGGCCGCGACCGGATCCTGTTCACGCTGTCCTTGGCGCAAGCGGGGGAGTTCGGCTTCGTCTTGGTCAGCGTCGCGATCCAGGACCGGGTGGTCACGGGGGATTTGGCGGCGATCCTTCTGCTATCGGTGGCCTTGTCCATGCTGCTGACGCCGTTGCTGTTCATCTTGTACGAACAATTGGCGCGTTTTGTGAAGGGCACCGCCGAACCCCTTGAGGAGGACGAGATCCACGAAAGGGCGCAGATTATCATCGCGGGCGTGGGTCGGTTCGGCCAGGTGGTGCAACGGTTGCTGCACGGCGTGGGTCTGCCCGCCGTGGTCCTGGACAAGGATTACGAGACGATCCAACTGATGCGCCGGTTTGGCATCAAGACCTATCTGGGCGACCCCACGCGCCCCGAACTTCTGAACGCCGCGGGTCTGGCCGAGGCGCGGATCCTGGTGGTGGCCTTGGACGACAAAGCCGATGCCGTGCGCCTGGTGAAGATGGCACGGGCGGCGAACCCGGACATCCACATCATCGCGCGGGGCTATGACCGCGTCCATGTCTATGAGCTTTACCGCGCAGGCGCCGATCAGATCGTGCGAGAAATGTTCGACAGCTCGCTGCGGGCCGGGCGGTATGTGTTGGAAAAGATGGGGTGGTCCGAGACCGAAGCCTATGAAGCGCGCGAGGCGTTCTTCCGCCATGACCGCCAAGCCCTGCTGGACTTGGCCAAGCTGTGGAAGCCGGGGGTCCCGATCTCCAAGAACCCAGACTATGCCGCTAAGGCGCGAGAGCATAGCCGGGGCCTGGAAAACGCCCTGCTGACCCGCTTTGGCGAAGACAAAGACGCCGCCGAAGCCGCTTTGGGGGACGCGCCGTCCGGGCAAGAGGATGGCCCGGCGCCCAAGGCCGCTGGGCACTAGGCGCACCCGTTGACCCCCGGGCCCGGGACCTATCTTCCATACGGGGGCGATCGGCCCCGACCAAGGGGCGGGGCAGCGGCACATGACGACGACGGCACAGGCGGATTTGGTTCGAAACGGTCCTTTCATGGGCTTGCTTGTCGCCAATACGATCCTCAGTTCGGCCTTGCCCATGCTGATCATCCTGGGCGGCTTGGCGGGTTTGCTGCTGGCGCCCACGCCCGCGCTGGCGACCCTGCCGCCGTCGATCCAGATCTTCGCGGGCTTTCTGGTGACCGGCCCCTTCTCCCTTCTGATGGGGCGGCGGGGGCGGCGCTTTGGCTTTGCGGTTGGCGGGGGGCTGGCGATGGTGGGCGGGGTGCTTGGTGTCCTGGCCCTGCTGTGGTCCAGCTTTGCGCTGCTGTGTTTGGCCCATGCGTTCACCGGCGGGGCGCTGGCATGCTATCTCTACTTTCGGTTTGCCGCCGCCGAAGTCGTGTCGGCCCAGTGGCAGCCGATTGCGATCTCGCTCATGCTGACGTCGGGGTTGGTCGCGGCGTTCATTGGCCCGGAAGTGTTCATTTGGTCCCGCGACCTTTTTGCGCCCACGCCCTTTGCGGGGGCCTATGCCGCCATCGTCCTGGTCACGGTCATCGGCCTTTTGCCGTTGGCGTTTGTGGACATCCCGCGCCCAGCGGTTGCTGCCGACCGGCCCAAGATCGACCGCCGGGCCTTGGCCGCCATTCTGCGCCGCAGGCCGGTGATGACGGCGGTCCTGGCGGGGGCGGTGTCCCAGGGCATCATGGTCCTGCTTATGGCGCCCACGCCCCTGGCGATGACGGGCCATGGTCATTCGGACGTGGCGGCAAGTGACGTTGTCCGCTGGCACGTGGTTGCAATGTTTGCGCCGTCCTTCTTCACGGGGTTCCTGATCAAGCGCTTTGGTACGGTGCCCATTGTCGCGGCGGGGCTGACCTTGCTGATCGGGGCGGCTTTGGTGGCGGCCAGCGGGATTTCCGTCCACCATTTCTATGCCGCGCTGATCGTGTTGGGCATTGGCTGGAATTTCAGCTTCATCGGGGCGACCGACATGCTGGTCGGCGCCGTCAGCCCGGAGGAGCGGGCGGTGGTCCAAGGCACGAACGATACATTGATTGCGCTGGCCTCGACGGTGTGTGTCTTCATCTCGGGTGCGATTGTGACGGGGTTTGGGTGGACCCAATTGGCGCTGATATCCTTGCCTGTCCTGGCGTTGACCCTGGTTTGGGTGGTGGCGATGCACCGCTGGTCGGCGCGCGCCTGACAGGGCCCGCTTTGGCGCAATCCGGAATTGACGTGATTTTCAGGGTTGCCGAAACCGGTTTCGAAGCGAACACTGCATCCAAAGGGAGGACCCCCAAGGGTGCAGACTGCCAATGGCATGACACGTGTTCGCGCGAGCGGGAAAGCAGTGCGCGTCACCATCGCGGACTTGGCGCGGGAGACCGGCTTGACCAAAGGTACGGTCAGCCGGGCGCTTAACGGTTATCCGGATATCGCGCAGTCGACGCGGGCGCGGGTGCAGGTGGCCGCGGATCGCTTGGGCTATCGGCCCAATGCCCAGGCCCAGGCCATCCGCACCGGAGAGGCCAAGGCCCTGGGACTGGTGTTGGAGGTGCGGGAGCATGATGGACATTCGCCCTTTCTGACGGATTTCTTGGCAGGTGTGACCAGTGCCGCGGGTGCGGCGGGCCGCACGCTGACCGTGGCCACCGCGCCCAGCGGAGAGGCCATGCGCGACGTGCTAAGGGGCCTGGTGGAGGACCGGAAAGCGGATGGCTTTATCCTGCAGCGGACCCTGCGCGACGACCCTCGCATCGCATATTTGCGGGAAATGGACGTGCCCTTCGTGCTTTATGGGCGGTGCCAGGATTTGACCGGCATCAGCTATTACGACATTCGCGGCGGGGCGGCCATGCGGGCCGGTGTCCGGCGCTTGGTCGAGATGGGACACCGAGAGATTGCCCTGGTGACCAGCGGGTCGGAGTATAACTACGCCCATTTGCGGGCCCAAGGGTTTCTGACGGCCATGGCAGAGGCCGGGTTGGAGCCCACTGACGTTATCTGGGACGCCCGCAGCCATGGCGATGGGCTTCGGGCCACGCGGGCGCTGTTGGCGCGGGACATGCCGCCCACGGCGATCGTCTATGTGATCGACCAGGCCGCCCTTGGCGGGTATCGCGCCATCGAAGAAGCGGGGCTGCGGGTCGGGCATGACGTGTCAGTCATGGCCTATGATGGCATCCCCGAGGGGCGCCATGCCAGCCCGCCCCTGACCACCTGGCGCGTGGACACACGGGCCGCGGGCGCCGCCCTGGCGCGGATGTTGATGGAACGGATCAAGGGCACCGCCGATCCAGAGGCGCTGCGCTGGCTGGCCGATGCGACCCTTGTGGCGGGCGGCTCGGACGGGCCGCCGGCCCAAAGCGCGGCAGCGCTGCGCAAACGATTAGAGATACAAAAGGGAGGAAACCGATGACGGTTCGAAACACACTACTGACGGCAACGGCCAGCTTGGCCCTGATGGCCGGGTTGGCCCATGGCGAGACCTTGCGCATGTGGACGCCGGAGGAGCAGCCAGAGCGGGTGGCCGTGCAGGAGGCCGTGGCCGCCGCCTTCACCGAAAAGACGGGTGTCGAGGTGGAGATCATTCCGGTGACCGAGAATGATCTGGGCACGCGCGCCACGGCGGCCTTTGCCGCCGGTGATCTGCCGGATGTGATCTACCATTCGCTGCAATATGCCCTGCCTTGGGCGGAAGCGGGCATATTGGACACCGATGCCGCAGGTGACGTGATCGAGAGCTTGGGCGCGGATACCTTCGCCTCGGGCGCGCTTGGCATGGCGGCCTATGAGGGGGGGTATACGTCCGTTCCGGTGGATGGCTGGACGCAAATGGTGGTCTATCGCAAAGACCTGTTCGACGAAGCGGGCCTGGAGGCGCCCACATCCTATGCGGCGGTCACAGCGGCGGTGGAGGCATTGCACAACCCGCCAGAGATGTACGGCTTCGTGGCGCCCACCAAGGTCGATGAAGGCTTCATGTCCCAAGTGTTGGAGCATGTGTTCCTGGCCAATGGCGTGAGCCCCGTGGATGGGGACGGTCGCGCCGATCTGGATGTGGCCAAGACCACCGAAGTGCTGGAATTCTACAAGACCATCGTCAAAGCCTCGCCGCCCGGAGAGCTGTTCTGGAAGCAATCGCGGGAGCTGTACTTTTCCGGCAACGCGGCGATGATCATCTGGTCGCCCTTCATCCTGGACGAATTGGCCGGTCTGCGCGACAGCGCCCCGCCCACGATTACCGACGATCCCACCTCGGCTGAGTTGGCGTCCAAAACCGGTGTCGTGACCACGTTCGCGGGGCCAAGCAACCCCGACGGCGCCGCCTGGGGCGATGTCCGCTATATGGGGATCACCAATGACGCCGATACCGACAACGCGGTGGCCTTCGTGGAATTTCTGATGTCGGAAGGCTATGCGGACATGTTGTCCATGGCGCCCGAAGGCAAGTTCCCCGTGCGTCGCGGCGACGGCTCCGACCCGGAGGCCAATGTGAAGGCGTGGCAAGCCCTGGATGTGGGCGTGGATCGCAAGGCCCCGCTGGGGGATCTTTATGAGGCGTCCATGATCGACGAGATTGTTGGCGGTCTGGACGTGGCCCAGCGTTGGGGTGTCACGGAAGGGCAGTTGTCGCTCGCCTCTAAGATGATCAACGCCCAAGTGTTCAACCGCCTTGTGCGGGAGTTCGTGGATGGCGAGCGGTCGGCGGAAGAAACGGTCGCGCTGCTCAACGAGGAACTGGCTGCGGTCGAGTAACCTTATCGGTGCGTGGGCGGGGCTGTCCCCGCCCACGGGCGTATCCGGTCTTGCAGGAGTGTTCCCATGACGTCTGTGTCGCCCCCGTCGGGACCAGGCCCGCTGGCACGGCGCGAAGCGCGGCTGGCTTGGGGTCTGCTGTTCCCCACGCTGTTCATCGTCTCTTTGGTGGTGATCCTGCCGCTTTTGGCGATCTTCTGGATTTCGGTCAAACCGGTGGAGTTGGCCGATTTGCGCCCGCCCTCGGTCATCTTGCGCGAGGATTTCCGGGGTGATCCAGGCGAGGGCAATTTCCAGTTGGATTACCGCATCCGCGTGTCGTCGGCGGACGCGGCCATGTCAGGCGTCGGGTTCCGGGATGTCTTGCCCGAGGGCGTGCGCCCCTTGGACCTGCCGCCCGCGTGCCGATTGGACGGACAAGTCCTGGACTGCGATTTCGGAGATGTGGAGGGCGGCTTTCGAGAGCGGCTGCGCATCCCCGCGGAGGCCACGCCAGAGTTCATCGCCGCCCCGTCCGAGAATGACGCGGTCGAGGCGCAGGTTCGGGGCGACGGCGAATTCGTTTTGACCAATCTGGAATTCACGGGCGAGAATTTTGCCAAAGTCTTCTCGGCCCGGGACTTTCTGTCGGTCCTTTGGGCCACGGCCTTCTACACGGTGGTGGGCACCATCGGCGCCCTGGGCGTCGGCCTTATGGCAGCGCTGTTGCTGAACCGGTCATTCAAGGGGCAGGGCCTGCTGCGGGGGCTTTACCTGTTCCCCTATGTGGCGCCGGTGATTGCGGTGGCCTTCACCTGGGTGACGCTGTTCGATCCCTTCTCCGGCTCGGCCAATGCGCTATTGTTGCAGATGGGGGTGACGGACGCGCCCATTAACTTCTTTGGCGACCGACCCCTGGCCCTGATCATGGTGACGGTGTTCGAAATCTGGCGCTATTTCCCGCTGTCGTTCCTGTTCATTCTGGCGCGGATGCAAAGCATCGATACAGACATGTACGAAGCGGCGGATATGGACGGGGCGTCCCCGTTCCAGAAATTCCGCTACCTCAGCCTGCCGATGTTGCTGGGCATTTTGTCGGTCCTGTTCCTGCTGCGCTTCATTTGGACGTTCAACAAGTTCGACGACATCTTCCTTTTGACCGGCGGCAATGCGGGGACGCGGACCCTGACAGTGAATGTCTATGAGCAGGCGTTCGCGATCTCCAACATCGGGGCGGGTGCGGCGGTGGCCGTGGTGGTGTTCGCCACACTTCTGGTGTTCGCGGCGCTGTTCTTCCGGTTCATCAGCCGGGAGGAAGGCCTGTGACCGTGGGAGTGCAAATGTCCGACACAAAGACGGATTGGTGGCGGCACGGCACGGCCACCGGCGCGGTGTTGGGCGCGTTTTGGACGCTGACCATGGCGGTGACCGTGGCCGTGGTGATGGCCTTCGCCACGGGCGAGCTGTTCCGGCCCTTGGTGGTGCCATCGCTGGCCTGGGGCGGGGCCGTGGGCTTTGTGGCCGTCTGGCGACGGGACGCGCTTTGGCCCGCCGCCTTGGCCCTGATCGTGCTGGGCTGGGCCGGGTACGGGCCGCTTTATGCGGAGGCATCGCTGGGGGCCATGGCGTTTGGGCAAGTGGCCTTGGCGGTGGGCGTGGGTCTGGGGCTGCGGTCCATGTGCGCGCCTTTGCCCAAGGGGGCGGCGACCAAGCATGAATGGGAGGAGGCGGTGATCCGCTTCCTGACCGGATTTGGATACTTGTTCTTCACGGCCATGGTGGCGATCCCCTTCTATGTGATGGTCATGACCTCGCTGAAGTCGCAACAGGCGCTGTTGCAGAATCCGCTGGATTTCTCCCTGGATTGGGAAAGGGGATGGGGTCTGCTGCGGTCGTATAAGGAGCTTTTCGCCGATTACGGCTTTGGGCGGTATCTGTGGACGTCGTTCTATGTCTCCGTCCTGACCGTGTTCCTGACGCTGCTGTTCTCGGTCCCTGGCGCCTATGCTGTGGCGCGGTTGCAGTTCCGGGGGCGGGCGGCGTTCTCGCGCTCCATCCTGTTGATCTACATGGTGCCGATGATCGTGCTGGCCTTGCCGATCTACATCGCGTTTTCGGTCACGGGCCTGCGCAATTCGATCCCGGGCCTGCTGCTGATCTATCCGGTGACGACGATCCCGGTGGCGCTTTACATGCTGCAAGGGTACTTCCGTGGCCTGCCCGCCGAGGTGGAGGAGGCCGGGTTGATGGACGGTCTCAGCCGATTGCAGGTGATCTGGAAGATCACGCTGCCGCTAAGCCTGCCCGCGCTGGCCTCTGTCTCTCTGTATGTCTTCATGATTGCGTGGAACGAGTTTCTGCTGGCGTTCATGCTGTTGGACGACCCGAGTATTTTCACGCTGACGCGGGGGGTCGCATCGCTGAATTCGTCCGAGGTGCCCCGGCAGCACCTGATGGCAGGCGCCGTGATCGCGACCTTGCCGATCATGGCCCTATTCCTGGGTCTGGAGAAGTTCATGACGAAAGGCCTGACCGCGGGGAGTGTCAAGGGATGAGCGATATGAACCAAGATCTGGATGGCCAGGCGCGCGCAATCCTTCTGGGCAACGACCGGGGCGGGTACACGGTGCCGACGGCGGGGCTTTACCCGTACCAATGGAACTGGGACAGCGCCTTTGCGGCCTGGGGGTTTGCCACTTTCGACGTGGACCGCGCCTGGGTGGAGTTGGAGACGCTGATGTCCGGGCAATGGGAGGACGGGATGGTGCCCCACATCCTGTTCCACAAGCCGGATCCGGGGTATTTTCCCGGCCCCGATGTTTGGCAGGGGCGCGGGCCGATCCCGTCATCCGGCATCAGCCAACCCCCGGTCGCGGCCAGTTTCGCGCGCCGGATTTACGACGCCGACCCTGGGACGGGGGCGGACCGGTTGCGCGCCATCTGGCCCGGGTTGAAGCGGTGGCACCGCTGGTTCATGGATTGGCGTCTGGATGACAACGGGGCCTGTTGCATCACCCACCCGTGGGAGGCCGGGCGCGACAATGCCCCCGATTGGGACGCCGCCCTGGCGCGGGTGGTGTCGGACGGGGTGGGCGCCTACACGCGGCGCGACACGGGCCATGTGGACCCGGCCATGCGGCCCACCAAGTTCGACTATGACCGCTATATCAAGCTGGTGCAGGAAGGCGTTGCGGTTGGGTGGGACCACGGGCGCCTGCGTCAGGCGAACCCGTTCCGCGTGGCGGACCCCACCATGACGTTCATCCTGTTGCGCGCCCATCGGGACCTGTTGGCCACGGGGGAGGCATTGGGGCTCGACACCTCCGACATAGCCGCGTGGATCACGCGGCTGGAGGGGGGCGCGCGGTCGCTTTGGAACAGCAATATCGGGTCCTATGACAGCCGGGATGTCCTGACCGGGGAATGGTCCGGCGCCGTCACCAACGCGTCCTTTCTGTGCTGGTATGGGGGCGTGGCCGATGACCGGATGATCCCCCATATGCGCCGGGTCTGGGACAAGGTCCGCTGGGGCCTGCCCAGCTATGACCCCGACGGCGCGGTGTATGAGCCGCTGCGCTATTGGCGCGGGCCGGTTTGGCCGATCATGAACTGTCTGATTGGGTTCGGGCTGGAGGAGCAGGGCCTGGCCGAGGATGCCGTCCGCCTGCGTGCCGACACCGCCGATCTGATCCGCCGCCAAGGCTTCGCGGAATATTACCATCCGTCCGACGGGACCCCCGCGGGCGGCAAGACGTTCACCTGGACCGCGGCCGTCTGGCTCGGCTGGGCGGGGCAGGAGGGATAAGCCATGGGATCGATCACACTGAACGCCGTGGAGAAATGGTTTGGCGAGGTGCAGGTCATCAAGGGCGTGGACCTGGAAATCACGGATGGGGAGTTCGTGATCTTCGTGGGCCCCTCGGGCTGCGGCAAGTCCACGTTGCTGCGCATGATCGCCGGGCTGGAGGAGACGTCGCGCGGGGCCATCGTGATCGACGGCAAGGACGTCACCGCCGAGCCGCCCGCCAAGCGGGGGCTGGCCATGGTGTTCCAGTCTTACGCGCTCTATCCCCATATGTCGGTCGGGGAGAATATGGGCTTCTCGCTCAAAACCTCGGGCGCGCCCAAGGCTGAGATTGCCCAAAAGGTGGGCGATGCCGCGCGGGTGTTGCGGCTGGAGGAGTATCTGGAGCGGCGGCCCAAGGACCTGTCCGGCGGGCAGCGTCAGCGCGTGGCCATTGGCCGGTCCATCGTGCGCGACCCCACGGCGTTCCTGTTCGACGAGCCTTTGTCCAACCTGGACGCGGCCTTGCGGGTGGAGATGCGCTACGAAATCGCCAAGCTGCACCAAAGCCTCCAGGCCTCCATGATCTACGTGACCCATGACCAGGTGGAGGCCATGACCCTGGCCGACCGCATCGTGGTGCTGCAGGCGGGGCGGATCGAACAGGTCGGATCCCCGAGGGAGCTTTACGACCGGCCCGGCAACCTGTTCGTGGCGCAGTTTATCGGATCGCCGAAGATGAACATTGTGCCGGCCTCCGTCCGCAGCGATGCGCCCCAGGGGGCCGTGCATTTGGGCATACGGCCAGAGGCGATTGGATTAGAAGGCAATGACTTACAAGGCGTCGTTGATGTTGCCGAATACCTTGGCGCCGACACCTATCTGATCGTGGACTGCGGCGATGCCGGCAAGTTGACTGTTCGAACGGACGGGAAGACGGACCTGAAACCGGGGCAACAGGTCGGCCTCGATTTTAGCCAGGCGCCCTTGCATTATTTCGATGCCGATGGGAGCCGGGTGGAATGAAACGGTCAGAGATAAACGCGATCATGCGGGCGGGGGATGCCTTCATCCGGTCCTTTGGATTTGTGCTGCCGCCCTTTGCCTATTGGACGCCCGATGAGATGCGGGCGCGGAAAGGCGACATCCAGCCGCTGATCGACGGGATGTTCGGCTGGGACATCACCGATTACGGCGCGGGGCGCTTCGACGAGATGGGGCTGTTCCTGTTCACCGTGCGCAATGGGCGGCAAGGCGATCTGAAGCGCGGGGGCGGCATGTGCTATGCCGAGAAGATCATGATTTCGCGCCAGGATCAGGTGTCGCCGATGCATCGCCATTGGCTGAAGGCCGAGGACATCATCAACCGGGGTGGCGCGACGCTGGCCATCGAGATGTATGGCTCCGCCCCGGACGGGTCCTTCGACGACGGCGCAGGTGGCACGGTCTATTGCGACGGCATCCGCCGCGATTTCGCCCCCGGCGAGGTCCTTCGCCTTGCCCCGGGCGAAAGCGTCACGCTGATGCCTGGCGATTGGCATGCGTTCTGGGGGGATGGGGGCGACGTGCTGATCGGCGAGGTGAGCACCGTCAACGATGACACCACGGACAATTGGTTCCGCGAGGATATCGGGCGCTTTTCAGACATTGAAGAAGACGAGGCGCCGCTGCATTTGCTGGCCAGCGACTACGCCCGCATGTTCTGACGGGGCCGGGCGCTATGCGCCGACCGGCTGCACGGCAGCGCGCCGGGCTTGCACCAACTGCGCCAGGATCGATAGGGCGATTTCCTCGGGGGTAACGGCGCCCAGGTCCAGGCCTGCGGGCGCGTGGACCCGTGCGACGGCATCCTTTGCCACACCCGCTGCCACCAGCTTTTCGGCCAAGGCCGCGTATTTTCGGCGGCTTCCCACGAAAGCCACATAGGGTGCTGGGCCGCGCAAGGCCGCCGCCAGCGCGTCCAGGTCGCCTTGCCCTTGGGTGGCCACCACAACGTATCGCTGCCGGTCAGGGACGTCGCCGTCCAGGGTCGCCGTCACGGACCAATGGAATTGCGGGGCCAGCGCGCCCAGGGCCTGCGCCACGGGCGACGTGCCCATGACCACCAGATGTGGCGAAGGCAGGCACGGTTCGATGAAGATATCGACCGTCCCCCGCGACGGACAGCCGTTCCGGGCAAAGCGGGTGCCGTTCACTTCCTGTCCGGCGCTTATCCCGCGCTCGGCCAACAGGTCCTCGGGTGCGACCGACACAAGCTGCGGCGTGCCGTCCCGCAATGCCGCCAGGGCCGCGCGTTTGACGGCGCCCCGTGTGCATCCGCCGCCAAGCCAGCCTTGCAGAATGGTGCCATCGGAACTTAGCAACGCCTTGGCCCCCGGTTTCGCCGCCGTGGGCCCGGCGGTACGCACAATGGTGGCAAACGCGAAGGGTTCTTTCCGCGCGCGCAGCTGTTGCGCGGCTTCCGCCAAATCGGAGGAGAGGATTTCCGCGGGGGTCATAGGCGCACCAAATCCTTTTCCAAAGCGGCCAAATCCTGCAACGTGTTGGCGGCCTTGAACGCATCCAGATAGGGCAGCGCCGCCGCCATCCCACAGGCCACGGGCGCGTAATCGGCCCAGCCCTTGAGCGGGTTCAGCCAGACCACCTTGCAGCCGCGTTTGCGCAGCTTGGCCAGCGCCGCTCCGATCATTTGGGGCGCCTCCGTGTCATAGCCATCCGACAGGATCAGCACCACACTGCGCCCGTCCACAAACCGTTTGGCATAGGTGTCCGCAAAGCGCATGAGCGATGGCCCGATCTTTGAGCCGCCGCCAAACCCATCGGCCATCAGCGACATGCGTCCGATGGCGCGCATCGCGTCTTTGTCGCGCAGCGCTTCGGTAATCCGGACCAGGCGCGTATGGAACAGGTAGGCATCGGCGGCAGTGTCCGCCCGCATCAAACCCGCCAGAAAGGCCAGAAAGACCTGCGCATACACGGACATGGACCCGGACACATCGCACAGCGCCACGATCTTGCGGGTCCGGTCTGGGCGTTTCTTGTGCCATAGGCGTATCGGTTCGCCCCCTGTGGCAAGGCTGGCGCGGATCGTTTTGCGAAAGTGGAGCCGGTCGCCGCGCCGTGCCGCGATCCGACGGCGAGAGCGTTGGTCCCGCAGGGCCGCACCGATGCGACGGGCGATGTCCTCGGCTTCCGCCACTTCTTCGGGCCGCACCAGATCGCGAAGGTCCCGGCGGTTCAGGTTGCGTTGGGTCGTCGCTATCAGCTTGCCCGTCCCGTCGCTGTCTGCGTCGCCGTCCCCGGCATCCGGCGTAATGGCGGACCCAGAGGCCGCCGCATCCTGGCCCTTGGCATCGCGTGACGCGTGGACATGGTCCTTCGCGGGGCTTTTCAGCGTCGGCATGACCTTCTGCCGGACGCGACCCATGTCCATCCAATAGCTGTCGAATAGGGTGTCGAACCGCGCGGCCTCTTCTTTGCACCCGGTGCAGACGGCGCGGAGGGCGCGGCGGCTGTCCTCGGGGCGCGCGGCGTCCACATGTGCCAAAGCCGCCATGGCCAGCTCCGCCTCAGCCACGCCCAGGCGCAACCCGTTGGCGCGTAGATGGGCGATGAATCCGACCACGCGCGCGGCGGGGCCCGGGTCGCGGGCCGCGAATTTGGTGACCCGGCTCATGCGGCGCGGCCAGCGATCCGGCCAGCCACTTCGGGCGTGATCTGGGCCTGGTCGCTTTGCGTCTTCAACAACGTCGTCAGCGCCGCCTGCAACACGCTTGGGTCGTCCGTCAGATCTGCGATGCCAAGCCCCATCAACGCGGCGGCAAAGTCCAGCATTTCGGCAATGCCGGGCGTTTTCTCCAAATCTTCGGTTCGGAGTTTTTGGACAAACCCTACGATCTGATCGGCCAGATGCGCCTCAACATCGGGGCAGCGGGCCTGCAAAATCGCCAGTTCGGTGCCGCGGTCGGGGTAGTCCACATAGGTGTAAAGACAACGGCGGCGCAGCGCGTCCGACAGGTCGCGCGTGCCGTTCGACGTCAGGATCACAATGGGCCGCGAAGTGGCGGTGATCGTGCCCAATTCCGGGATCGAGATTTGAAAGTCGGACAGGATTTCCAGCAGATAGGCCTCGAACTCCTCATCGGCGCGGTCAACTTCGTCGATCAACAGGACCGGCGGGGTGTCCTGGGTGATGGCGGCCAGCAGGGGCCGTTCCAACAGAAAGGCGCGCGAAAAAATCCGATCTTCCACCGCTTTGCCCGTCACGCCATCTTCGGCGGCGGCGCGGATGCTTAGCAATTGGCGCTGATAATTCCACTCATAGATCGCCTGGGACGCATCCAATCCTTCGTAGCATTGCAGCCGGATCAGCTTGGCGTGCTGCACCGCGGCCAAAACGCGCGCGACTTCGGTTTTGCCCACGCCTGCGGCCCCTTCCAGGAGGAGCGGGCGGCCCAGCGACAGCGCCAGTTGCAGCGCCACCGCCAGGTCATCGGAGGCGACGTAGCCCGCGCCCGCAAGGTCGGATTTGAGGGTGGTCCACGTCATGCCCATCTCCGCAGGGTGCGTGGCACCACGCACCCCACCTGCGCCTCAGCCATGCAAGCCCAGATCGTTGGCAGTCTTCCAGATCCGCCAATGGTCGTGGGGCATGTTGGTATGGGTGTTTCCGAATGGCCGAAACGCATCCTGCACCGCATTGGAAAAACACGGCACGCCGCCCACATGGGGGCTTTCGCCGACGCCCTTGGCGCCGATGGGATGGTGCGGCGACGGGGTGACGGTGAAGTCGGTTTCGTAATTCGGAACCTCCCACGCGGTCGGCAGGAAGAAGTCCATCAACGTCCCCGTCTTCACATTGCCCATCTCGTCATAGGCAATCTCCTGTCCCAGGGCCACGGCCAGCGCCTCGGTCAGGCCACCATGGACCTGGCCCTCGATGATCATTGGATTGATCCGGGTGCCGCAATCATCCAGCGCATAGAACCGGCGGATGTCGGTCACGCCGGTGTCGACGTCGATATCCATGACGCAGACATAGGCCCCGAACGGATAGGTCATGTTAGGCGGGTCATAATAGCTGACCGCCTCCAGCCCCGGCTCGATGCCCGGAATGGCTTGGTTATAGGCCGCGAAGGCGATGTCTTTCATGGTTTTGAACCGCTCGGGCGCGCCCTTGACGGCGAACCGATCCACGTCGAATTCCACATCATCGTCGTGAACCTCCAGCAGGTAGGCCGCGATCATCTGCGCCTTGGCGCGGATCTTGCGGCCCGCCATGGCCGTCGCCGCGCCCGCCACCGGGGTCGACCGCGACCCATAGGTGCCCAGACCATAGGGGGCCGTATCGGTGTCGCCCTCTTCGATGGTGATGCTGTCGGCGGGCAGGCCGATCTCGGAGGCGAGGATTTGCGCAAACGTCGTCGCGTGGCCCTGGCCCTGGCTGATCGTGCCCAGGCGCGCGATGGCGGACCCGGTGGGGTGGATGCGGATCTCACAACTGTCGAACATGCCGAGGCCCAGGATATCGCAGTTCTTCACGGGACCCGCGCCCACGATCTCGGTGAAGAACGACAAACCGATCCCCATTAGCGTACGGGTCTTGCCCGCCTTGAAGTCCGCGACCCTCTGGGCCTGCTCGGCGCGCAGCCCGTCATAGTCCACGGCCTTGAGCGCCTTGTCCCAGGCGGTGTGGTAGTCGCCGCTGTCATATTCCCAGCCCAGGGCGGCGGTATAGGGAAACTGTTCTTTCTTGATGAAGTTGATGCGCCGCAACTCAGCCGCGTCCATGTCCAGCTTGATCGCCAGAACCTCGATCATGCGTTCGATGAAATACACTGCCTCCGTCACGCGGAACGAACAGCGATAGCTGACCCCGCCGGGCGCCTTGTTGGTATAGACCCCGTCCACTGCCAGATAGGCGGTCGGAATGTCATAGGACCCGGTGCAAATGTTCATGAACCCCGCCGGGAACTTGGTGGGGTCGGCGCAGGCGTCAAAACCGCCATGGTCGGCGGTCACGTGGCACTGCAACCCCGTGATCTTGCCGTCGGGCGTCGCGCTGATCTTGCCGGTCATGTGATAGTCGCGGGCAAAGGCCGTGGTCATCAGATTGTCCATCCGGTCTTCGATCCACTTGACCGGCTTGCCCGTCACGATGGACGCCACGACCGAACAGACATAGCCCGGATAGGCCCCCACCTTATTGCCGAAGCCCCCGCCGATATCGGGCGAGATGACGCGGATATTGTGCTCCTCGATGCCGGAGATGAGGCTGACCACGGTGCGGATCGCATGGGGCGCCTGGAAGGTGCCGTAAAGCGTCAGCTTTCCGTTGACCTTGTCCATGGACGCCACGCAGCCGCAGGTTTCCAGGGGGCAAGGATGGGTGCGATGGTAGTACATCGTCTCTTCGGCGACGATGTCGGCATTGGCGATGACCTCTTCGGTGGGCCCTTTGTCGCCCGCCTCCCAGGTGAAGATATGATTGGCGTGTTTGCGCGGCCCGTGTGCGCCATCGGGCAATGATCCATCCTCGGCCACCAAATCTTCCCGCAGGACGGTGTCCGATTGCAGCGCCTCGAACGGGTTCACGATCACGGGCAGTTCTTCATATTCGACCTCGACGGCGTCGATCCCGTCGGCGGCAGCATAGCGGTCTTCGGCCACGACAAAGGCGACCTCCTGGCCCTGGAACAGGACCTTGCCATCGGCCAGAACCATCTGCTTGTCGCCCGCAAGGGTCGGCATCCAATGCAGGCCCAACGGCTCCAGGTCCTTGGCGGTCAACACGGCCAATACGCCCGGCACGTCGAGCGCGGGGGCGGTGTTGACGCTCGTGATCCGCGCATGGGCGTAGGGCGAGCGGACGAAATCGCCGAACAGCATCCCGTCCAGCTTGATGTCGTCCACATAGTTGCCCTTGCCTTGGGTGAAGCGCGCGTCTTCCACCCGCTTGCGCGAGCAGCCCATGCCCTTGAGGTTGGCGACGCGGTCGTCGCGGCTTGTGACGTCGTCTTTCATTCTGCGGCCTCCTTGGGGGCATTCATCTCAACGGCGGCGGCCTGAATGGACTTCACGATGTTTTGGTAGCCCGTGCAGCGGCAGATATTGCCCGCCATGCCAAAGCGGATCTCCTCCTCGGTGGGGTTGGGGTTTTCCTCAAGCAGCTTGGCCGCGCGGGTGATCATGCCCGGCGTGCAGTAGCCGCATTGCAAACCGTGATGCTCCTTAAAGGCAGTTTGCAGCGGGTGCAGGTTGTCCGGCCCGCCGATGCCTTCGATGGTGGTGATATCCGCCCCATCGGCCTGGGCCACGAACATGGTGCAGGCTTTGACCGATTTGCCATCGATCGTGACCGTGCAGGCCCCGCAATGGGACGTCTCACAGCCGATATGCGCGCCGGTATAGTTCAGCCGTTCGCGCAAGGTATAGATTAGCAATTCGCGCGGCTCGGCCAGGAACTCTTCCTCTTTGCCGTTCACCGTCAGTGTGATGTGCATCTTCTTTGCCATGGATATGCTCCCTCAGGCCCGCGCCCAAGCGCGGGTGATGGCGCGGCGCAGAATGACGCCCGCCACGTGGTTCTTGAACGCGACGGGGCCGCGGTTGTCGTCGGACGGGTCGATATCGGCCAGCATCGCGGCCACCGCCGCCGCCAAGGCGCCGTCATCCACGCCCGTGCCCACCAATGCCGCACCGGCCGTTTCCGAATAGATGGGCGTATCGCTCAGGTTGGTCATGGCGATGGCCGCCTGGGCACATGTCCCGCCATCTTTGACGATCTGCACCGCCGCCGCGGCGGTCGCATAGTCGCCGATTTTGCGCTTTTGCTTTTCGTAGGCGTGGCCGCCCGCAGGCCGCGGGATCGTCACGCCGATCAGCACTTCGTCATCCTCGCGTGCGGTCATATACGCCGCCTCATAGAAGGTGCGGGCCGGGATCGCCCGTTCCCCCGTCGGCCCGACCACGCGGAAGGTCGCGTCCAGGCATTGCATCAGGCCGGGCATGTCGTTGCCGGGGTCGCCATTGGCCACATTCCCCCCAACCGTGCCCATGTAACGGACCTGGGGGTCCGCGATCTGCAGCGATGCTTCGCGCAGGATCGGCACCGCCTGGGCCAGGGCCCCGTGGTCGATGATGTCGGCTTGGGTGACCATGGCGCCGATCTGGACGCTGTCGCCCTCAACCCGGATCTCGTCCAAGCCACCCACATCTTGAAGGTCGATCAGGTGGGGCACCTCGGCCATGCGCAGTTTCATCATGGGGATCAGGCTGTGGCCCCCGGCCATGACGCGGGCATCGTCGCCATGCTGCGCAAGCAAGGACAAGACACCGGGTATGTCCGTGGGGCGATGGTATTCAAAGGCGGCTGGGATCATCGGCTTCTTCCTCCCTCAGAGCGAATGGTCGTGCTGGGGGGAAGGGTGCATTGGCCTGATGGTGCGGCACGAGAAAATCAATGAAACACGGGCCTTTTGCACCAGATGCGCCGCATCACGCATCAAATACGCCGGCCCCCGCGGCCAAAGCGTCCTGGATCGCCTTCAACTTGGACCGGCTCACCGGCGCGGGCGGCAGGTCCGCCCCCTCAAAGATGCAGCGCCCCTTGTCCTTCGTCCGCTCGAACCGGGACACGCGCGATGGGTTGACCAGATAGCTCCGGTGGGTCTGCAAGAACCCCAAGGGCAGCAACCGTTTCGACGCCTCTGTTACCGGCCAGGCGCAGAACAACCGCTCCCCCTCGGTATAGATCTGGGTGTAGTGCCCATCGGCGCGCACAAAGGACACGTCTTGCGACCGAAGGAACACCTTCCCGCCATCGCGCTCACACGGGATTTGGAGCCCGCTGATCACCACGGGCGGCACCTCGGGCGCGGGGACCCGTGTCCTGTCGGGGGGCACAAGATAGGTGACACTGACCCACAAGCAGGCCCCGAAAATCACGAAGCTGAAGAAGATGACGCCCAAGGCCAAGGTTTCATTGCCCATGGCGGGCCCGAACTCTCCCATATCGGGGACGGCGATGAAATTGGTGCCCGCCATGGCCAGGAAGTGGACCGAACAGACGGCAATCGCAAAACAGAGCGTGCCAAGAACGATATTGCGGTTCGTCCGCCGCCCATAGGCGATCCAGAAGGCCAAGATACACAGGCCAATGGCCGCCACCGATGACAGGACGACCCCGACCGGCGTGTAGACGGCGCGGCACAGCTCCAGCCCCGCCATGCCGATATAGTGCATGACCAACACGCCTACGCCCACAATGGCACCAGCCAGCCAGATCATCTGCCGCGTCCGCTCTGCAAAATGCAGAAGGATCAGCGCGCCCCCCACGATCAGAATGGCCGACAGGGCCGACACCAGCGTGATCGCCGCATCGTAATAGAACAGGATTGGCAGTTTCAGACCCAGCATTGCCACGAAGTGCATGGCCCAGATGCCCCCGCCCAACGCGACCGAGGCCAGGGCGATGGCCGCTTTCTTCTGGAACATCGGCTTTTCGGCCAAGTCCCGCGTCAGCGACAGGCCCGTGAACCCCGCCACCAGCGCCACGATGCAGGACATCGCGATCAGAAAGCCGCTGTGACTGACGCTGAGGAACTCCATACCGTGCAGGATGACCAAGACTTAGGCGCTTTGCAAACCCCGCGCGCCGCCACCGCCGGTCACGTCCCGGTGACAGGGGGCGTGTTGCCGACTAGGGCCGCCCCTGGGGCGTCAGATCCGCGAAGGCGATGCCGGTATGGGCCTCATATTCCTCCGCGTCCCAAAACCCGATCAGGATCCCATCCTTGGCTGCGGTTTTCTGGCGGGCCAGAACCCCAGGCGTCGCCGTAATGCGGGTGTGATGCCGCAGACCCCAGGTCAGCAAGGCCGCCTCCATCCGTGCGCGCACCGCCCCATGCTCGGCCGTTGCCGATGTTCCCAGATCCAACAGTTCCTGCGGATCGCTTTCCAGGTCGAAAAGGACCGGGTCGAACCCTTCGCAGCGGATATACTTCCACCGCCCGTCAAAGATCATGGTCGTATGCGCATCTTCCTGGGGCACCTCCAGGGCACGCGCCATCTCGGACCAGTGGTAGTCATGCTCGCTGATGACGTAGTGTCGCGAAAACCCGTCCGTCCCATGGAGCACCGGGGTCAGGTCCCGCCCTTCGATCACATGGGGTTTGGGTGCGGCCCCTAAGGCGGCCATGAAGGTGGGGGCCAGGTCGATCATCTCCACCAGGGCGTCCGAGACCTGCCCCCGGGTGGCATCTGCGCCTGGGCGCGGGTCCGCGATGATCAGGGGCACCTTCACCGCCATCTCATGGTAGAAATCCTTATCACCCATCCAATGGTCGCCCATGTAATCCCCATGGTCCGAACAAAAGGCGATGATCGTGTTGTCCCTCAGACCCTTGCCATCCATCCACGCAAACAGCCGCCCCAGATTGTCGTCAAGCTGCTTGATCAGGCCCATATAGGCCGGGATGACATGGGTCCGCACATGGTCCCGCGCGAAACTGCGACAGACACGGGCGTCCAGATAGGCGCGCATCAACGGGTGCGCGCTCTCCCGCTCTGCCTGTGACCGGACGGGGTCGATGATGTGCTGCGCGTCATACATATCGTGATAGGGGGCAGGCACGATGTAGGGCCAGTGCGGCTTGATATAGCTCAGATGGCACATCCAGGGCCGCCCATCGGCCATCGCCTCCTCCATGAAGTCCATGGCGCGGGTGGTCATGTAGGCCGTCTCGGAATGCTCCTCCGGCATGTTCGCCGCCAGCCGCGAATTCTTCAGCAGCCAGGCCGACAAAACTGCGCCGTCATCGTCCACACCCGAATTGGCGAAATCCTCCCACGGGTTGTCGCTGTTGTAGCCATGGGCCACCAGGTAATCGTCATAGGCCGACCATTGCTGACGCCGACTGTCCGGGTGCAGCCCGTCATCGCGTTCGAATGGCTCGAACCCGCATTCCGACCGGCGCACGCCGATCTCGCTGGTGGGGTCGATGCCAAGCCAGGCCATCCCCTCCAGGTCGGCAATCATATGGGTCTTGCCCACCAGAACCGCCCGCGCGCCCGCCGCGCGCAGGTGGTCGCCCAGCGTCGGCTCGCCCACGCGCAGGGGCATCCCGTTCCAGGTGGACCCGTGGCTGCGGACATAGCGGCCCGTATAGGCCGACATGCGGGACGGCCCGCACACGGGCGACTGCACATAGCAATTGGTGAACCGCACGCCGCGCGCGGCCAGGGCGTCAATATGGGGCGTGTGCAGATGCGGGTGCCCGTAGCAACTCAGGTAATCGTAGCGCAGTTGATCGGCCATGATCCAAAGGACGTTCGGGCGGTCGGTCATGGCGCGTCCTGGGGTGACGGAAGGGGGGCGAGGGGCTGCGTCAAGAACGCATCGAACCGGTCCAAAAGGCCAAGCAGGGATCGCATTTCCTGGGGTGTGAAGGTCTGCGCCAGGGTATCGCGGCGTAGTTGCATGATGGGGGCGGCGGAGTCGTACACGGCCCGGCCCTGGGCTGTCAGCATGACCAGGGACTGGCGCTTGTCTTCGGTGTTTCGCGTTGTCTCCACGATCCCTTTCTGACGCATGGCCGGCAAGGCGCGACTGATTAGGGAATGGTCCGTCCGCTGGATCGTGGCCATGTCCTGAATGCTCAGCGGTCCAGCCTCCGCCAGATCCCAAAGGATCCGCCACTCCGTGATGGACAGGCCGGGTCCAGCCGTCAGCAACCGCTGCGCCTGTCCGCGCGATGCAATGGCCGACGCCGACAGGCGCCCGAACAGGTTTCCATCTTGGCTGGCCTTGCGGGCGGCAACCCGCATGGCCCTTGCATCAACGCGTGTTGTCATTTGATCCTCCACGCCGCCATTCAACAGCACGAAAAATTACGTGACAAGTCATATAATTTTTGCCAGCCTGACCCCAGGCGTCGGTCATGGGGCGCCAAGGGGCGGGCATTCCGCACCGTCTAGGGAGGAAGACATGTTCAAAGCATCCATCTTGGGTGCGGTGCTGGCCGTGCTGCCCGCCGTATCCTTCGCGCAAGTGACCCTCACGGCAGAGACGACATCGCCCGGGTCCACGCCACACTACATCGACACCACATTGGCCGCGGTTCTAGAGACGGCGGGGGTTGCCACGCTTCAGATCACCGAAGGGGCCACGTTGACCAATTCCGTTCAGGCCGTGGCCGAGGGGCAGTTGGACCTGGCCCCCGCGCCGCTGATCCTGCCGTTCCTTTTGTCCCGGGGCATTGGCCCCTATGCAGGCGTCGGCGCAGAAAAGGGCGCCGAACTGGCGGGCAATCTGCGCGCGCTGTTCTTCACCGCCGCCTCCGCGCAGATCTTCGGCCATTACGATAGCGGCGATATCACCGACATCACCGCCCTCGACGGCAAGCGCATTTGGAACGGCCCGCCCCGCGGCGCGGCACTGACATCTGGCCGGGCGGCGGTGCAACTCTTGTCCGGGCTCAAGGACGGCGAAGGCTATGAGGGGGTGCAAACCCCGTGGCCTGACACCGTGTCCAGCATCACTGGCGGCGGTGTGGATGGCTGGACGATCCCCGAAGGTCTGCCCTCGGGCCGCCAGATCGCCATCGCCGCAGCGGGGGCCATCACGATCTATGACATGCCGTCCGCGCTTCTCGACAGTGAGTTGGGCCAACAGATCGCCAACGCCCCGGGCCACGCGCCGTATTCAGTCCCGGTGGAGGAAGTGCGCGCCGCCTACGCGGGCAACGACATCACCATCGTCACCGATGACGACACGTTCGATAGCTTTGCGACGGCCTTCGCCCAGATCGTCCCCGCCTCCATGGAGGACGACATCGCCTATGGGATCACCAAAGCCTTCCTGGAAGGGCAGGCCCGGTTTGAGACAGGCTCTCCCCGGGGGCCGTACCTGTTCCTCAGCTTCGGGGACATCGACGGCACCAGCCAAGGGGTCTGTGGCGCGGTGACCATTCTGATGCATCCCGGGGCCATTCGCGCCTATGAAGAGGCGGGCCATAGCGTTGCGGAGTGTGTGCGCCCGTGACACGGGCCACCCGGGGGGACGGTCGCTCGCTCCCCTCCCATGCCCATGACGCTGCAATGACGCCCCCGGATCCCGGTCTTCCCATGGGCCGGCGCGCGGCTTTGATCCTGGCGCTGATATTGGTGGGCGTCGGCATGGTGAACACCATGCCAGAGATCGCGGGCCTTCAGACTTGGGCGCGGGAGGTGACGGGCCTGCGCTTCTTCCGGGTCTCCGGCTTTCCGCCGGAATACCTCTACCCGCCGCTTTTCGTGCTGATGATGGTGATCGTCGCCCTGGACGCCAGTGTCTATCGCGCCTGGCGGAATTCGACGCCAAGCCGGGCCTGGCTGGGCGCGGCCCTAGACGCGGGCTTGGTCCTGGCGGCCATCCTGGGTGCCGTGGGCTTCCTGGTTGAGATCGACTCGATCTGCCTCATCGACCAGGTGACCGGCGAACGCGCCCGCCTGATCCAAGAGGCGACGGAACGCGCCGCAGGCGTCATCCCCGGCATGACGTTCGAGGCAGAGGTGCCCGCCTGCCAAGCCCGCTTCGGTCTCTGGATTCTTCCGCTGCTGTTCACGATCATTTTCCTGTTCTTTCTCTATAACATCCGGGTCTGGGGCCTGCCCTTGGTGGCCGTGGCCAGCGTCGTGGTCGTCTATACCGTCGCCACCGCCTTGATTTGGGTCTTCGATCTTAGCGACAATAACTTCCTTCTGACCAAGCTGGGCGCCGATGGCGGCGACCCCTTGGCGGCGGCCATACAGAAGGCCACGAATGTCTTCATCACGCCGGACGGGTTCATGGGCCGGTTCATGGACATCATCGTGAACCAGGTCTTTCCCTATGTGATCCTGGGCGCCTTGTTCGGCACCTCGGCGGGGGGCACGTCCCTGATCAAACTGGCCGTCCGGCTGACGCAGACGTTGCGCGGCGGCCCCGCCCATGCGGCCATCGTCTCCTCCGCGATGTTCGGGACCATCACTGGCGGGCCGGTGACCAATGTCCTGTCCACCGGGCGCCTGACCATCCCGATGATGCAACGCAACGGCTTCTCCCCCCAATTCGCAGGCGGGGTCGAGGCGGCGGCGTCGTCGGGCGGACAGATCATGCCGCCGGTCATGGGCGTCGCGGCCTTCGTCCTCGTGGCGCTGACGGCAGTGCCCTACACCAAAGTCATCACGGCCGCATTTCTACCTGCCATGGCGTTTTTCTTTTCGATCTTCTTGGCCGTCATGTTCCAGGCCCGGCGCGAGAAGGTGCGGGCCATGCGCGACATCCCCGACGATCTGGTCATGGCGCGGCAGGATTGGGCCAATCTGATTATCATCTTCGTGCCGATCCTGACCATTCTGTTCCTTCTGCTGGGCAATAAGGACGATTTCAGCAACAGCTTGGTCGCCAGTGTCCTTCCGGCGGGTGTCACGCAAACCATCGTGAACGCCACCGGTGACGCGGTGTCCGCCGGGTGGTGGGCCGTGCTGGTCCTGCTGCCACTTCTGTTCCTGGACCCGGCCACGCGGGCCAAACCGTCAAAGGTCCTTGTGTCCCTGGGTGAAGGCGGGGTCCTTGTGTCCCGCCTGTTCCTGTTGCTGTTCGCGGTCTCCATCATCTCGGCCTTTCTCAACGAAAGCGGCCTGACCGGAGAGTTGACGCGGGCCGTGACTGCCTGGCTAGAGACGGCGCAGACGCTGCGCATTGCCGGTCTTGAGATCGAGATCGCGGGCGGCGTTTACCTGATGCTGGCCCTTCTGTGCGCCATGCTTTGCGCCATCGTCCTGGGCATGGGGATGCCGACGGTGCCGGCCTATGTGAACGTGGCTCTGCTCCTTGGGCCGTTGCTGGCCAATCTGGGGGTCAGTTTCTTCACGGCGAATATGTTCGTCTTTTACTTCGCCGTCGCATCGGCCATCACGCCGCCGGTGGCCATCGCCGCCTTCGCCGCAGCCTCCATCACGCGGACGGAACCCATGCGGACCAGTGTCTCTGCCGTGCGGGTGGGCATTGTCATGTTCACCATCCCCTTCGTCTTCGCCTGGTACCCAGAGCTGTTGCTGATCGAGGAGGCCGTCACCATCACCGACGATACCGGGCAGCGCGCCCTCATCGAGGGTTACAGCGGTCAGGTCGATTGGACCGCTTTGGGCCTGCTCTGCCTGCGGCTGGTGTTTGCCCTGTACCTTGTGGCGTCGGCCCTGGCGCGGTTCGACCTGGGGCCCATTGGCCGGGCGGAAATGGCCCTGCGCCTGGTCCTCGCCGTCCTGGTGCTTTGGAAAACGGCCCCCGTCATGTGGCTGGGCCTTGCGGCTGGGGGCCTGGTTCTGCTGGCGCATGCCCTGCGGCACCGGCGGGCGGCGGCGCTGTCTTAGCTGGTGGAGACGGACACGTCGTCCACGGCATAGAATTCATCATCCAACCCGTCATTGGTGCCGGAACTGATGCCAAGGGTCAGGGCGCCCGACGGGTTGTCCACGGTTATGGTATAGGTCGCACGGCTGTCATGGCCGTGATCGCCCGCGCCCACGGGGTTGTTGGCGTATTGCTGCTGCACGTTGACGGACACGCCGGACACACCGGCATCTGACGTGGTGATTGTTCCATGGTTGTCGCGATAGACGGCCACCGGTTGGCCGTTGATCATGATCGTCGCCGGGTCCCCGTCCAGGTCGTTGGCCCCGATGACGTCAAAAGTGATGGTCGCGCTGGTGGCACCTGCTGGCACGTCGAAGGGCAGTTCCACGGTTTCATTATCGCGCACCTGCAAAACCTCCCCGAAGCCCGCCAGGCTAACCAAGGCGCCGCCCAGCCAATCGCCCGGTCCCGAGGCGAAATCCGTGTTGAACAGGTTGCCCACGGACGCAAAGCGCATCAGCACGTTCTGGTCGGCCAACTGGGCGGAGGTGTCGTTGCTCAGGTCCGATAGGCCCTGGCTGATCACGGTCGCAACCGCCAAGCCAAGCCCGACCAGCGCCGCCGTCAGGACGACCCAGTCGACGGTGACCGCGCCATCTTCGGCGGCCAGAAAGGCGGAGAAGTCTGTACCATCGTGTTCCATGACCCCGTTAAAGACCCCAAGCGGGGAACGAGTGGGGCGCGCAGCAGATCGTTTTGCGCCCCCGTGGCGCCGCCTTCGAAACGACCGTGAGGCAAGCCGTGGTTTTGTCTTGCAGGCGTGGGGAATGCCATTTCCCCGCGGGGAAAGACGGCATTTCTAACGCAAAACCAAGGCGATAGTTCCCAAAAGAAAACCGAATAAAATATGCAACCGATTTGGTGGCGCGGTGTTGTTTGTCCAAGGCGCCGCGTTGAGCGGGGCGCCGGACACGAAATATAGGAGACTATTATGAAACGCTTCTCGATCTTCGCCGCTGCCCTCATGACAGCGACATCTGCCGCCGCCTACACTGGCGTGTCGCCACAGATCGTAACGAACGTCGAAAGCACGCTGCAAGAAGTGGGCTTGGCCAATGTGGACGTGACCACCCTGTCCGATGAGCAGGTCATTGAAATCTACGCCGTGACGCAAGGCGTGTCTGACGCCGACAAGAACGACGCGATCAAGGCCGCGTTGGACGGCGAAGGCTATGGCGCCGACCTGACGCAGCGCCGGGTGATCCTGGTCGACCCCGATGACATCGATGGGTTGATGCCCATGGGCGAGAACTCGGTCGAAATGTCGGTGCAGAACTGGCTGAACATCAACGGGTTTGAGGTCGACACCGAGACGTTGACCGACGCGCAGATTGCAGAACTGTACTTTGTCGCCTTCTCCAGCGATGCCGCGCAGAAGCAGAATATCGCACAGACCATTATCGACGGGTAATGTGTGCAAATGTTTCGGAGAAGGGCGCCCATTTGGGCGCCCTTTTTCGTGCGCGCGGGTGGGGTCAGCAGCGGGTCAGCTTAGACAGCAGGGCTGACCGTTCCGCCGCTGGCAGCGCCGTCAGCAGGTCGGTCCGGCGCGTGAGTTGCACGAACCCCGTGTCGGGACCGGTCTTCAGCCACGTGGACACGGGCAAAGTGTCGCCCAAGGGCACCGTCGTGCACCCCCCTTCGATAGAGACCCCGACGGAGCCATCACCCGCCAAACCATTGGACCGGGCCGCCGTGATTTGCGCCTGCGCCTTGGCCACGCGCGCGGCGTCCCGTGGGGCGAAACCCCAGACATAGACGGCATCCCCGTCGGGCGGGGTGGGCGCGTCCGTGGCGTTTTCAATCAAGGTCAACGGAACTGTCGTATCCACGGACCCTGCGCGTGTCGGGTCGTCGGGTGTGAAGGCCAGGCGGAACTGCGCGTCGCCATCCGTCAAGCGAACGGTGTTGGGCACACTGACGGCCACGGTGATGTCGCCGGGCGGTGTAGCCAACGGATCGAGGCGCATGGCGGCCACCAAGCCCGCGGGCGTGACACTGCCGCAGCCCGTTACAAGGGACGCTGCGATCAGAGCGATGCGAATTGGGGTGAACATTTCCTTTGAACTCCGGCAAGATGATGTTTAAGCACTAAATATTAATGTTAAACATGAATGTATATGGATAAAACATGAGTCTTGTGGAAACGAAGCCGGTTTTGCGCTCGGCCCAAGTGATGCGCTTTGTCCTTTTGGTGATCTTTGGCGGCATCTGCGTCATTGCCGCGGGTCTGCAAGGATTGCTGATTTCTGATCACGCGGCACTGGGCCGTGCTCTGGCGGACATGGCCGGCTATGACGTCGTCGCCCCGCGCCTGTGGCAAAGTGGGGCGCTGGTCTTGATCACGTTGCTGCATTTGGCGATTTGGGCGGCCATCGCGTGGCGGGGACAGGGGATGTTCGACGCCCTTCTGGATGCGGATATGGCCCAGGCCAGTGACGCCGCGCGGCGGGTCGCGCGCCTGCTGTGGGCGATGCTGATCTGGGGGATCCTGTCGCATATGTTGGTGTCGCTGGTGGCCACCTGGCACTTTCCACCGGGGCAGCGGGCCCTGGCGGTGGGCGTGGGGTCGGCCCAGATCTCAACGGTGATGGCCGCGCTGCTGGCCACGTTCACGTCCCACGCGTTCGTCCTTGGCGCGGCGTTGTGGCAGGACCACCGAGAGGTGATCTGACATGCCCATTGTGGTCCGCCTGGACGTGGCGTTGGCACAGCGCAAGATGACCTCCAGAGAGTTGGCGGCGACCATCGGCATATCGGAACAGAACCTGTCGATCCTGCGGGCGGGCAAGGCGCGAGGTGTTCGGTTCGGCACCCTAGAGGCGATTTGCCAAGCGCTGCAATGTCAGCCGGGGGACTTGCTGGAATATGTCGAGGCGCCGGAATGAAAAAGGCCCGCGCAGAACGCGGGCCTTTGACCTGTCTTCAGTGCTGGCTCAGTCGATCTTTGGCAGCAGCGTATCCAAAGACGCCTTGGCATCGCCATAGAACATCCGCGTGTTGTCTTTGAAGAACAGAGGATTCTCGATCCCCGAATAGCCAGTGCCTTGGCCCCGCTTGGACACAAAGACCTGCTTGGCCTTCCAGCATTCCAACACCGGCATGCCCGCGATGGGGCTGTTGGGGTCGTCCTGGGCGGCGGGGTTTACGATGTCGTTGGACCCGATGACGATGGCGACGTCGGTATCGGGGAAATCCTCGTTGATCTCGTCCATTTCCAGCACGATGTCATAGGGGACCTTCGCTTCGGCCAGCAGCACGTTCATGTGCCCCGGCAAACGCCCCGCGACGGGGTGGATTGCGAAGCGGACGGTCTTGCCCTTGGCGCGCAACTTGCGGACCAGTTCGGACACGGCACCCTGGGCTTGCGCCACGGCCATACCATAGCCGGGAATGATGATGACGCTGTCGGCCTCGTTCAGGGCGGTTGCAACACCATCGGCGTCGATGGCGATCTGCTCGCCTTCGACCGCCATCTGTTCACCGGCGGGGCCGCCGAAGCCGCCCAGGATCACGCTGACGAAGGACCGGTTCATGGCCTTGCACATGATGTAGGACAGGATCGCACCAGAAGACCCGACCAGCGCGCCCACGGTGATCAGCAGGTCATTGCCAAGGCTGAAGCCAATGGCAGCAGCCGCCCAGCCGGAATAGCTGTTCAGCATGGACACCACCACGGGCATGTCCGCGCCGCCGATGCCCATGATCAGGTGATAGCCAATGAAAAGCGCCGCCAGGGTCATCACGACCAGGGCCAGCGTGCTGCCGGACGACATGTAGACGAACAGCATGAGCACGCTAAGGCCCGCCGCACCGGCATTCAGCAGGTGGCCGCCCGGCAGTTTCGTGGCCGAGCTGTCCACCTTCCCGGCCAGCTTGCCATAGGCGATGACCGAGCCCGTGAACGTGACGGCTCCAATGAAGACACCGAGGAACAATTCGATCTGAAGGATCGTGATTTCCACGGGGATCTTCTTGGCCACGACCGATGCGAAGCCCGTGAACTGTTCCTTCACGGCGGTCATCTCTGGCGTGACTTCCGTGCCGTAGGGCAGGGGGAAGGGCACACCGGCCTCCGCGAAGGCGGCGGTGACACGACCTATTTCCACGTGGGCGTTTATGCCCACGAAGACCGCAGCCAGACCCACCAGCGAGTGCATGGCCGCCACAAGTTCCGGCATCTGGGTCATCTGGACCTTCGTTGCCAGCTGGTACCCAATGACCCCGCCAAGACCGATCAGGATGACCGAAATCGGCCAAAGTCCTGAGCCGGGTCCGATCAGCGTGGCAAGCACGGCGATGGCCATGCCCACAATGCCGTACCAGATAGCGCGCTTGGCGCTTTCCTGACTGCTCAGCCCGCCCAGCGACAAGATGAAGAGGACACCGGCGACCACATAGGCCGCATTCGTAAATCCGAGTTCCATGTCTCAGGCCCCCCTTACGACTTTTGGAACATGGCGAGCATGCGCCGTGTCACAAGGAAGCCGCCGAAAATGTTGATCCCGGCCATGAAGACCGACAACGCGCCCAGCAAGATGACAAGGAACGATCCGGACCCGATCTGCAGCAACGCGCCCAGAATGATGATCGAGGAGATGGCGTTCGTCACCGCCATCAGCGGTGTATGCAAGCTGTGCGCAACGCCCCAGATCACCTGGAAGCCCACGAAACACGCCAAGGTAAACACGATGAAGTGCTGCATAAAGCTGGCTGGGGTATAAAGGCCCGCCAGCAAAAGCAGCGCGCCGCCAACAGCCAGCAAACCGACCTGGAACTTGGTTTCCTTCTGGAAGGCGGCGATTTCATTGGCGCGCTTTTCCTCGGGGGTCAGTTCCTTGGGCTTTTCCTTGGTCTGGACCGCGATGGCCGCGACCTTGGGCGGTGGCGGCGGCCAAGTGATCTCTCCCTCATGGGTGATCGTGGCGCCCCGGATCACATCGTCTTCCATGTTGTGGGTGACCGTGCCGTCCTTTTCGGGCGTCAGGTCTGCCATCATGTGACGGATGTTGTTGCCATAAAGCGTGGAGGATTGGGTCGCCATCCGGCTGGGGAAGTCCGTGTACCCGATGATGATCACGCCATTATCGGTGACGACGCGCTTGTCCATCTCGGTCAATTCGCAGTTGCCGCCCTTTTCAGCAGCCAAGTCGACGATGACAGAGCCGGGCTTCATCATTTCGACCATGTCTTTGGCCCAAAGGATCGGCGCCGCGCGGTTCGGGATCAACGCCGTCGTGATGACGATGTCGATGTCCGGCGCCATCTCGCGGAATTTGGCAAGCTGCTTGGCCTGGAATTCGGGACTGGACGGCGGCGCATAACCGCCCGTGGCCGCGCCATCGGGCAGTTCCGAGGCTTCGAATTCCAAAAACACGAATTCCGCGCCCATCGATTCGATTTGTTCCGCCACTTCGGGGCGCACATCGAACGCATAGGTGATGGCACCCAGGGACGTGGACGTGCCGATGGCGGCCAAACCGGCCACACCTGCGCCCACCACCAGCACCTTGGCCGGGGGAACTTTCCCGGCGGCCGTGACTTGGCCGGTGAAGAAGCGACCGAAGTTATTGCCCGCCTCGATGACGGCGCGATAGCCCGCGATATTGGCCATGGACGATAGCGCGTCCATCTTCTGCGCGCGGCTGATCCGGGGGACCATATCCATGGCGATGACGTTGGCACCCTTGGATTTCGCCAAATCCATCAGCTTCTCGTTAGACGCCGGATAGAAGAACGAAATCAGGGTTTTACCCTTTTCCAGACGCTTCACTTCGGCATCGGTCGGCGGGCGCACCTTGGCGATCACGTCCACCGTTTTGTAGAGCGAAGCGGCCGTCTTGATGACTTCGACACCGGCATCGGCATAGGCAGCGTCGGTGAACCCTGCTTTTTCCCCGGCGCCCGCCTCGACGGCGACCTCATAGCCGAGTTTCTGCAGGTGCCCGGCGCTTTCGGGCGTGATGGCCACGCGGTTTTCGCCGTCATGGACCTCTTTCGGTGCGCCGATCTTCATTGCAATGTCTCCCCCGGGAGTTTTGGCAGTGTCGCCTCTTATCCATGGCGCGACAGATGCTCAAGGCAAGGGACGACCTTGCGATACTTTATTGCGCGGAGGGCGGTGACTTTGGGTCAGGTCTTGAAAGGGCGACACGCGGTGGTGACGGGGGGCGGCACTGGCATTGGCCGCGCCATCGCAGAGGGGCTGCGGGATGCGGGTGCTGCGGTCACCGTGACGGGACGGCGGATGGACGTGTTGGCGGAGGTGCCAGGATGTTTCCCTATGGTGATGGACGTATCCAGTGAATCCAGTGTGTTGGAAGGGCTTGTTAAAGCACGTGCAGCCCGTGGCCCGATCCACATCGCCGTGGCCAATGCCGGTGTCGCCGAGGGGGCGAGCCTGCGCAACACCGATGCGGAGATGTGGCGGCGGATCATGGCGATCAACCTAGACGGGTGTTATCACCTGTTCCGCGCGTGCCTTCCCGATATGCTGGCCGAGAATTGGGGGCGGGCCATCGCCATCAGTTCCATCGCCGGGCTGAAAGGGCTGAAGGGGGCGCCGGCCTACACGGCGTCAAAACACGGGATGATCGGTTTGGTGCGCGGGTTGGCGGCGGATCTGGTCGGCAAGCCAGTGACCGTGAACGCGCTGTGCCCAGCGTATGTGGACACCGAGATCGTGACGCGCAATGCCGACGCCATCGCCGCGCGGACGGGTCTGGGGGCCGAAGCCGCGCGGGACGCCATGGTCAGCGCCAACCCCCACGGCCGGTTGATCGATGTCGACGAGGTGGCCGCCGCGGCGCTGTGGCTCTGCGGGGAGGGCGCGCGCAGTGTCCATGGCCAGGCCATTCAAATCGCCGGGGGAGAGTTTTGATGGACTGGCAGAGGTTGAGAGATCGGTTCCATCTGCCGGAGGGGGTGATCTATCTGGACGGCAACTCCCTCGGGCCGTTGCCCAAGGCCGTGCCGGAGCGGGTAGAGCGCACGCTTGAGGAATGGCGGACACTGTTGATCCGCGGCTGGAACGAAGGGGCCGGTGGCCAAGGCTGGATGGATTGGCCCAGCCAATTGGGCGACCGGATCGGGCGGCTGATCGGGGCCCCGACGGGCAGTGTCGTGGTGGGCGATACCCTGTCGATTAAGGTCTATCAGGCGCTGGCCTCCGCCCTAGAGATGCGCCCGGGGCGAAAGGTCATTCTGTCCGATAGCGGCAACTTCCCGACTGATCTTTACATGGCAGAGGGGCTGATTGCGTCCTTGAAACAAGGGCATACGTTGCGCGTGGTGGACCCTAAGGACGTTGCGCAAACGATGGACGAAGACACGGCGGTCGTCATGTTGACCCAGGTGGATTACCGCACGGGGCGGATGCATGACATGGCCGATCTGACGGCGCGGGCCCATGCGGTCGGCGCCCTGACGGTGTGGGACCTGGCCCATTCTGCGGGTGCCCATGGTGTCGACCTGGCGGGGGCAGGCGCGGATTTTGCGGTGGGCTGCACATATAAATACCTGAATGCAGGGCCTGGCGCGCCCGCCTTCATCTATGTCCGACCGGACGTGCAGGGGGCCGTGGCGCCTGCCTTGGCAGGCTGGTTGGGGCACGCCGCCCCGTTTGCGTTTGATCCGACCTATCGCCCCGGCCCGGGGATCGAGCGGATGCGGGTGGGCACGCCGCCCGTTTTGCAGTTGGCGGCGTTGGAGGCGGCGCTGGACATCTGGGACGATGTGGACTTGGCGGCCTTGCGCGCCCGCTCCCTGGCGCTCTGTGGTCGCTTCGCCGATGGGGTCGCCGCGCAGTGCCCCGATCTGTTGCCCGCCTTGCCAAAGGAGGCGTCCCACGGATCCCACGTGAGCTTTCGGCATCCCGACGGCTATGCCATTGTGCAGGCGTTGATCGCCCGCGGGGTCATCGGGGATTTCCGCGCGCCGGACATTCTGCGGTTCGGTTTCACGCCCCTATTCCTGTCGGAGGCCGATGTGGACACCGCCTTGGGGCATTTGGCCGAAATCCTGCGCACCCGCGCCTGGGATGCCCCGGCGTTTCGGGCGCGGAGGGCCGTGACTTGAATGTCGCCATGCGGTGGCATGCCGAAAACATGGATTGCAGCGGCGCAGCATAGGTCTACCTGCAAGGAATGAACACGATGGAAATGGCGAAAGCCCTCACCGATCACCCGCGCCGCTATGAGTTGGCGAATGAGCTGCATGCGCGGCCCTTTCCCGCGCTGACCCCGCCCTGCCGGGCGGCCTATCTTGCGGTCAAGCGAGAGAATGACGCGGCGAACCGGGACCGGTCCGTGGATCGGGCCCATTTGGAGACGTTGTTGGATCGGTTCGGGGCGGATCACCCCGCCCCAGGGGCCACGCATTTCTTTGGCAAACTTGGAAAAAACTGGCTGAAATGGGAAAGTCACACGGAGTTCGTGACCTACACCCTGTTTTCCGATGGCGTGGCGGAGCGGCCCTTCGACGGGTCCACCTTTGGTGTGTTCCCCGTGGATTGGCTGGCCGAAGTGCCGGGGGTTCGCGTCACCTCGGCGCTGATCCGGGTGGAAGCGAAATGCGACGACGCGGAGATTCCCAAGAAACTGGATGACTGGTTCGTGCCCGAAAGCCTGGCCACCAGCCGTGTTTTGGATGACAGCGCGGTGATTGCCAGCGATTTTCGGATCGACAGCAATGGGCATGTCCGCTTTGCGGTGTTCGCCCATGAGGGCACGGGCAAGCGGCGCGTGGGCCGCATCGTGCAGCGTCTGTGCGAGATTGAGACCTACAAGACCATGGCCATGCTGACGCTGCCGCGGGCGCGGGCCCTGTCCAGCGATTTGGGGACGATGGACACCCAGTTGTCCGGGCTTGTGGGCGCCCTGAGAGAGGGGCGGGCGCAGACGGAAGAGACGCTAAGCGGTCTGCTGTCCATCGGGTCGGACCTGGAGACGATGCTGGCGCGGTCGTCGTTCCGGTTTGGCGCCATGGAGGCCTATGACGCCCTGGTGCAGCAGCGGATTTCGGTCCTGCGGGAGGAGCGGTTCGAGGGTTTGCAGACCTTCACGGAGTTCATGATGCGGCGGTTCGATCCCGCCATGCGCACCTGTCGATCTGTTCAGCGGCGGATGGAGGCCATGGCGGAGCGGGCCAAGCGGGCGGGGGACCTGCTGTCGACCCGGGTCAACGTGGACCGTTCGGAACAGAACGCGCAATTGCTCAAGAGTATGGACGACCGTGCGGCGGCGCAGTTGCAGCTTCAGAAGACGGTCGAGGGGCTGTCTGTGGTGGCAATCAGCTACTACGCTTTGGGGCTCGTGTCGTCTTTGCTGTACCCGCTGGGCGCACGGGCGGGGATTTCCAAAGAAATGGTGATGGCCCTTGTCGTGTTGCCCGTTGTGGCGTTGGTCTGGTGGGCCGTGCGGCGCATCCGGCGGGGGATCGAAAGCTAGGCGCCGCTGCTCGGACCTCGGGGTCGTTCAACCGGTGGCCGAGGGGTCCCGTCCGTCATCCAGCCGGATCAGGCTGCCCGCGCCGTGACTTGTGAACAATTCCAACAGGACCGCGTTCGGGACACGGCCGTCCAAGATGACCACCGCCCGCACACCTGCATCAAGCGCGGCGAGGGCCGTTTCCGTCTTCGGGATCATGCCGCCGATGATCGTGCCGTCGGCGGTCAGGCCGCGCACCTGGGCCGCGGAAAGTTGGGTCACGACTTCCCCCGACTGATCCTTGACCCCGGCCACATCCGTTAGCAGAAGAAGGCGGTCCGCCTGCAGGGCCGCTGCGACGGCCCCGGCGGCGGTGTCGCCATTGATGTTGAAGGTCTCGTCTTTCTCGCCAGTGCCGATGGGGGCGATCACGGGGATCATTTCATCGCGCAGCAGGCTTTGAACCAGGCGGGGGTCCACCTGTTTCGGGGTGCCGACGAAGCCCAGATCAGGGTCGGTCTGTTCGCAGACAATCATGTCCGTGTCCTTGCCCGACAAGCCGACAGCGCGCCCCCCGGCGGAGTTGATGGCCTGGACGATGCGTTTGTTGACCTCCCCGGCGAGGACCATTTCCACCACTTTCACCGTCTCCGCGTCTGTGACGCGCTTGCCTTGGATGAACGTCGTCTCTACCCCCAGTCGGGCCAGCAAATCGTTGATCATCGGGCCACCGCCATGGACGATCACCGGGTTGATGCCGACGGTGCGCATCAGGACCACGTCGCGCGCGAAGCTGGCCATCCCCTCTTCGGAGCCCATGGCATGGCCGCCCAGCTTGATGACCACGATGGCATCATTGTAGCGGCGCAGGTTGGGCAGTGCTTCGTTCAGCGTGCGGGCGATGGCGGCGTTGTCGCGGGTCATGTCATCTCGGCGTTTCATCGGAACCTCTGGGCGGGACAAAATCCTTCCCGGAAGGATTTTGCAAATCTCTTCAGGAAGAGATTTGGGCGATCTCTGATCGAAGGGCGGGTATCCCCCACCCCTTTTCTGAGCTTGTGACCAGCAGGCTGGGATAGGCCGCAGGGTGTTTTGCCAAGGCTTCGCGGGTTTTGGTTAATGCGGCGTCCCGGTCGGCCTCTTTCACTTTGTCGGCTTTGGTCAGGACCGTTTGGAAGGGCACGGCGCTGCGGTCTAGAAGGGTCATGATGTCCTGATCGACCTCTTTCACGCCATGGCGCGCGTCGATCAGGACAAAGGCGCGGCGGAGGGACGCGCGGCCCGCCAGATAGGCTTTGAGAAGGGCCTGCCACTTGGCCACTTCGGCCACTGGGGCCTTGGCAAAGCCGTAGCCCGGCAAATCCACAAGGTAGTGGCTGTCGGCCAGGGTAAAGAAGTTAATCTCTTGGGTGCGGCCTGGCGTGTTGGACGCGCGCGCTAAGGATCTTCGGCCCGTCAGCGCGTTGATCAGCGTGGACTTGCCCACGTTGGACCGGCCTGCAAAGCAAACCTCCACCCGGTCCGCGGCGGGCATGCCGGACATGGCGACCACCCCTTTTAGGAAACCGCCGCCGGTGGCGAACAGTTTGCGCCCGGCTTCAAGGTCTGGGCCCTCGGGGTCTTCGACGATGGGGAAGGGCAGGCTCATAGGGCGGCCTCCAGCGTTGCAAAATCGGCGCCGCGGATGGCGTTGAGGTTGCGGGTGATCCTGTCCGCGGTCCAGTCCCACCAAGCGATGGACAGAAGTCGCGCGACCGTGTCGGCGTCAAAGCGAAGCCGAATGACGCGGGCGGGGTTGCCCGCGACCAATGCATAGGGCGGAACGTCCTGGGCGACGACGGCTTTGGCGGCAATGATCGCGCCCGCACCGATGGTCACCCCCGGCATCAGCGTCGCGTCGCGGCCGATCCAGACATCTGGGCCAATGGTCGTGTCGCCCTTTTGGGCGGCGGTCCAGGTCGCCGGGTCGAAGCCCGCGTCCCACCCGTGGCCGAAGATGTTGAACGGAAAGGTTGAGAACCCGTCCATGGCATGGGTGCCGCCGTTCATGAAAATTTGGACGCCGTGGGCGATAGCGCAGAACGGGCCAATGGTCAGGTGATCGCCGGTGAAGTCGTAGTGATAAAGGACATTGCGGTCGAAGAAATCCCGGGTCTGGTCGGCGTCGTCATAATAGCTGTAGCGCCCGACAGTGACGTTGGGGCGCCCCTGTGCCAGGGGGCGCAAGAACACGGTGCCGCCATAGGCCGGGGCCATGGGGGTCAGCGTGTCGGGGTCCGGCCCGGTCATAGCAGGGTGACCGGCGCGCCGGGGGCGATCGGGCCACCTTCGACCACTTCGGCATAGATGCCGAAATCCTGGTGGTCCCAATTGCGCAGGGCGCGAAGGGTGTCGGCATCCCGTTCGCCCGTCTCTGGGTTGGCCTCAGTGGCGCGACAGCGCGTGATCCGCTCGTGCACGTGCAGCGTGGCCTCGCCAATGCGCAAGGCGCGGCCCACCAGGTCAAACTCATGCCAGAGATCCATGCCATCCAGCCACAGATTGCCCCGCCACCGATGGATCGAAAGTTGGGTGCCCAGCCGCCCCTCCACGGCGCGGTGTGACGCAAGGTTATGGATCGAAATCCAAGGGTCGGGGACATCTGTGAACCCTGTGGCGCAGGTCGCGATGCCCGTGGGGCGGGGCAGGTCCTGGGGCCAAAGCGGGTCGAGCCACGGCAGCAGCGTGTCTGCATCCGTGTCCGGGTTCAGGGTCAGGTCCGCCTGCTCGGGATGGGACAGTGTGATCGTTTGGCCATGGGTTCGCGCCGTCACTGCCATCAGTTGCGGCCCGCTGACGCCGCGCAGAAAGTTCGCCTTCTTCGCCCAACCCGGCCCCGTGTCCCGTGTTTTCCCATGGGTCACCGCCCAGCGGCGATCCAGCGGCAGGGTCCGCCCGGCCTCAAGCGTGGCGGAGGCCATCTCCTCCCGCCCGATGGCCTTGATCGGATGCCGCCAGATCGAGGCGAGCTTCATTTCTTCTTCTTCGTATCTTTGCTCGGCGGCTTGGCGTCGTTTGCCGCCACTTCGGGCTTTTTCTTGAAGCTGGATTTGATGTTGCCGAACAGGTCCGGCTTTGACCCGTGGGACCGCATGATCGCGTATTGTTGGATGAACGTGATCGTGTTGTTCGCGATCCAGTAGACGACCAGGCCCGAGGCGAAGCCGCCCAGCATGAACATGAACACCCAAGGCAACCACGCAAAGATCATCGCCTGGGTCGGATCCGTGGGGGCGGGGTTCAACTTCTGCTGCAACCACATGGAGATGCCGAGCAGGATTGGCAGGATGCCGATAAAGACCAGCGACAGGAAGGACGCGGGGTCCGGGGCGGCAATGGGCAAGAGCCCGAACAGGTTCATGATGGAGGTGGGGTCCGGCGCGCTCAGGTCCTGGAACGGGCCGAAGAACGGGGCGTGGCGAAGTTCGATCGTGACGAAAATCACCTTATAGAGCGAGAAGAAGATAGGGATTTGCAGCAAGATCGGCAAACAGCCCGCCGCCGGGTTCACCTTGTTTTTCTTGTAAAGCTCCATCATGCCTTGCTGGAGCTTTTGACGGTCATCGCCAGCTTTCTCTTTCAATGCCTCCATCTCTGGCTGCAATTCTTTCATGCGCGCCATGGAAACATAGGATTTGTAGGCCAGCGGCAGCAGGATGGCCTTGATCGCCAGAGTCAGCGCGATGATCGCCAGGCCCATATTGCCGATGATCGCGTTGAGCCAGTGGAGACCTGCGAAGATCGGTTTCGTCAGGAAATAAAACCAGCCCCAGTCGATGCTGTCGACGAAGCCCGCAATGCCCTTTTCGTTCTGGTATTCGCGGATGGTGGCCCATTCTTTCGCCCCCGCAAATAGTAGGCTTTCGGTGCTGGCCGTCGCACCCGCGGCCACGTCGATGGCAGGCAGGCGCGTTTCCGTCGTGTAGATGTCGGCCGTGTCCACATATTTCACGACTTCGGTGAAGGGGGCGCCTGCCGGTGGGACCAGGGTGGTCATCCAGTACTTGTCGGTAAAGCCGATCCAGCCGTCCTGGGTGCCCTCGATCCGCCGCACGCGCCCGCCTTCTGCGGCGACGGGGTCGAAATCGACGATCTCGTCATAGTCGATCTCGCTCAACTCGCCATCGGTGCGCGCGACGACGCCTTCGTGCAGAATAAAGAAGTTGATCGTCTCGGGCGTGCCGTGGCGGGCGATCAGGCCGTAAGGGGCCAGGCGGATGGCGGCGCCGGTCGTGTTCTCCACCTCTTGCGTGACGGTGAAAAGGTAGTCTTCGTCGACGGAGATTGTCCGGCGGAAGACCAGCCCGTTGCCATTGTCCCACGTCAGCGTGACGGGCGCGTCAGGCGTCAAGACGGCCCCGTCGGGGGCGGTCCAGACGGTGCTGGCCGTCGGCACGTCGTCATAGGTCAGATCGCCCGCGGGCACCCAGCCGTATAAGGCGTAGTAGGCGTTTCCGGCGCCCGACGGGGTCAGCAGGGTCACGATGGGAGAGTCGTCGTCCAGGGTTTCGCGGTAGTCTTTGAGCGAAAGGTCATCCAGGCGCCCGCCCGTCAAAGAGATTGACCCCGTCAGGCGGGGCGTCTCAACCTGCAGCCGCGTGCTGGCGGCAAGGGCGGCTTGACGTGTTTCGGTGGTGGTTGCAGGGCTGAGGCCGCCGGGTGCGGGCGCAGGTCCTCCGCCGGGGACCGCCGGTGGCGTCAACGCTCCGGCGGCGGGATCCGCGATGCCACTGGCAGCGTCCGTGACAGGCGGTGCGGTTTGCTCGGGTGGCGGGAAAAAGAAGAACCATACCAGCAGAACGAGGGCTGAGAGGACGGTTGCGAGAATGAGGTTCTTATTCTGATCGTCCATTGACCTATCCGGCATATGCGGGAGTTTCGCGCCGTTCAACAGACCACAGCGGGGAAGGTCAACCCGTTTTACCCGGGCGCATGGGCGGACAGGGCCATTCTGTCGCGCCGTGGCGGCGCGATTTGCGGGGCCATTCATGGCGCGGTCGAGAGGGCATGGGCGGAGATCCGTGGCAGGACCATGGCGTCGCCCGGTGGATCAAACCGGAGAAAATCGCGCGTCTGTCGAGCCTGCGACCGGAGACGTCACAGCATGTGCAGCGGTCAGGTGGGGATAGCGGGCGCCGCCCCGGGCCGGGCTATACGCCAACGGCCCGTGAAACGCTCAGGCGCTTCCCATGGGTTCGACCCCGCGAAGTTCTGCCCCGCCGCTGGTGCGGGGGGCAAGCGCCCAAGGCACTGTGTCGTGCAATGGCATCGGTTTTGCCACGCCAAACCCCTGCATTTGGTGACAGCCGAGCCGGGTCAGCGTGTCCCGTTCCGCCTCCGTCTCGGCACCGGTCGCGATTGTCTCGATGTCCAAGTCGTGTCGCAGGCCGAGGATCGCGCGAACCATGCGGGCCTTGTCGTCATTAGTGTCGATGGACCGAACCAATTCGGCCGCAAGTTTGACGCGGCGAATACCAAAGCGGCGGAGCTGTGCGATGGAGGTGGACCCCGTGCCGAACCCGTCGAGGTCGATCTGGAAACCAGCCGCAGCCAGCGTGCTAATGTTGTGGGCGGCGGCCTCGTCGCCAAGCATATGTGCCATGCTATCCGGAATTTCACAGGCCAGCCGGTGCGGCGGGACCGCGGCGCGATCCGTTTGCCAGATCAATCGTTCCGCCATGCGTGGGTTCGTCAACTCTTCCTGCGACAGGTTGAAGGTAATCAGCGGGACCGCGACGCCTGCCTCATCCCAATGTTTGAGGGCGGCCAGAGCCCGGCCCAATATCGCCTCACCCAGTTGACTGATTAGGCCGGCGGCATGGACGGCGTGCAAAAACTTGGCCGCCGGAAGCTTGCCAAGGTCAGGGTGGTCCCACCGGGCCATGGCTTCGAACCCCACCAGGCGCCCGGTTTGGACGTCGACTTGCGGTTGGAACCACGCCGTGATCGCGCCGCTGGAGAGCGCGTCAGCGACTTGGTCAGACAGCGTATCCGTGGCGTCCACCGCGGGTTGGAGGTCGGCGCTATAGGTGCGGACGGCGTCATCGCCCGCTTGAACGGCCACGGAAAGGGCCGTGCCTGCCGCGGCCATGAGACCTGCGCCAGTCTTGTCCGTCACCATTCCTTCAGAACAAATCCCCACACAGCTGGACGCCAAATGCACGTGGCCGCCGCGCGCGATCGGTTCGGCGATGGCGGATTGAAGCCGGTCGACGATGTTCATCAGAACATCGAGATCCGCGCGCTGTGTCGGGGCCAGGACGACCGTAAGCTGCGCTGTGTCGGTGCGAAAGACGGCATCGCCGCCACGCAGGACGGCTTGGACGCGCGGCACCAGCTTGTCCAGCAAAGCCGCGCCCACTTTGGGCGTTTGATCGTCGGTGGCCCCGCCAGTGGTCTTGAGGTGAAGCAACAGAACTGCCGTCGTGCGCCCCGAAGCGGCACAATCGTCCAGCACATCGTCCAGATAGGCGTTCAATTCGGCTTGGTGAACCTGATGATCGGCCCGCACCAAGCTGCGCAACTGCGGTTGTTTTCGGGCCCGGAGACCATTGAACACGGCAAACGCCAGCGCGCCGGGAATGGCGAACATCAACGCCATCTGCGTCTGCCCAAAGGCCCAAGCGAGGCCACCGGACAGGGGAAAAACCACTGCCCAATCCATGCGTTCCATCTTGACGACATACCAATCCGTCAGACGGGTCAGCTTTTGCGTAACCATCAACGCCTCCTGCGAACTCATCAGGGGCGTACCCGATTGGGGGTGACCTAACCCTTAACGCAGGGGCGGAATTTGCGTAGATTTGTCGCTTTCCGGGGTCCCGGGCACCAGGCTGGCAAAATCGAACAGGTTGGGGTCCAACATGTGCGACGGACGCACTTGCATCAACGCCGAGAAGAGCTTTGCCCGCCGCCCAGGTGCTGCCTTTTCCCACTGGTCGAGCATGGCCTTCATGGCCTGCCGCTGCAATCCATCCTGGGAGCCGCAGAGATCACAAGGAATGATCGGATACTGCATCCCCTTGGCAAACCTCTCACAATCCGCTTCGGCCACGTGGGCCAAGGGGCGCAGGACCATCAGATCACCCTCATCATTCAGCAGTTTCGGTGGCATGGTCGCCACTTTGCCCGCGTGGAACAAATTGAGGAAAAACGTCTCTAGAATATCGTCGCGATGGTGGCCGAGCACGACGGCGGCACACCCTTCTTCGCGCGCAATGCGGTACAGGTTGCCCCGTCTGAGGCGGGAGCAGAGCGCGCAGTACGTCCGGCCCTGGGGCACCTTGTCTTTGACGATGGAATAGGTGTCCCGATACTCGATCCGGTGGGGGACGCCCATGGTCTTGAGGAAGTTCGGCAGGACGGTGGCCGGGAAATTCGGCTGCCCTTGGTCCAGGTTGCAGGCCAAGATGTCCACGGGCAGAACGCCGCGCCACTGCAGCTCCGTCAACGCGGCCAGCAGGGTATAGCTGTCCTTGCCACCAGACAGGCAAACCAACCACCTGTCGCCCCGCCGCACCATGCCATAGCGGTCCAGGGCCTCGCGCGTGTCGCGGATGATGCGTTTGCGCAGTTTGCGGAACTCGGTCGTCTTGGGGGCCGCTGCGAACAGGGGATGGATTTCGTTTTGATCATCCAGCATCGGGCGGCCTCGTCGTTGGGGCGGTCTGCGGCAGATACCGCTGGCAGAGCCGTACATCATGTTGCGCCCGGCGGGAACCGGACGCAACAGGCCCTTAGAACAGATGCCTCTGGGAGGGCAGGGGTGGGGGCGCGGGCCCCAACCCAATATCCGCCCGGACATGGTTGGGCAGATGCCGCAAATCGGGCGGGCGGGCACGCGGCCGGACCAACGCGGCCAGCGCCGCGATCAGCACTTTGCGCGGGCCGTTCAGGGCAATGGCCTCCTCCAGGATGAGCCGCGGTTGCGGCCGGGCGCTGGCGGCGGGCAGGTTGCCCGGGGCGAAATAACGACCACGGGGTCCGATGGCCTGGCCGTTGCGGGCCAATGGAAGTTCGATAACAGTCATGTAAGTCCCCCCGGGACGGGCCGGGGCCTTTCCTGGTTTTGAGACGGGACCTGGACACAGAACACCCGAGGGTGTGGCGCGTGGTCAGGTCAGGTTTTCAGGGATGTCGCCACAGGTGGGCAACGGTGAGGGGTCAGGTCCGGCAAGTGCCTTGTCGCGGCATGGCCAGCCAAAGGGGCGTCGCAGGGCGATAGAAATGATGTACGTTCATCGTCGCCCTCCCTCATGTCAGTGTGACGCCTGCAGATTGCGTACACGATTACGCAGGGTCAGCCAATAGTTTTTGCGCCGCTGTTTTGTCATGGCCCACATTCCACGATGTGATGGCATTTGAAGGCGGCCTTGCGGCAGCGTATGACGGGGGCGACCGTGTTCGACCGAAGGACGTCTTGTCATGCGCCGCCTTGCCGTTTTGCTATCCGTAGGGATGCTGGTCACCGCCTGTGGGGGCGGCGATGACACCGGGCGCGGGGCAGGCGGACCGGACCGGATCAGCCTGTTGTTTGCGTTTCCCCAAGGCTCTCGCTGTACGGTGGCGGCAGGCGCGGGCGTCCTGACGCAGGACCAAATGCCGGGTCGGCTGGAATTCCCGATGTCAGAACAGGCGGCGCCCGTCCGGTGCATCCTGCCGGATGGGCGGACGGTGGATGTGCGGGCCCATCGGGTGGTGCCGCGCACAGCCGAGGGACGCACCGACATCACAGTCTATCCCGACGGGCGGGCGTCCATCACGATGTTCATCGCGGGGCGCGAAGTGCAGATGGCACCCACGGGGACGGTCCAGCCGATCTGACCGGCGGCCTTCAGTCCGGGACGTTGTCGATGCCAGAGCCGCCCAAGGGGTGGCACCGAAAGATGCGCCTTATGGCCAGCCATCCGCCCTTCAGCCCCCCATGTTTCTGCAGCGCCTCTAGCGCATAGACCGAACAGGTCGGCTGATAGCGGCAATTATGCCCCACCCAGGGTGAGAACACCGCCCGATAGGCGTGAACGGGAAGCGCGAAGAGGCGGGCGAGGGGGGTCATGGCGCCGCTCCGTGGATCTGTTCCAAGGCGGAACGCAGGTCATCGAGCAGGTCGGGAAACGCGCGCGCCGCCGTGGCATCGCGTCGGCCGATTAACGCGTAATCCCACCCCGCCTGGCCCCCATGGGGCAGGACCCGCCGCGCAGCTTCGCGCAGGCGCCGCTTGGCGCGGTTGCGCGCCACGGCGTTGCCCACCTTTTTGGAGCAGGTGAAGCCCACGCCGATGATGGTGTCCCCATCCGCCCGGTCCCGCGCCTGAAGCAGGAAGGACCCCGCCGGCACGCGGCGGGCGCGGTTCAGGGCCAGAAACTGCGACCGGGCCCGCAACACACGCAAAAGCGCCGGACGAGCGATCCCGTCCGGCGCCACAGCCGTCATCCCCAAGCTGGGGTTAAGCGGAAAGCGACTTGCGGCCACGCGCACGGCGGGCGTTCAGGATTTTGCGGCCTGCCTTGGTGGCCATGCGTGCACGGAACCCGTGGCGGCGCTTGCGAACGAGGTTCGAGGGCTGGAAGGTGCGTTTCATGGCCTTCTCTCCGACATCTTGGGCGGGGATTCGGACAATCCGCGCCGGGACTAAAACTGGAAGTCGCCCAATAGAAGGGCCGGACAGGGGTGTCAACGGGAAGGATGTAACATCCGGTCCCCCCATACGCCCGCAAAACTGTAACAAACCCCGGGCCGTTTGCAAGAATGGCCCCATTCCCCGGAGCCGCATCACACGGCACCTCAAGTGACCGTGAGACTGGCTATCGGGGATGGGGGGATCTTGTCAGGTAAGTGTCAACCCTGGCGCAGACGTGATGCTGCACCACCTAGACATGCAGGACCGAACCGATGACTGATCATTCCATGACCCCTCCTCCCCCTTCGAAAGGCGGCCTTGGACGCTTCGTCCCGCTTGTTGCCATTGGCACGGTTGCCGCCGTTGGGGCGTTTTACTTGCGCGACTACCTGTCCTTTCAGACGCTCGCCGACAATCGAGAGGCCTTGATCGCCTTCCGGGATGCCAACTACGCCATGACGGCCCTTCTGTTCATCGCGGCCTATATCCTGATCGTCGCCTTCAGCTTGCCCGGCGCGGCCATCGCGACACTTACGGGCGGGTTCCTGTTCGGCCTGTTCCCCGGGGCGCTGTTCAATGCGGGGGCTGCGACCGTAGGCGCCACGGCGATCTTCCTGGCGGCCAAATACGGGTTGGGTGACCGGTTGGCTGCAAAGATGGACGCGTCGGGCGGTGCGGTCAAAAAGATCAAGGACGGGATCCGAGAGGACGAAACCTCTTACCTTTTCATCATGCGCCTTGTGCCCGCCGTGCCGTTCTTCATGGCCAACTTGATCCCCGCCTTTGTGGGCGTGTCCCTGCGCAAGTTCGTCCTGACCACGTTCTTTGGCATTCTGCCGGGCGGCATTGTCTATACCTGGGTCGGCGCAGGCCTGGGTGAGGTGTTTGCCCGCGGAGAGACGCCGAACTTCGGCATCATCTTCGAGCCGCATATCCTGGGACCCATTCTCGGCTTGGCCGCGTTGGCGGTGTTGCCAATCCTCATCAAAAAGGTACGGGGCACGTCGGCATGAATATGCAGACCATTCCGGACGACAAGCTCGCCACGAAAGGCCCCGCCATGGAAGAGATTAAGACAGATGTCCTGGTGATCGGCGCCGGGTCCGGCGGCCTCAGCTTTGCCGCGGGCGCGTCCCAGATGGGGGCCGATGTGACCCTGCTGGAGGGGCATAAGATGGGCGGCGATTGCCTGAATTTCGGCTGTGTCCCATCCAAGGCCCTGATTGCCGCGGGCAAGCAGGCCCATGCCATGAAGACGGGGCAGAAATATGGGGTCACGCCGGTGATGCCCCAGGTCGATTATGCCGCCGCCAAGGGCCACGTGCACAAGGTTATCGAGACCATTGCCCCCGTCGACAGCCAAGAACGGTTCGAGGGCTTTGGCGTTCGCGTCATCCGTGAATTTGGCACCTTCGTGGACAAAGAGACGGTCGAGGCGGGGACCTATCGCATCAAGGCACGGCGCATCGTGATCGCCACCGGGTCGTCGCCCTTCGTGCCGCCAATCCCTGGCTTGTCGGATGTGCCCTTCTACACCAACGAGGATATCTTCGACCTGATGGAGCAGCCCACGCACCTGATCGTGGTCGGCGGTGGTCCCATCGGGATGGAAATGGCCCAGGCCCATGTGCGCCTTGGCTGCAAAGTGACCGTGGTGGAGGGCGCGAAGGCCCTGGGCAAGGACGACCCAGAGATGGCCGAAGTCGTGCTCCGGACCCTCCGCGCTGAGGGTGTCGAGATCGTGGAAGGCGCCCAGGTCGAAAAGGTCTCGGGCCAGGCGGGCGATATCACGGTGCATACGTCCCAAGGCGACTACAAGGGCAGCCACCTGTTGATGGCAGTGGGGCGCAAGGCCAATATTGAGCGGCTGAACCTGGACGCTGCGGGCATTGACCATGACCGCGCCATCAAGGTGGGCGCCGATCTGCGGACGTCCAACCGCAAAGTCTATGCCATCGGTGACGTGGCCGGCGGGTTCCAGTTCACCCATGTGGCGGGCTACCACGGTGCCACGGTGATCCGCCCGATCCTGTTCGGCCTTCCCGCCAAAGCGCGCACCGATCACATCCCCTGGGCCACCTACACCGACCCGGAACTGGCCCAAGTGGGCCTGACCGAGGCGCAGGCCAAGGATCAGCATGGCGGCGCCCTAGAGGTTCTGCGCTTCCCCTATCACGAAAACGACCGCGCCATCGCCGAGGGCAAGACCGACGGTCTGATCAAAGTCATGGTGGTCAAAGGCCGCCCAGTCGGCGCCTCCATCGCCGGGGCGCAGGCGGGAGAACTCATCGGTCTCTGGGCGTTGATCCTGGCCAACAAGATGAAGATCAGCCAAGTCGCGGCCATGGTCGCCCCCTATCCAACATTGGGCGAAATCTCCAAACGGGCCGCCGGGCAATACTACGTCCCGCGGCTGTTCCAGAGCGACCGGGTCAAGGCGGTCGTTCGCTTCGTCCAACGCTTTATCCCATAGGACCCCGCGCCCCCTGTCAATTTCCTATGACAGGGGGCATAAGTCGTTCCGAGACACTTACTTTCCAGGCGCCCATGTTGTCGTCCCTTTCCGGCCGTTTCCTCATCCTCACTGTGCTCTTCGTGATGCTTGCCGAAGTGCTGATCTTCGTGCCGTCCATCGCCCGCCATCGGCTGGACTACCTCACCAACCGGATGGAGCGGGCACAGATCGCGGCCCTTGCCCTTTTGGGGGCGGGGGACATGATCGACCCCGATGTGGAGGCAGAGCTTCTGGAGAATGCAGGCGTCCTGAACGTCGTCCTGCGTCGGGATGCGCTGCGCCAACTGGTGCTTAGTTCTGAACTGCCCGGGCCGGTTTCCGGCACCGTGGATCTGCGAAACCCGCAAACCACGACGCTGATCCGGGATGCCATGGCCCGGTACTTCATGCCCGAAGAGGAGATCATCCGCGTCATCGGCCAACCCGCGCGCGAGGGCGGATTGCAGATCGAAGTCGCGATCCACACCGGGGATCTGCGACAATCCATGCTGGACTACGGGCTCAATATCCTGATCCTGTCTGCCGTGATTTCAATCATAACCGCGTCTCTTTTGTTTCTGGCGGTGCGGCGCTTGATGGTCCTGCCCATCAAGTCCCTGGTCGGTGAGATGAACACCTACGCCGCGGCTCCGGAAGATGCGAGGCGCGTGATCGAGCCGTCGTCTTCCATCCGAGAACTCTACGAGGCGGAAACATCGCTCCAGTCCCTGGAGACGCAATTGACCCAATCCTTGCGCCAAAAGGAACGGCTGGCCCAGCTTGGCAGCGCCGTGGCCAAGATCAGCCATGACCTGCGCAACATCCTGACGACCGCCACCCTGCTTGGGGACCGGTTGGAGATGGTGGACGACCCCACCGTCAAGCGCGTTGCCCCGAAGCTTGTGAATTCGTTGACCCGCGCGGTGAACCTGACCGAGGGCACGCTGGCCTTTGGCCGCGCCGAGGAGGCGCCGCCCTCTCTCCAGATGCTGTATATCGACGGTTTTCTGGAGGAGTTGTGCGAGAGCGAGCAACTGGCCGTTGCTGCCGGCAAGGTGACCATCCGCCATGACGCCCCCACAGACCTGATGGTGCGCGCCGACCCGGAGCAATTGCACCGCGTCATCGGCAATTTGATCCGCAACGCCCGTCAGGCGATCCAAGCGACGGGTCGGCCGGGCGAAGTGCGCGTGGCTGCGTCGGAAACGGCAACCGACTGGGTGCTGGAGGTGTGCGATACCGGCCCCGGCTTGCCGCCAAAGGCCCAGGAAAACCTGTTCCAAGCCTTCCAGGGCAACGCCCGCAAAGGTGGGACCGGCTTGGGTCTGGCCATCGCCAAAGAGCTGGTGCAGGGCCATGGCGGGACCTTGACGCTCAAGCAAACCGGGGCCGAAGGCACTATCTTTTGCCTGACCCTTCCAAAGGGCGGCGTGGACACGGAATAGGCGTTCCCCGCAGGCGCGCCTTGCGGGCGAAAACAAGGCTCTGCCCCCTTGCGCGACTGCCGATCCGGCGAAGGAAACCGAACGCCCGACGATCCCCCACCCCCCGCGAAAACCCCTTGCGTCCCACCGCCCATAGGGCTATCTGCCGCCCGGTAGTGCGCTGGTAGCTCAGTTGGATAGAGTACTTGACTACGAATCAAGGGGTCGGGGGTTCGAATCCTCCCCAGCGCGCCATTTCCCCAAAAGCCCATAAGACCAGTGTCTTGCGGAAATCCGGACACGTTGCAAAGCTGCTCGGGACGCCGTGCGTTGGGTGTTGCGCATCACGTGCCACCCGGTTCTTTCGCCGCCCAAGGGTCGCCCGGGTCATGCGTCGGGACGGTCGGGCGACGCCGACGCCGACCTTGCGCATCAATGCGACGTCAGCGCCGCCGCTTCGGACAGGGCGGTGGTGGCGCGCGTGAAACCATCCACAAAGGGCGCGCACGGGCCTCGGCCAGCCATGGGATCGAGAACAACGTTTTTCGGGTCAAGGATTTCGGCGGCGGCCGTTGCCTCTTGAGGGGGGTAAGCCTGCCAAATCAGGACCATAGCGCGGCGGTCACCGGCACGTGTCGCACGCTTTGCGAATGGGTCACCACGTCTTGCTGGCCACGGCCCCGGGCCAGGGCCAGGTCGGGAAGATGGAAGTCGTCCGGGGTCGCGTCGGTAATGTGGACCCCGCTGGATGAAAACGCCGCATGCACTGGCATAGGGATGCCAAGGCCGCCGTCCCAAACGGTCTCGACCTCGCGCATGGGCACGGGGTTCGACCGTCCGTCAGCGAAGTGGACCGTGGCTATCGTCAAATCGCATGGCGACCCCCGGCTGCCGAGCAACGGCGGTGTGGGGTCACCAAGGCCACCCGTCCACCGGCGCCCCGGTCAATCCCGCACTGTGGGTATCGGCCCGCACATCCACACCTTCGGCAAGGCCGACCGCGCAAATCACGAGACCATCGTTTTGGGGTCGACCCACGTGCTCAACAGCTTGATTTCATGGATGGTCCAATCCGCCGCGTCTAAACCTCCGCCGACCAAGGCAGCCTCATGTGCCAGGGATAATTGTTGCAGCGCCTCGCCATGGGTCACCTTGGCCAATTCCAAGCCTCCGTCCGTGCGTTTTCGAGGGATTCCGGATCAAGGCCGAGGCTCGGAAGGTGTCCGTCGCGGAGAACGGCCAACGTGGCGGCCAGAATGCCCACGCAGCAGCGGCGCGGCGGGGCAGGCGCAGACGGCAATGGTATATCTGCGCGTCATCGGGAGGGGTTCAAATTCTGTTGGGTCACGGAGGTCGCCGCCTGTTCACAGTGCCACGGATATACAAGCGCGACTCTGCCTTCTGGAAACTGGCGCGATGCTGGTCGGGCAGAGCGATCGTCCCAGCAACATCATCCGTCGCACATGCAGACCGCGCTCAGCCCGAGATCGTACGCTGCAATCACCCCGCGCGGGGTCCTTCCGCTAAGCGGCGGATCCCGGCCCAGAAAGCGGGGTCCAGATCCACGCCCGTCTTCGGCGCGCGCCCCGCGCCGGGCAGGCGCACATCCGGGTCTGCCCCAAGGGCCTCGGTGATCCGATCCAACCGCTCACCCAACGTATCGGCATGGGTGCCAGGGTCGATCAAGATGTAGAACTGCCCCAACCCGTGCGGCGGCCCTTCGCGCAGCTTGAGCCCTTTGACGTCCAACGAATTCACGGACCCCGTCAGGCCCGCCGCCAGAACCTCCACCAGAAGGCCAATGGCCCAGCCCTTGTAGCTGGCGGCACTGACCAGTGATCCGGCCAGGGCCGCCTCGGGGTCGGTGGTGGGGTGGCCGTCCTTGTCCACGGCCCAGCCGAGGGGGATCGCCTGCCCGGCTGCCTTCGCCATGGTGATCTTACCCAAGGCCACCGCCGCGGTCGAGAAATCAGCATGGAGGCGCGGCCCCTCCGCGCCCGGCACGGTAAACGCAATGGGGTTCGTGCCCAGCACGGGCGTCTTCCCGCCCGGTCCTGCCACGATGGCCGAAGCATTGGTGGCCCCTATGCCGATCAGGCCGTGGGCGGCGATCTGTTCGGTGAAATAGCCCAGCGAGGTGCAGGTATGGGACCTAGCAATGGCCAGACTTGCGATGCCGTTGCCGCGCGCTGCCTCGACCGCGTGGGGCAGACCGCGGGCAAATGCCGGTTGGGCAAAGCCGAACTGCGCATCGACGGTGACCGCGCCTGGGCGGGGTTGATGCACGCGCGGTGCGGCCCGGCCATCCACACGCCCGCTGTCCAATTGAAGGCAGTAGCTCTCCAGGTAATAGAGCCCGCAGATGATGTTACCGAATGCCTCCGCCCGGGCCACGGCGCGCGCCACCTCGTCGGCCTGCCACTGGGCCGCACCATGGGCCACAAGGGCAGCGGCGCTAATGCGCGCCACCTCGGGAATGGGGACGTGAACGGTCATCTCAGTCTTCCTTTGTCTCGCACGGCCCCGCCCCTGATGCGCGGGAGGCTTCGGTCTCTGGCACCAGTGTCGCGTCAGCGAGGCGCGTCAAGCGGTTCCACGCGCCTTGGGGCAGGGCGCGGCTGCTGGTGTCGGGGCCGCGCGCAGGGCCGGTCGGGCGGGCCAGAAGGCGCGTGACCCTGGGCCGCGCGGCAGCACAAGGCGCTGCATCGCCGCGCAGACCGTCGAGGGCGCAGGTGACCTCCGACCCGGCCCATGTCAGCACAAACGTCGCCTCCAACCGCCGCGCGGCCAATAACAGGGGCGCGATCAACATCATCGGCGCTTGCGTATGCGGCAGGTCGACGGGCGCCTGCGGGGCCAATGTCGCGGTGCCGTCCCCCAAGGCGGCCAGGGCCGCGATGGCGCAGCGGGCCCCTTCCTTGGCGCCGGTACAGGGGCAGGCGCGGGGATGGCGCAGGACCTCGTCCAAGGTCGCCACGCCAGGCAGGCCGTGGGCCTCCAGCACGCGGACGGCCATGGCCGCTTCCTCCGCCAGGGACCACCGACACCCGGCCCCGCGCACCGCCTTCAGGGTCAGGGCCGCAATCTCGGACAGGGTGCGCGTCACCTCCGCCGCCGCCCCAGGGGCCGTCATGCCAGCGCGCCCAGGGGCACAGGGCCATAGGCCCAGGCATCCTCGGGCAGGTGGTGCAATTCATGGGGGAAGGGCGCGTGCTGGAACATGGTGATCCGCACCCAGCGATCGGACCGCGGGTCGAACCGGGTCGCGCCAAAGAACGACAGCTTGGCGCGTAGCATATCGATGGGACGGGTGCCCGCATCGATCAGGTTGTCGCGGATTTCTGCGTAAGGCGCGCGGGCGCAAAGCTGGACCCGACGGACAATCCGCCGGTGCTGCGGCGCGCGGGTCAAGAACGCCGCCACCGTGCCGTCGGACGCCGCGCGCAGATCGTGGGCCAAGGCGGCAGCACGGCGGGCAATGTCCAGCGGTTGCTCCAACGTGGCCCCGGCATCTTTGGCGCGGCGGCCCAGGCGCGGCTCCTGCTTGGCCTCGGACACGTACCAAAACTGCGCGCAGCGTTCAGGATCGGTGTAGTCGTAGGCCAAGGCCCAGCCATAGTGGCGCCGCAGACAGGCCCCCAGGCGCCGCAGATCCCAACTGCCGTCGATCTGGAATTGCGCCGCCTCATCGGCCCCCATCTCCTCGGCCAGGTCGTCGACCAGGGCGCCATGGGGTTCCAGCATCAGCGACAGCGTCATGTCCTGGCCTTCGGGGCTCAGCTTTGCCTCGGCCCAGGTCCAAAGACGGTCCCAAGGCGCCGGTCCCAACAGCGGCCCGTGGGCCAGATGACGGCGCAAACCCTCCAGGTCCCGGGCCAACAGGGCCAGTTTCCTCCGCTGATACGGGTGGTCGGACCGCCACCCCGCCACCAAGGTCCGGGCCTGGTCCAACGCCGCCGCAAAGCCCCGGCGCGTCCCGTCATCGGCCGCAGGCAGGGCCCGCACCCGGGCCAGCGCCGTTTCCCGCGCGGAGATCCACGCATTCAGCAGCGCCGGGTGGTTCACCAGAAACGGCGCCATGCCCAACCCGGTGGAATTTCCGATGCCGAGCCCGCGCCGCATGTCCGGGCACAGCGTCACGGCATCGGTCCCGCCCGTGGCGCGGGCCATATGCTCGACCAAGTCCAAGCAAAACGCGCGGATCAGCCAGACCGTCAGCATCTCGGCCCGGAAGGGCCCGTCCATCAGCGCGCGCCCGGACAATGCGCCGTGATCCGCCGCGCCGAATTTGCCCGAACCATAGACGGCCGTCGTGCGCATCAGATACCCGACCTCTGCCAGGCGAACGGGGTCCGGCTGCGCGCCCCGTGCCAAGCGCGCGACCACGTGGTCCCACAACCGGGCCGACCGGTTGGCCCGCGACAGCACCAGCTCTCGGTCGCTGACGCGGCCCGCCTCTTGCAGCGGGACATTGGCGGCCAGGCGGGCGATGTCATCGGGGCTGGGGTCCCCGTCGACCAACGTGAAGGTCGCGTCCCAAGCCTCTGCAATCACACGATCTGTACGCTGATCCTCCGGCAGGTCATGGCCGAACGCCACCAAGCAATAGGTCCGCCGCGGCCCGCGCGCGCGGTACACTGCATGGCCCACCCCTTTGGCGTCAATCTGCCAGGCTGGCCTGTCGAACCGCCACCCCTCCCGCCTCAGCTTGCGCAGCAACACCCGCATGAAGCTCAGGCGTGTCTGATGCGCGCAGCCCAGCCGGGACAGGCGCATCACGGTATCGGGGTCCCGCAGGGGGATCATGCCGCAGGCCCAAAGCCGGCCTCGAAGAACCGCATCCAGTTGTCGCCCAGGATGGCGTCGACCTCGCCTGCGTCGAACCCCACCGCGCGCAGGCCGTCCGCGAGCCCGGGAAAGGCGCGGTTGTCCTTGAACCAGGGCGGTTGCGGCGGAAAGCCCGGTGCCGCCGCCGACCCCTCGCCGTAATCGGCGCGCTTGGTCCATCGGCCCACACGCATCCATTCGACCACACTGTCCGGCTGATCCTGGCACAGGTCACTGCCGATCCCCAGATGCGCCACCCCCATCAGGTCCGCCGTGCGCGCAACCATCTGACAGAAACTGTCCAAACGGCATGCTGACCCGCCCGCCAGGTGATGTGGGTAAAGCGAAAAGCCCAGCATCCCCCCACTGTCGGCCAAGGCGCGCAGCACATCGTCGGACTTGTTGCGCCGCGCGGGGTGCCAGGCACTGGGATTGGCATGGGTGATTGCGATGGGCCGTGTGGACCGTTCCATGGCGTCCAGGGTGGACCTCTCCGCGGAATGGCTCATGTCGATGACCAGGCCGACGCGGTTCATCTCTGCCACGACCTCCCGGCCCATGCGCGTCAGGCCAGTATCCGCCGCTTCGTAACACCCCGTCGCCAGAAGCGATTGATTGTTATACGTCAGCTGCATGAACCGCACGCCCAACGCGTGCAAGATCTGCACAAGCCCGATATCGTCTTCGATGGGGGCGGGCGTCTGCAGGCCATAGATGATGGCCGTCCGCCCAGACGCCCGGGCGGCCCGTATGGCGTCGGCACTGCCGGCGGGCATGATCAAATCGCCATGGGCCTCGAACCGGCGGTTCCAGGCTTCGATCTGTGCAACGGTCTCCCGGAACATCTCATGGTAGGACAGGGTGACGTGGACGGCATCCAACCCCCCGGCGCGCATCTGCTGAAACACGGCCTCGGACCACTTGGCATATTGCAGCGCGTCTATGCGAAACCCGTCTCCCATCCGCGCAGCATTCGCCACAGATCCGCGGTTTGGCAATGGTTTTCGCGACGAGGTGCCCAGTGGCACGGCCCCGCATCGCGCGGTGCTGCGGACCATCGGTCCAACCTGCCGGGGCCATTTGTCCGGTGGATCTGTGCGGACGACGTTCGATCCGTGATCGCTCTCGCGCAGTCTTCGACTGCACCGCCGCCCCGATCTGTTGTGGAGGGGGAAAGCAACTTTCGGGTGAAAGTTGTTTGGTGGGCGACCCTGGAATCGAACCAGGCGTGAGTCGCCTCGAGGGAGTTACAGTCCCCTGCCACACCTTGCGGCCTGTCGCCCACTGGCGGGCGGGATAGCCTTGCCGCCTGGCAGGGTCAAGCACTGTTGTGGCTGCAATTCGCGCGGGCGATAAGCGGGGAATCGACGATGGGTCTATGGGTGAGGTTGGATGGCACAAAAGCCGAAATGGGTGGTCGAAAAAGAGCGGGGCCGCCGGACTGCCGCGCGCGAGACCGTGTGGCTCTTCGGTCTCCACGCCGTGCGCGACGCGCTGTCCAACCCCATGCGCGACCGGGTGCGCCTAGTTGTGACGAAGAACGCCGCTGATCGCCTGGGCGACGCCGTGACCGCGTCGGGCATGGCGCCAGAGATTGCGGACCCGCGCAAATTTCCCGTGCCTTTGGACCCAGGCTCCGTCCACCAGGGCGCCGCGCTGGAGGTGAAGCCGCTGGATTGGGGCAAGCTGGAGGATGTGTCCAAGCCGGGGCAGGGCGCGCCCTTGCTGGTTCTGCTGGACCGCGTGACCGACCCCCACAATGTGGGCGCCATCCTGCGATCGGCAGAGGTGTTCGGCGCCCGGGCCGTCATCGCGCCCAGCCGCCATGCCGCGCCCGAGACGGGGGCGCTGGCCAAAACCGCCTCCGGCGCGTTGGAGCGGCAGCCCTATCTGCGCGTGGGCAATTTGGGCGACGCCATGGAACGGTTGAAGGCCCAGGGCTACACGCTGATGGGCTTGGACGGGGTGGCGGATCAGACGCTCAGCGCGGCGGCGCCAACCCTGACCGACCGGCCCACGGCCATCGTGCTGGGCGCCGAAGGCCCCGGTTTGCGGGACCGCACCCGCAACCTATGCGACCTGATGGTGCGGATTGACCCGGCGGGCGCATTCGGCTCGCTCAATGTGTCGAACGCGGCGGCCGTGTCCCTCTTTGCCTTGTCCGGGGGGCGCCATGCCTGACTGGAAGATCGCCACCTGCTGCTATTGCGGGCGCCGGACCACGTTGTAGCCCACGGCACGGGGCGGGCACGAACTGGCCTGCGGGGCCTGCGGGGCGCCGCTTCATCATATGAAACCGCTGCGCCCCGCCTCCGCCAAGGCCGCCGCGTCCCATGACCCCGCGCCCCACGCCGTTCCTATGAAGACATCCAAAAAGAAGAAAAAGAAAAAGAAAAAGAAGTCCAAAGGCTTCTTTCGAAAATTGGCCGAGGAGGTCTGGGACGAGATCGAGGATGTGTTCGACTGACCCGCCGCCACGCGCTGTCACGTCTCTGTGAGCGCGTCTTAAAATCGTGACCTCGGCCCCCTACCTCTGGGCTGTGAAGGCGGACCGGAACCCGCTTTCTGTTCACTGTCCCTCGTTCCGACACTGGCCCGCGCTTGCTGCGGGCCTTTTTTTCTGTTGGTGTCGGACCATGGTGCCTTCTCCTTCTGACGCGCTGTTGCGGGACATTCTGACCACGGCCCGGACATTCGCCTGCGTGGGCGTCTCCGCCAACCCCGTGCGGCCCAGCCATTTCGTGGCGCGCTATCTGTCGCTGCGCGGGTATCGCGTGGTGCCCGTAAATCCGGGCCTTGTGGGACAAACCCTGTTCGGAGAGGGCGCCGTGGCCGACTTGGCACAGATCGAGGGCCAGGTGGATGTGCTCGATGTCTTTCGGCGCCCCGACGCCGTGCCCGCCATTGTGGAGGAGGGGTTGCGCGACCTGCCTGGCCTGCGCTGCGTGTGGCTGCAAATCGGCATCACATCGCCCGCGGCCCAGGCCATGTGCGACGCGGCCGGGGTGACGTTGATCCAGGACCGGTGCCCCAAGATCGAGTATCAGCGCCTGTTTGGAGAGTTGCGGCAGGGCGGGTTCGCCACGGGCATCATTTCCTCCAAGCTCTGACGGGGGCGAAATCTCTTCTCGAAGAGATTTGGGCCGAGCGCCTGGGACCGGCGGGTTCGCCCGGACAGGGCGGTGGCCCGGCGCCGGACCGGCAGCCCAGGGGCGCGATCCTCGGCCCCGAAATCCGCGGCCCGGTTGACCGGCGATCAATCCCAGCCTAGCGCCCCGCCTTCTCCTCCAGGCCAGACGTGCCGTGCCGCCGCTCCAACTCCGCCAGCACATCGGCCAGATCCACCCCCCGCGCCGCCAGCATGACGCAGAAATGGTAAAGGACATCCGCCCCCTCGCGCACCAGCGCGTCCCCGTCGCCTTTCACTGCTTCGATGATGGCCTCCACGGCTTCCTCGCCGAACTTCTCCGCGCATTTCTCTGGCCCCTTGGCCAGCAAGTGCGCGGTCCAACTGCTGTCCGGGTCGGCGGTCTTGCGCGCCGCGATGGTCTGCCAAAGATGGTCAAGGGCGTGCATGGGTCACTCCATCCGCATGGGAATGCCGGCGGCGGCCATATGGGCCTTGGCCTGGGCTATGGTGTAGGTGCCGAAATGGAAGATCGACGCGGCCAGCACGGCACTGGCGCGCCCCTCGGTCACGCCCTCTACCAGGTGATCCAACGTCCCGACCCCACCCGAGGCGATCACGGGCACGGGGACCGCATCCGACACGGCCCGCGTCAGGGCCAGGTTGAACCCGGCTTTGGTCCCGTCCCGGTCCATGGACGTCAGCAAGATCTCCCCGGCTCCCTTGGTGGCTGCGGTCTGCGCGAACGCCACGGCGTCGATGCCCGTGGCCTTGCGACCCCCATGGGTAAAAATCTCCCACTTGCCGGGGTCGCCCGTTTCGGGCGCGGGGGGGCGGACGGTCTTGGCGTCGATGGCGCAAACGATGCACTGGCTGCCGAACTTGTCGGCGGCCCGCGACAACACATCCGGGTCCGCCACCGCCGCGGAGTTGAAGCTGACCTTATCCGCCCCGGCCAGCAGCAGGTGGCGCACATCGTCCACCGTGCGCACGCCACCCCCAATGGTCAGCGGCATGAAACACGCCTCGGCCGTGCGGGTGGCTAGGTCGTACATGGTTCCCCGGTTTTCATGGGTGGCATGGATGTCCAGAAAGCACAGCTCATCCGCCCCCGCCATGTCATAGGCCCGGGCCGATTCCACCGGGTCGCCCGCGTCGATCAGGTCCACGAAATTGACGCCCTTCACCACACGGCCATCGGCCACGTCCAGGCAGGGGATGATGCGCGTCTTCAACATAGGCGCGGTTTGGCCGGGTTTAGCCGCGTTGGCAACCATGTGCCGCGCGCATTTCCCTGCCCGCCCTATACCGTTTGTTAACCGCTCCGGCCGATACCCTCCCTCGCGCGCAGTCGGGGCGGGCCGTGACGACCTCCAGATGCTGGATACTCACGCCCCCGCCCGGACATATGGTCAGACGGATCATGCCTGATCCGCCGGCACGACCCCGGGGCCCGTTGTGGCTTTGGGCGAAGGCAGCCCCGTTGGGGGCATATGATCCGTCCGTTCGTTCCCAGAACGCGGGCCCGATCCATACCGACTAAGGCGACGCGCCCTCCAACGCCCTCGCCCCCGCCCGAGATTGACCGCCCCACGCGCCCGCCGTGCTGGGGGCTTTGCCATGGCGCCTGCCTCGGCAAGCCTCCGCCCGTTCACGGCATCGTGAGGGGACTCTCTGCCATGGTCGCGCCAGGGTCCGGCATGTGATTTCTAAGGAGAGTTTCCATGCCCCGCACCCTCGTTTTGACCCTCGCCACCGCGTTGCTGGCCGCCACCCCCGGCCTGGCCGAAATGGTCACGAAACCATCCGCCCATTCCGTGACCGAAACGGCGGACAGCCTGGCCGCCGCGGTCGAAGGGGCGGGGGCCACGCTGGTCGCCCGGGTGCCCCACGCCAAGGCTGCCGCCTCCGTGGATCTGGACTTGCCCGAGGCGGAGCTTCTGATTTTCGGCAACCCCAAGGTCGGCACGCCCGTCATGCAGCAGGACCTGCGCGCGGGTCTGGTGCTGCCCCTGCGTGTGTTGGTCCATGCCGATGGCAATGGCGGCGCCGCCGTGACCTATGCCACGGCCGAAACGCTTTTCGATGGCCTGTCCGTCGATCCCGCGTCCGAGGCCGCGCAGCGCATCAACGGCGCCTTGGGCAAGCTGACGGACGCTGCGACCGGCGAATAGCCGGTGGTCAACGCCGCCACGGCGCCCAACCCGCCAATGCAAAACCGATGGCGCCCAGGATCACCGGCAGGGCGCCGTCCCAACTGACCCGGATCAGGCGGCGGGCCAGCCCCTCCAACCCCCGGTCCGAACAAATCGTCGCCCAGGCGGGCCACCAACTGTCGGGGGCGGGGCAGGCATAGGCCCCCAGAAAGACGGTGATCGCCCCTCGGCTGAGGACATAGGCCGCCAACCCCGCGGCCACGGCCCACAAAAGACGCGCCCGGCTGCTCACCCGCGACAGACGGCCAGCGCCTCGCCCAGGTCGATGGCCCCATCATAGAGCGCCCGACCCGAAATCGCTCCCGCGATCCGGCCCGTCGCCTTGAGGCTGCGCAAATCGTCCAGGGATGACACGCCGCCCGAGGCGATGACCGGCACGGTCACCGCCGCCGCCAGATCCGCCGTCGCCGCCACATTGGGGCCGCCCATGGCGCCGTCCCGGTCAATATCGGTATAGATGATGGCGGCCACGCCCGCGTCCTCGAACCGCCGGGCCAGGTCGGTGGCCATGACATCCGTCTCCTCCGCCCAACCCTTGGTGGCCACGCGCCCCTTGCGCGCGTCGATCCCCACGGCCACGTGCCCGGGAAAGGCGCGCGCCGCCTCTCGCACCAGGTCCGGATCCTCGACCGCCACGGTGCCCAGAATGACGCGGCGCAGGCCCTTCGTCAGCCACGCCTCGATCGTGGCCATGTCCCGGATGCCGCCGCCCAATTGGGCGGGCACATCCAGCGCCGCCAAGATGGCGTCCACCACATGGCCATTGACGGGCGCCCCCGCAAAGGCGCCGTTCAGATCGACCAAATGCACCCAATCGCAGCCCGCATCCTGGAACGCGCGCGCCTGGGCGGCAGGGTCCGCGTTGAACACCGTGGCCGATGCCATGTCCCCATGGACCAGGCGCACGGCCGTCCCGTCTTTCAGATCGATGGCAGGGAAAAGGATCATCTCAGGGCTCCGCAACAACTCGCGCGCCTTCTGCCCCAGCCGCGCCCGGGATGGAAGCATTTGCCGAAACGTCACGCTGGACAGGCGCCCCCCGCGCGCGGCAAGCCTTGGGCCATCTACGGGAGGACACGCATATGAAACATCTCATCCTGGCCGCTGCGGCCACATTGGGCCTGGCCACAGCCGCCTGCGCCGACCCGGTGGAGGGCACCTGGCGCTCCCAAGCGGGAGAGACGGGCGGCTATGTGGTCGTGCAAATGGCCGGTTGCGGCGCCAAGATCTGCGGGACGATCCGCCAGGTCGTGGGCAATGACAACACCTCCATCGTGGGCCGCCAGATCATCTGGGACATGCAGCCCCAGGGCGGCGGGGCCTATGGCGGTGGGCGCATCTGGGCGCCCGATCAGGATAAAACCTATCGCTCCAAGATGTCCCTCAATGGCAATCGCCTCAAGGTCGAGGGCTGCGTCCTCGGCGGCGCGATCTGCCGCGGTCAAACCTGGTCCCGCGTCAACTGATCGGCGCGGCGCTCTCTGTCATCTGGCCAAAAATACCTCTGGGGGGCCCGGGGGGCAAAGCCCCCCGACACGGCAAGAGGCTGCGGGCAAAACCCCCCAACACAACCCCCACCGGCGCGCCATGGGGACATGCGGTCCGGCGAACCGGACAGGTCATTGTCGCGCCTCGCTTGATCCACACGGCGCCTTGCTGATCGACCTGACGGATTATGATGGGGCATGACCATACTAGCGTTGGCCGCCGCGTTGGCGGATGCATCGGACGCACCGACCTTCCACGCGGGCCTTCGCGCCGCCGTATCAGTGCCCTTGGGTCATCCCCGGCGCGATGCCTCTCGTGACCTTCGCATGGCGAACGCGCGGCCGGGAAAAGATGGCGACGCCTTCGCGAGCTTTGTCGCGCATGTGCGGATACCCGCGCTTAAACCGGATCCTGTTTCGGCCGCCCGACCGCCTTGCGCCGAACCCGATTGACTCGGCGTTCTGCGACGGCAGGGCGCATCTGCGCGAAAACCTGCTCCAACAGGGTCAACGCGCCCACGGACATCTGCGAACCCTTCTGGCCGTAGGAAAACCCGGGTCAATTCAAGGCTGCCGGGTCTGTGTCAGGTGAAAGGGTCGGAGGGTCTAAGGCGCTTGGCAAAGCCCCCCACACCGGTGGCGGGCCAGGGGCGAAACGCCCGCCGCCCTGACGCAAGGCGGGCCTCACGGGGCCCAAGTCAGGAAATTCCCAATCAGCCGCAAACCCGTGGCCTGGCTCTTTTCCGGGTGGAACTGTGTCCCGATGACAGTGCCGCGGCCCACGATGGCCGTGACGTCGCCGCCATACTCCACATGGGCCAGACGGTCCCCGGGTCGGTCCACGGACATGGCATAAGAATGCACGAAATACGCATGATCCCCCGTGCCGACCCCGGCCAAAACGGGGTGATCGCCCGTCACTACCAGGTCGTTCCACCCCATATGGGGCACCTTCAGCGACGGGTCGCTTGGCACGATCCGCTCGATCACGCCACCGATCAGGTCGAAGCCCGGCACCTCCTCGTATTCCCGCCCCAGCGTGGCCAGCATCTGCATGCCGACGCAGATGCCCAGGAACGGGCGCGCGCGCGCCGTCACCGCCTCCAGGACCGCGTCCTCTAGCCCGTCAAACCCCTGCAGGCCCCGGCGACAGGCGGGAAACGCCCCATCGCCGGGCAAGACGACCCGGTCCGCGCGGGCCACATCTTCGGGGCGGGAGGAGACCAGCACCTCCCCCGCATCCCCCTCCCGCGCCATGCGTTCAAAGGCTTTCTGGGCGGAGTGCAGGTTGCCACTGTCGTAATCGACCAGGACGGTCAGCATGGCCTAGAGCGTGCCCTTGGTGGACGGGATCGCATCGGCCATGCGCGGGTCCGCCTCAAGCGCGTCGCGCAGGGCGCGCGCCACCGCTTTGAACGTGGCTTCGGCGATGTGGTGGGCATTGATCCCGCGCAACCCGTCCACATGCAGGGTGATGCCGCCATGGGTGGACAGCGCCTGAAAGAACTCCCGCACCAGTTCGGTGTCGAAGGTTTTGATCTGCGGCGCGCTCATCGTCACGTCCCAGGCCAGATAGGGCCGCCCGCTCAGGTCCAGGGCGGCGCGCACCAACGCGTCATCCATGGGCAACAGGCACGATCCGTAGCGTCGGATGCCCCGCTTGTCGCCCATGGCCTCTGTCAGGGCCTGTCCAATGGCGATGCCCACATCCTCGACCGTGTGGTGGTCGTCGATATGAAGATCGCCTTTACACCGCACCTCCAAATCAAGCAGGGCGTGGCGCGCCAATTGGTCCAGCATATGGTCAAAGAACCCCACGCCGGTCTGATTGTCATAGCGCCCCGTCCCGTCAAGGGTGAGGGAAACGGAGATGTCCGTCTCTGCGGTTGTTCGGGTCACGCTGGCTGTGCGCATGGGAAAGCCTCCGATCCTGGGCCGTGGGCGCACCTATAGGAGTAATGGCCAAAGTGGAAAAGAGCCACCGCGCCGTCTGCCGCCGGGCGTGGCATGGCGCGCGCAGATCCCAGGGGGAACCTCACGTAAACTGCCCCAATTTCGTCGAAATTTCTCGGTAAAAGAGCACGAAATAAGAGGGTCCGACCGCAAACGAAGTCGTTCTCGGAAGACGAAAGGCCGAGCAGCCATGCCCATCTTCAACCTGCGTCTCTATGATGCGAACCCGTCGTCGATCCTCAGTCGTACGGATGGGGGCTTCGCCACGTGGACGGGTCCGTCCCAGGCGTCGGGCACTGCGGTGGTCACCGACAACGTGCTCGACAACAATGGCAGCGCGACCCTTGCCGACGAATATACCGGAGAGACCGCGGTCGCGGATGTCACGGTCGGCAGCTTCAGCGCCACCAACGCCAATGTGGAATCCGAGGAATCTTGGCTGATCCGCGACACCGTCACGGGCGAAGAAATTCGCGTTGTTCAGTTCAACGTCAACGAAGGCGGCGCGCGCTTCACGCTGTCCTCGAAACCCTTGGTCGCGGGCCGCACCTACGAGACGGTCGACTTCGATTCCTCCGTCTCCGTCCCCGAAGGCGTGACCTTTGACTATGCCGATTTCAACGATGGCATCGTGTCGGGCACCGGTGGCAATGACGTCATCGACGTGGATTACGACGGCGACCCCAATGGGGATGTGGTCGATGGCAATGACCAATTCACCTCTGCCACGACCGAAAGCCTGTTCGAATGGTCCCAGCTGGGCGACAACGCCAATGTTGCCGGTGGCGTCAGCCAGACGGTGAACGGGGTCGACGTCTCGGTCAGCAGTTCGCTGTCGTCGGGCGGCACCTTCATCGGCAATTTCGAAGACAATAACGGCAACACGACCGAGACTTTGCCGTCGGGGCAGGGGTTCGATGTCAACTCCACCGGTCGGCTGTTCGCCACCGGCAGCCAGACGGATTCCACCGTCACCATCGACTTCGACGCGGTCTCTGGGGCGGGCACCTCGGACCAGGTGAACAATGTCGAGTTCCTGATCACGGATATTGATGGCGTCATCAACGGCGGCAACAACTTCCAGGACATTGTGCGGGTCACGGCCTTCGATGTGGATGGCAACCCAGTGCCCGTGGACCTGACGGTGCTGGGCAATGACGTCCTGAACGCCGCGGGCGACCAAGTCACCGGCACCATCGATTCCGACGAACCGAACCAGACCGACGGCGCCATCCGCGTGTCGATCCCCGGTCCCGTCAGCCAGGTCGTCGTGACCTATGACAATGGCGGTGACACGCAGCAGGCGATCTTCTTTTCCGACATCCGGTTCGATTCGGTTTCGTCCCAAGGCAATGCCGACAGCATCGAAGCCGGTGGCGGCAACGACATCGTCGATGCGGGGGCCGACAACGACACCGTTTCGGGCGGGACGGGCAATGACACCATCGATGGTGGGTCGGGCGATGACATCCTGTCGGGCGACAGCGGCAACGATCAAATCGACGGCGGCAGCGGCAACGATACGCTGGATGGGGG